>JAWWAE010000232.1:0-1874 GCA_033721835.1 Halofilum sp. (in: g-proteobacteria) | reverse complement strand
GACGCCACCGGCCGACTGCACGCCGATCGAGTTGAAGCCGCAGGCGACGAAGAAGCCGGGCAGTTCCGGCGTCTCGCCCAGCAGGTAGCGGTCGTCCGGAGTGAAGCTCTCGGGGCCGTTGAAGAACCACTGGATGCCGGCCTCGCCGATCGCCGGCACCCGTTCCATCGCCGCCTCGAGCTGCGGCGCCAGGTGCTCCCAGTCGTCCGGCAACTGCGTGAACGAGCTGTCCTCCGGGATCCCGTCCATGCCCCACGGCTTGGCGACCGGCTCGAACATCCCGACCAGCAGCTTGCCGGCGTCCTCCTTGAAGTAGATGGCGTGATCCGGGTCGCGCAGCACCGGCAGCGCGCCCGGTGCCTCGGCCAGGTTCTCGGTGACGACGTAGAAGTGCTCGGCCGCGTGCAGCGGGACGTCGACCCCGACCATGCGCCCGACCTGGCGGCCCCACATGCCGGCGCAGTTGACCACACAGCCGGTCTCGACGAAGCCCGCGTCGGTGTCCACGCCCGCGACCCGGCCGTCGCGCGCGGCGATGCCCCGCACCGGGGTGCGTTCACGGATCTCGACGCCGAGCTGGCGCGCGCCCTTCGCCAGGGCCTGGGTGAGGTCGGTCGGGTTCAACTGCCCGTCCTTCGCCGACCAGATGCCGCCGCGCACGCCCTCGGGATTCATCAGCGGCCAGCGCTCGAGGATCTGTTCGGCCGACCACAGCTCCGTTTCCAGCCCGAAGCACTTGGCGGTCGAGTGGGCGCGCTTGAGTTCCTCCCAGCGGTCATCCGAACCGGCCAGCATGATCGAGCCGCGCTGCAGGAAGCCGGTGGAGAGCCCGGTCTCGGCCTCGAGCTCGGCGAACAGGTCGGCGCCGTAGCGGGCCAGCTTCGTCAGGTTCGGGGTCGCGCGCAGCTGGCCGAACAGGCCGGCGGCATGCCAGGTGGTGCCGCTGGTGAGCTGGTCGCGCTCCAGCAGCAGCACGTCGGTCCAGCCGCGGTGCGCGAGGTGATAGGCGACGGAACAGCCGACGGCGCCGCCGCCGATGATGACGACCTGCGCGCGATCGGGGATCGGGTTCGGCATCGTTCAGTACTCCCTCGATAACGTGTCCGCCGCTCCGGCGCGGGGCAGGGCGCTCGAAACTTCCACCGTCATGGCGACAACCAGCATAAAGCGTGTGCCCACCGGGCGCCGAGAGGGATGCGGTCCGGCGCCGCGGCAGCGCGCAGGCCGGTTGCGCCCGCGCCGGCGAGTCCGGGCCGTGGCCCGGCAGGCCGGCATCTTCGCCCGGATGCGGGCGAGCGCCTCCGTGTCGGCGGCAACCGACCGCCTTGCGCGGGGGCGACGGTGCCCGGCCCGGTTTTGCATTGTCCGGGGGCGCTCCGGATAATCTTGCGGCCGGCTCGTGGGGTGCCGGCGCGGTGCCCGAGCCAGCCTCGGCTCTCCCTCCGAACCCTGTAGCCACGGTGATCCTCCGCGATGCGATTACAGCACGACCGGTTTTACCCCGTCAGCGATCCGGGGGAGGGGCTTGCAGAGGACCACAGGAACTTCCTCGCCGGTGCCCGCATCAGCCTGGGTCATCCGACCCTGTTCTATGCCTCGTTGCGCGATCCCGCCGTGTTCGAGGTGGTGACGGGCCGCTCGATGGACGCTACGCGCTGGGAGCACGTGACCGTGCAGGGATACTCGACCTGGGAGGTGCGCGCCGGTACCGGCTTTCCCGGATTGTTCGCCAGCGAGCCGGAGACCCAACTGGACTGTCTGCTGATCAGCGACCTGAGCCGGTTCGAGAAGACGATGATCGCCTGGTACGAGTGGAACGAATACGAGCTGCGCGAGATCCCGCTCGCCGATGGCCGTACGGCCGAGGCGTTCAT
>JAWWAE010000231.1:0-1887 GCA_033721835.1 Halofilum sp. (in: g-proteobacteria) | reverse complement strand
CCATCGCGCGCAGGATGATGCCGGAGTAGAAGTCGACGTTCGGATAGAGCTTGCGCTGCACGAAGTAGTCGTCCTCGAGCGCGATCCGCTCCAGCTCCATCGCGGTCTCGAACAGCGGCTGGTTCTCGTTGTCCTCGCCCAGTTCCTGCAGCAGGTCGTGGCACGCCTGGCGGATGATCTTCGCGCGCGGGTCGTAGTTCTTGTATACGCGGTGGCCGAAGCCCATCAGCTTGAACGGGTCCTTCTTGTCCTTGGCCCGTTTCATGAAGTCGTCGACCGTCTTGTCCGATTCCGTGATCGCCTCGAGCATGTTGATCACGGCCTCGTTGGCGCCGCCGTGGGCCGGGCCCCAGAGCGAGGCGATGCCGGAGGCCACGCTGGCGAACGGGTTGGCGCCCGAGCTCGAGACCAGGCGCACGGTCGAGGTCGAGGCGTTCTGCTCGTGGTCGGCGTGCAGGATCATGATCAGCTCGAGCGCGCGCAGGAATACCGGATTGACCTCGTACTCCTCGGCCGGCACGCCGAACATCATGCGCAGGAAGTTCTCGACGAATCCCAGGTGGTTCAGCGGGTACAGGAACGGCTGGCCGATCGAGTACTTGTAGGCATAGCTCGCCATCGACGGCATCTTCGCGATCAGCCGGTGGGCGCAGATGTCGCGATGCTCGGGATCGTTGACGTCGATCTTGTCGTGGTAGAACGCCGACAGGCCCGCCGTGGTCGTCTGCATGATGGCCATCGGGTGGGCGTCGTGGCGGAAGCCCTCGTAGAAGCGCCGCATGGCCTCGTGGATCATGCTGTGGTGCTTGATCGAGTCGTCGAACCAGTGCATCTGCTGCTCGTTCGGCAACTCCCCGTACATCAGCAGGTAGCAGACCTCGAGAAAGGTCGAATTCTCGGCCAGCTGCTCGATCGGATAGCCGCGATACATCAGGACGCCGTTCTCGCCGTCGATGTAGGTGATCGCGCTCTGGCAACTGGCGGTGGTGGCATACCCCGGGTCGTAGGTGAAGGCCCCGGTCGACTTCGGCATCGAGCGGATGTCGATGCAGGGATTGCCGTAGGTGCCGTTGTAGACCGGCAGCTCGGCGCTCTTGCCGTCGGCCGTCGTCAGGGTTGCCGTGTCCTGCTTCTTGTCTGCCATCGGGTATCTCCGTGGGGACCACTGCGCGGACGCGCTTCGCCGGTCCGTTTCACACAGGCATGGAGGTCGGTGACGCCGCTCCCGGTGACCGCACGTCAGGGGCGGCGCAATGCGTGGACAGCGGCCATCCTATCACCAAGGCCGGGGGCGATGAACGGCCCGCGGCGGCGGTCCGGGCCGGCTTGCGTCGGCCCCGATACTGGATATAATGACAGCCGGATACTGTACAAAAAGACAGCCATGATCGAGCTCACACCCCGCCAGCAGGAGATCCTGGAGCTGATCCGGGACCACCTGGAGGAACACGGCCACCCGCCCACGCGCGCCGAGATCGCCCGCCGGCTCGGCTTCCGCTCCGCCAACGCGGCCGAGAGCCACCTGCGCGCGCTCGAGCGCAAGGGCGCGCTGGAACTGACCCGCGGCGCCTCGCGCGGCATCCGCCTGCTCGGCGACTTCGACGGTGGCGTGCCGCTGGTCGGGCGGGTCGCGGCCGGCTCGCCGATCCTCGCCGCGGAGAACGTCGAGGGCCGCTACCGGCTGGCCGCCGACCTGTTCCACCCGCGGGCCGACTACCTGCTGCGGGTGCACGGCGAGAGCATGCGCGACGCCGGCATCCTCGACGGCGACCTGCTCGCGGTGCACCGCGCCGCCGAGGCGGACAACGGCCGCATCGTGGTCGCCCGGCTCGACGACGAGGTGACCGTGAAGCGCTTCCGCCGCCACGGGCACACGGTCGAACTGCT
>JAWWAE010000230.1:0-2163 GCA_033721835.1 Halofilum sp. (in: g-proteobacteria) | reverse complement strand
TCGACATGTTCGACTGCGTGATCCCGACCCGGCATGCCCGCACCGCCTTCCTCTACACCTCGCAGGGCGTGGTCAAGCTGCGCAACGCCCGCCACCGCACCGACACCGGTCCGCTCGACCCCGAGTGCGACTGCTACACCTGCCAACACTACAGCCGGGCCTACCTGTACCACCTCGACAAGTGCGGCGAGATCCTCGGCGCCAGGCTCAACACCCTGCACAACCTGCACTATTACCAAAGACTGATGCAGCGGCTGCGGGATGCGATCGAGCAGGGCACCTTCGAACAGACGGCAAGCGAGCTGCTGAAGGCAGAGCAGGGAACCGCGAATGAACGCGAATGAACGCGAATATGGCCGCGTTAGTGGCCCGGCCCAGTCAGTGCGGAGCCTGGAGCGTATCGCCGCCGGCGGGCATTGAAGAACCACGAATAAACACGAATGGACACGAATCTATTTCCGTCATTGCGAGGAGCGAAGCGACGAAGCAATCCAGAATCGTGAATGCCACCGGTTCTGGATTGCTTCGCTGCGCTCGCAATGACGGTGTAGGTGCGCTTTCGCCGCAGGCGAACGCGTACGTATCGTTGCGGGGCGGGCGTACGCGTTTGCTTCGCAAAAGCGCACCTACGTCATCCTTGCGACCCCGTCCTTATATTCGTGTCCATTCGTGTTTATTCGTGGTTCCTGCAACGCGTTCGGCGGCGAAGCACTGCCAGCGAAGCTCCGACGCGCCGCATCCACTGACGCGCCCATTCGCGTTCATTCGCGTTCATCCGCGGTTCACAGATTCACCCACTCGCCACCACGAATGACGCCCGCGCAGGGATTGCCGCCGAGCCAGTAGGCGAGCTCGGCCGGCTGGTCGATGTCCCAGAGGGCGAGGTCGGCGCGCTTGCCGACCTCGAGGGTGCCGATCTCGTCGGCCAGGCCGAGCGCGCGGGCGGCGTGCCGGGTGGCGCCGGCGACCGCCTCCTCCGGCGTGAGGCGGAACAGGGTGCAGGCCATGTTCAGCATCAGCAGCAGTGACAGTGCCGGCGAGCTGCCCGGGTTGGCGTCGGTGGCGACCGCCATCGGCACGCCGTGCTCGCGCAGTTTCGCAATCGGCGGCAGCCGCGTCTCGCGCAGGGTGTAGAAGGCGCCGGGCAGCAGCACCGCCGTGGTACCGGCAGCCGCCATGGCGCGGATGTCGGGCTCCGACAGGTACTCGAGGTGATCGGCCGACAGCGCACCGTAGCGGGCGGCGAGCCCGGCACCGCCCTGGTCGGACAGCTGCTCGGCGTGCAGCCGCAGCGGCAGGCCGAGTGCCTGCGCGGCCCGGAACACGCGCTCGGTCTGCTCGATACTGAAGGCGATGCGCTCGCAGAAGGCATCGACCGCGTCGGCCAGGCCGGCCTCGGCGGCCGCTGGCAGGATCTCCTCGCAGACCCGGTCGATGTAGCCGTCGGCGTCGTCGCTGTACTCCGGCGGGATCGCGTGCGCCGCGAGGCAGGTCGCGCGCACGGTGACCGGCAGCTCCCGCCCCAGCCGCCGGGCGACGCGCAGCATCTTCAGCTCGCTGTCGGTGTCGAGGCCGTAGCCGGACTTGATCTCCAGCGTGGTCACGCCCTCGGCCAGCAGGCCCTCGACCCGCCAGCGCGCGTCCGCGAACAGCTCCTCCTCGCCGGCGGCCCGCGTGTCGCGCACCGTCGACAGGATCCCGCCGCCGGCACGGGCGATCTCCTCGTAGCCCGCACCCTCCAGCCGCAGCTCGAACTCGCCGGCGCGGTCGCCGCCGAACACCAGGTGGGTGTGGCAGTCGACCAGCCCCGGCGTGACCCAGCGACCGTCGAGCGACTCGACGTGATCGGCCTGCTGCGTGGGCAGGTCGTCGTGCTCACCGATCCAGGCAATGCGGCCGTCCTGCACCGCAATCGCGGCGTTGTCGATCGCGCCCCAGGGCTCGCCGCCGGTCATGGTCGCCGCCCGGCAGTCGGTGAAGAGGATGTCCCAGCTCATCGGCGTCCCCGCTCGCTCAGGCTCGGGCCCAGTCGAGCATGGATTGCAGCACGTTGCGCAGCACGGGGCGGATCCCCGCCGCCCGCTCCGGGTCGAAGTCCCAAGGCGGCGCCTCGTGCAGGTAGGCGCGTTGCGCCAGCTCCATCTGCACGGCGTGCACGCCGTC
>JAWWAE010000229.1:0-2393 GCA_033721835.1 Halofilum sp. (in: g-proteobacteria) | reverse complement strand
GGCCCCCTTCGGGCCTGATCCGCTCGCCCCTGCGATGCTCGGCGCGCCAAACGGCCAAAGCCGCCCGCGTCAGGAAGCAATGGCCATCGACTTGATGGGGGTGGCCTTAGCCGTCGGGGCCGCCGAGCACGGGCGGGACCGGCGGAGAAGGCCGCGCGCAGCGCGGTGGCCGCAGGGACGCGGCCACCGGCCGTCAGCACAGGGAGTGTGCTGTCGGCCGGACCCGTCGAGGCCGGCCGCGCGCAGGGCGGTCCGCCTGCCGGTTCCACCGGCAGGTGGACCGACGGCGCCGGGGGAGCGCTTCTTTCGTCCGTTTCTTGTCGCCACAAGAAAGGGACCCGCTCGCCCCGCGGGCGAGCGGAACCCCGGGGTCGCAATCGGCCATGCGCTTGCCGGGTAGCTCGCGAAAACGCGTCCGGCTGAAGCCGGACCCACAACCTTCCGGCGCCCCGTTGCGCGCCCAGGTGCAACGCGCCGGCATTCGCTGGCGCGAACACCGGCCTACGCGGGTGGGTCGGCGGGCGGGTCGGATCGGGCCGGGATGCCGCGGTGGGCGAACGCCACCAGCCAGCCGGCGACGGCGGAGGCGGCGTTGAGGCCGACGTCGGTCCAGTCGGCGACGCGGTCCGGGAGGTAGAGCTGGATCAGCTCGTCGACGCCGGCCCACGCCAGCACGAACACCAACCCGGCCCGGGGGCCGAGGGCCGCGGTCGCGGTGAGGCCGAGCGTGCCGAACAGCAGCAGGTGCATGCGCTCGCTGGGCAGGTGGATGGTCAGCGCCCAGGCCAGCATCGCGGCGACGGCCGCAGTGGCGAGCAGGCTGCGCGCGGGCGGGGCATGGCGGCCGGCGTGAAACAGCCACGCGGCGAAGGCCAGCGCGAGGCCGGCGAGCACCAGCCAGCCGACGGTCACGGTCGCCTCCGGGACGATGCGCAGCAGGCCGCTGCGCAGCGGGCCACCGGTCAGGGTCAGCAGCAGGATGGCGCCGACGTTGGCGAGCCAGAGGCCGAGCGGCAGCCAGCGGCGCCGGCCGCGCGCCGGCACGGGCTCAGTCGTCATCGAAGACGATGGCGACGCGGCGGTTGTGGCGGCTCTTCTTCTCGATCTTGGCGACCCGGACGCGGCCGATCTCGCCGGTGCGCGCCACGTGGGTGCCGCCGCAGGGCTGCAGGTCGAGCTCGCCGATCCGTACCAGCCGCACGGGGCCGGCGTCCATGGGCGGCTGCACGCTCATGGTCTTGACCAGCTCCGGCCGCGCGGCCAGCTCCTCCGGCGTGATCCACTCGGTCGTGACCGGGTCGTCGCGCGCGATCAGCTCGTTCAGCGCCGCGGTGACCTGCTCGCGGTCGAGCGTGGTCTCGGGCAGGTCAAAGTCGAGCCGGCCGCGTTCCTCGGACAGCGCGCCGCCGGTGACGGGCGCCGGGACCGCGACCGAGAGCAGGTGCATGCAGGTGTGCATGCGCATGCGCGGATAGCGCAGCGCCCAGTCGATGCGGCCGTGCACCCGGGCGCCCGGCGATAGCGGCGCCGCGTCCTCCGCCAGGCAGTGGACGATTGCGCCGTCCTCGCCCTTGCGGGTGTCGACCACCGCCAGCGTCGCGCCGCCGTCGACGGCGAGCGTGCCCCGGTCGCCGGGCTGGCCGCCGCCCTGCGGGTAGAACAGCGTGCAGTCGAGCACGACGCCACCGTCGGCGACCGCGACCACGCGGGCGTCGAACTCGGTGTCGTAGGGTCGGTCCCGGAACAGCGGCTCGGTGCTCATCGCATGTCGCCCGCGCCGGCGAGGCGCTCGCGCAGCAGGTCCGCCACGCCGTCGAGCGCGACGTCCTCGGGCTCCGCGGCCTCGCGCGGCTTGTACTCGGCGGTGCCGGCATCGAGGCCGCGGTCGCTCAGCACGACGCGATGCGGGATGCCGATCAGGTCCATGTCGGCGAACTTGACGCCGGGGCGCGCCTCGCGGTCGTCCAGCAGCACCGCGATCCCGGCGGCGCGGAGCTGCTCGTAGAGTTCGTCCACCGCCGTGCGCAGGCGGTGCGACTTGTGCAGGTTGATCGGCACCAGCGCCACCTCGAACGGGGCGATCGCCGCCGGCCAGATGATGCCGCGCTCGTCGTTGCCCTGCTCGATCGCGGCGGCCACCAGCCGGGTCACGCCGATGCCGTAGCAGCCCATGTACAGGATGACCGGCCGCCCGTCCTCGTCCAGGACGTGTGCGTCCATGGCCTCGGAGTACTTGGTGCCGAGCTGGAAGATGTGGCCCACCTCGATGCCGCGCAGGAACGCCAGCTCCCCCTGACCCTCCGGCGCCGGATCCCCCGGCCGCACGGTGCGCAGATCGACCTGCTGCCCTTCGCTCACCGACAGGTCGATCCCCCAGTTGGCGCCGGTGTAGT
>JAWWAE010000228.1:0-2606 GCA_033721835.1 Halofilum sp. (in: g-proteobacteria) | reverse complement strand
GTGAGCGCGTGCAGGCTGTGAATGATGTCGAGGAACTCGTCGTCGAGGCGCTCGAAGGTCTCGTTGTCCGGGGCGAGGCCACGAAAGTACCAGGCCTGCTCGCCCTTGATGATCAGCGCATACCGGGTCCGGTCCGCGCCCGCCCGCGTGCGGCCGATCGCGATGCCGGTGTAGCCATCGAGGCCGTGCACCGACAGCGACCGGCCCTGTTCCAGCTCGCCCACCTCGTCGGTCAGCCGCTTGCGCGGGTCATCGGTGACGGCTGCCTTGTCGAGCGTGGCGATCACGCCCGCCCTGCCGCCCGGGGCCTCGAAGATCAGCCGGTCGGGCCGGTTGACGATGGTCCAGCCCCTGGGTGCGCGCAGTGCGACGTCGAGCGGGCCATGCAGGAACTCGTGGTCGTCGATCACGCCCTGATCCGCCGACGGGCCCCAGGGCATGCCCTCGATCATGCGCAGATAGGTTTCCTCGCCGGGCGGCCGCGCGTCTGCGACCTCGAACTTCTTCGCCGCCCGGATCACCTCCTGCAGCCGCGTGTCGTTGTCCGGGTGGGTGGAGAACACGCCGTGGTACACCCGCGGCTCGCGTCCCTCCTCCCGCGCGCGGTGGATCTCGTAGAGCTCCTGGTCCTTGAGGATGCGTACCACCTCTAGCATCTGCTGCGAGTCGTAGCCTGCGCGAGCGAGGTACTGGGCGCCCAGGCGGTCGGACTCGAGTTCGTGCTCGCGACCATAGCCGCGGATCGCCGCCGTGTGCACGATGTCGAACAGCTGCTGGCCGGCACGGCCGGCACCGGCCTCGGCCAGCAGGATCGAGCCGAGGATGCCGGTCGCCGTGGCGGTGCTGTACTGGCGCACCGAGTGCCGGGCGGTGACGTGACCGATCTCGTGGCCGAGCACGCCGGCCAGCTCCGCCTCGGAGTCGAAGTAGGCCATGATGCCGCGCGTGATGTAGATGTACCCACCCGGCAGGGCGAAGGCGTTGACCGAGTCGTCGTCGAGCACGGTGAACTGGTAGCCGAGTTCGGGTCGATGGCTCTTGCGCGCCAGCCGCTGGCCGATCCGGTCGACGTACGACTGCAGCTCGGGGTCGTCGTACACCCGCTGCTCGGCGAGGATCTGCTTGTGGTAGCGCGCACCCAGCCGGCGTTCCTCGACCTCCGACATCAGCACGAAGTCCGGCTCGCCGGTGACCGGGTTGGTGGCGCAGGCCGCCAGCGTGCCCGCGAGCGCGATCAGCATGGCGGCAGAGAGGCGGCGGCAGGCTTGCATCAGCTCAGGTGTTCCAGCGCGTCCGGGTGGCGCAGGTTCATTCGTGCCTCGCCACGCACGCGGTAGATCCAGCCCCGTACCCGGATGCGGACATCCAACAGGTCTCGCGGGTCGGTGCCCTCGAAGTATGCCAGATCGGCCTTCGCCAGCCGCAGGGTCAGCCCGTCGAGCTCCAGCCACCAGGCGCGGCCGCTCTCGCCGACGCGGCGCACCCGCCCCTCGACCACGCGGAAGCCGGCGGCGTCCGGCGGCAGCGCCGCGGCCGCCACGCCACGATAGCGCGGGTGCTCCCAGAGCCCGCGCCCGCCCGCCCGCGCGGCCCGCTCGGCGGCGGCGTAGCAGCGGTGGTTCCAGGTGTCGGGCGGCACGGTGATGTGCAGCGCCAGACCGTGCTCGAGCAGGATGCGGCTGATGCTGCGGCCGTCCGGCAGGTAGGCATGCGCGAGCAGCCGATCGTGGCGGTCCCGCCGCTGTGCGCCGAGGCGCAGCGCCAGGCGCTGCCCGTGCGCGGCCAGCAGTTCGCGCAGGGCGGCGGTCGCGGCCGCGGCGAATGGCTCGTCGGGGGCGCCGTCGCGGCCGTGCTCGGGGGTGTTGATGCCGATGAAGCGCACCGGCGTCCCGTCCGCCAGGCGGACGGTGTCGCCGTCGAAGACATGCGCGACGCGGGCGCGCCGGTCGATGCGGTCGGGTGGGCACTCGAGGGCCTGCGCCGGCAGCGCCAGCGCAAACAGCAAGGCGCCCCAGAGGGGCGCCTTGCGGGGGATTCTGCCGGGGAACACGGCGGCCGGACCGCCGGCGTGGCTACTTGCCGTAGCGGCGGCGGAACTTGTCGACCTGGCCGGCCGTATCGACGATCCGCTGCTTGCCCGTGAAGAACGGGTGGCAGTTCGAGCAGACCTCGATGTGCAGGTCGTGCCCGGCGGTCGAGCGGGTCTCGAAGGTGTTGCCGCAACCGCAGGTCACGGTGACCTTGTCGTACTGTGGGTGGATCTCGGACTTCATCGCGCCCTACCTCGGAGCTGTCGCGCGGGGAAAAGGAGCGCGATTCTAGTCGCTTGGCGACGTGGCTACAACCCCCGCGGGGCCCTGTGGACAACTCTGTGGATGAATCCGGGAAACGGCGCGCCGCCGGGCGCCCCGGGGCCGGCCTGACCCTTTGACTGGCAGCGCGCGCCAACGATTTTTCCCGGGAAAACAAGGGCATCCGGAACACCGATTGCAGCTTGCCAACGCCCGCCCATGGTTGTTGCCGATCAATGTCCTGTGCACAACTGCCGCGGGCGGTCAGGCGTCGTCCTCGCGCGCGACCACCAGTTCGACCCGGTCGCCGGTGTC
>JAWWAE010000227.1:0-2667 GCA_033721835.1 Halofilum sp. (in: g-proteobacteria) | reverse complement strand
GCCGGGCGGACACGCCCGAGCAGTTGCTCGACGAGGTCTATGTGCCTGCCCGCCAGGGCACGCTGCGTACCGAGATCCGCGCGGCGGTACGCAGCCGCGAGCTGGTGCCGGTCCCGTTGCAGCCCGAACTCGACGCCGTGCTGCGCGAGGTCGCCGCCGGCCGGCCGGTGCTGGTGATGCAGAACCTGCTGTTCGACTGGTTCCCGCAGTGGCACTTCGCGGTCGTGGTCGGCTACGACCTCGAGGCGGGCCACGTGATCCTGCGCTCGGGCCGGGAGCGGCGGCGGATCACGCCGCTCGCGACGTTCGAGCGGACCTGGCAGCGCTCCGGCCGCTGGGCGCAGGTGATCGTGCCGCCGGATGAACTGCCGGCAACGGCGGAGCCGCTGCGCTGGCTGCAGGTCGTCAACGAGCTGGAGCAGACCGGCAACCGCACGGCGGCCATGACCGGCTACCGCACGGCGACCCAACGCTGGCCAGGCACGATCGAGGCCTGGCTGGCCCGCGGCAACGCCGCCTACGCGGCCGACGACCCGGACGCCGCCCGCGATGCCTTCACCGAGGCCGTGCTGCGCGCGCCCCGGCGCAGCGCCGGCTGGAACAACCTCGCCTACGCCCTGGCCGCGACTGGCTGCGGCACCGCCGCCCGCGCCGCCGCCCGCTGCGCCGTCGCCCTGTCCCCTGACGACCCGGGCCCGAAGGACACGCTGGAAGAGATCGGCTCGATGACCGTGACCGGCTACGGCGACCGCTGCGAGCTGCCGGCCTGCCCGGTCGATACCTCCGGGGCCCAGGACTGACAGAACCACAGATGAACACAGATGGACACAGATGCTGCCGCCCGCCGGCGGCGAGCGTGTCAGAGCCGCGCTAGTGGGACACCGTGTTCCGATCGCCAAGAAAAGCGAACCGCGAATGAACACGAATAAACACGAATAGAAGAGCCCGTAGGTGCGCTTTCGCCGCAGGCGAACGCGTACGCGCGGTTGCAACGGAAGAGTACGCGTTTGCTTCGCAAAAGCGCACCTACGACCTCATTGCGAGCGCAGCGAAGAAATCCAGTGCTTCGCCAACCACGTTACTGGATTGCTTCGTCGCTACGCTCCTCGCAATGACGGAATCCCTCCGGACCAACCGCAGTCGATGCGGTCCCCAGTGAAGCTCCGACACGCCCCAGCGCACGACGCGGGACTATTCGTGTCCATTCGTGTTCATTCGTGGTTCATCCGACGACGGGTCAGCCACCGACGGCTCCGCAACAGAAACCTGACACGCGGCCACGCCATGGGCGGCAGCATCTGTGTCCATCTGTGTTCATCTGTGGTTCTTTTATTTTTCGGCTCCGAGCGCGAGGGCGCGCTCGCGCGACGCCTTGCGGTCTGCCTCGTCGGGGCGCGGCTCGGAGCTGTCGGTCTCGGGCCAGCCCATGGTGTGGCGTTCGACCAGGCCGGCCAGGGCCGCGACGTGCTCGGGGTCGTCGTTGAGGCAGGGAATGTAGTGGAAGTCGCCACCGCCGGCGTCCTGGAAGGCGTCGCGGTTCTGCATCGCGATCTCCTCCAGCGTCTCCAGGCAGTCGGCGGCGAAGCCGGGGCAGATGACATCGAGCCGCTTGAGCCCGTCGCGGCCCAGGGCCTCGACCGTCTCGTCGGTGTAGGGCTGCAGCCAGGGCTCGCGGCCGAAGCGCGACTGGAAGGTGAGCTTCCACTCGTGATCCTCGAGGCCGAGGCGTTCGGCGACCAGCCGGGCGGTCTTGTGGCACAGGCAGTGATACGGGTCGCCGCTCATCAGGTAGCGCTTCGGCACACCGTGGAACGACATCAGCAGCAGGTCGCCGGCGCCGTGCTGCTCCCGGTAACGGCGCACCGAGGCCGCGAGGGCCTCGATGTAGGCCGGATCGTCGGCATAGTGCTCGATGAAGCGGAACTCCGGGACCCGGCGGTACTGCCGCAGTTCGTCGACCGTGGCCGTGAACACGGAACCGGTGGTCGAGCCCGAGTACTGCGGGTACAGCGGCAGCAGCACGATCCGGCGCGCGCCCTTTTCCCGCAACCGCTTCAGGGCGCTGGGGATCGACGGCTCGCCGTAGCTCATGCCCAGCTCGACGTGCACCGGACCGGGCATGCGCCGCTCGAGTTCCTGCTGCAGCGCCGCACACTGACGGCGGCTGGTCACCATCAGCGGCGACCCCCCATCCTCCCAGATCTCGGCGTAGGCGTGGGCCACCTTGCGCGGCCGGGTGCGCAGGACGATGCCGTGCAGGACCAGCCACCACAGCCAGCGTGGCGACTCGATCACGCGCGGATCGCCGAGAAACTGGGCCAGGTAGCGGCGCAACGCCGGGGCCGTCGGCGCCTCGGGGGTACCGAGGTTCACCATCAGCACACCGGTCGAATCCTTTGAGCCGTGGACGTAGTCAGGCTCGTCGATGAAGTCGGACAAGGTCTCGGTTTCCGGGCAGGAGATCGGTGGAAATGCGGGGTGCGGCATTGTAGGCTGGCGCCCGACGGGCCGCAAACACGCATCTGGCGGCCCTTTCGCGTATCGCCGTACTCCGGTTTCACGGCCGCCGCTTCCGGTCGCGGCACCGCTCATCAATAGCAGGAGAGTTCGCATGGCCGTCACCATCGCGCTGGTGAAGGAGACCGTTGCCGGCGAGCGCCGGGTGGG
>JAWWAE010000226.1:0-2700 GCA_033721835.1 Halofilum sp. (in: g-proteobacteria) | reverse complement strand
CGACGGCTTCTCGCCGGCATCGAGCGCCGACAGCGTCAGCAGCCGCGCCGAGTCCAACAAGTAGGTCCTGGCCGCGATCCTCGCCAGCGGTTCCTCGATGCCCTCGAACGTGCCGATCGGCAGGATGAACTGCCGCCGCACGCGGGCATAGGCGCCGGTCTGGCGGCTGCAGAACTTGCCGCCGCCGGCGCCGAGCGCCGGCAGCGAGATGCCGCGCCCGGTGGACAGGCACTCCATCAGCATCACCCAGCCGCGGCCGACGCCCTCGCGCCCGCCGATGACCCAGTCGAGCGGGATGAACACGTCGTGACCGCTGTTGGGGCCGTTCTGGAAGGCGGTACCGAGCGGGTCGTGGCGGCGTCCGATCTCGACCCCGGGGGTGTCGGTCGGGATCAGCGCGCAGGTGATGCCCAGCTCGGACTCGCCGCCGAGCAGTCCGTCCGGGTCGTAGGCCTTCAGCGCCAGTCCGAGCACGGTCGCGACCGGACCGAGAGTGATGTAGCGCTTCTCCCAGTTGGCGCGCATGCCCAGCACCTGCTCGCCGTTGTGCTCGCCGTAACAGATGATGCCGGTGTCGGGGATCGCGGTCGCATCGGAACCGGCGAACGGACCGGTGAGGCCGAAGCAGGGGATCTCGCGGCCATCCGCCAGCCGCGGCAGGTAGTGGTCCTTCTGGGTGTCGGTGCCGTACTGCAAGAGCAATTCGGCCGGCCCGAGCGAGTTCGGCACCATCACCGTCACCGCGGCGGTCGGGCTGCGGCTCGACACCTTCATCACCACCTGCGAGTGCGCGTAGGCGGAGAACTCCAGCCCACCGTAGCGCTGCGGGATGATCATGCCGAAGAAGCGGTTGCGCTTGATGAAGTCCCAGACCTCCGGCGGCAGGTCCCCGCGCTCGTGGGTGATCTCCCAGTCGTCGAGCATGCGGCACAGTTCCTCGACCGGGCCGTCGAGAAAGGCCTGCTCGCGCTCGTCGAGTTCCGGCGCCGTTACCTCCATCAGCTCGCGCCAGTCCGGGTCGCCGCGGAACAGCTCGGCCTCCCACCAGACCGTGCCCGACTCGATCGCCTCGCGCTCGGTGTCCGACATCGGGGGCAGGACCTCGCGGATGCGGGCCCGCAGCAGGTCGGAGAGGAACCGGCGGCGCAGGTCGGGCACGTTCAGCGGCACCAGCACGCCGAGATACGCGGCCCAGAGCAGCAGCCCGACCCAGAAGTTGAGCAGCCCGGCCAGGCCGAGCACGACCAGCGCGGCGGCGATGCCGATGGTCCAGCTGCGCAGCGAGGCCTTGCGGCGGGCCAGCGTGACCAGGGCGGCGCCGATCACGAGCAGCCAGATCAACACGGTCATGAGTCATTCTCCGGTGGGTCGTCGCCGCTGGGCGCGCATCGCGCGCGGTCGCCGGCGGTCTTCGAAACGGGCCCCTGCCCGCGTTCGGGCAGCCCGCCTGCAACGATAGGGCGGCAGCGGCGCGGGCGCAAATACACGGTGGCGCAGCTACCCCGGACGCGGTGTTCTGCCACTGCGAGACACGGTAGGCTGCGACACTTCATGGACCACGGCGGCCGCGGAAGGGTTCCTGCATGGCGGAATCGGGAGACAAGCTGGACATTGGCTGGCGCGAATGGCTCGCCCTGCCCGACCTCGGGCTGCCCGCGATCAAGGCCAAGATCGATACCGGCGCCCGCACCTCGGCCCTGCACGCCTGGCGGGTCGAGCCGTACCAGCACGGCGGCGCGCCCTGGGTGCGGTTCGAGATGCATCCCCTGCAGCGCGACACGGAGCTGTCGATTACCTGCGAGGCGCCGCTGCACGACCGGCGGGTGGTCAGTGACTCGGGGGGGCACCGCGAGATGCGCTACGTGATCGAGACCGAGGTGCAGCTGGCCGATCGCAGCTGGTCGATCGAGGTGACGCTGACCGATCGTGATACCATGCTCTTTCGGATGTTGCTCGGACGTCAGGCCATGCGGGGCCTCCGCGTCGTCCCCGACGCATCCTTCCTGACCCGCAGGCCGTTGTCCGCCGCCCGGGCCGCCGGCCTGTATACCCCTTGAACGTCGCACGAAGAGCCGTGTAGAGAATGAAGATCGCCGTCCTGTCGCGGAACCCGCGCCTCTACTCGACCCGGCGCCTGGTCGAGGCGGCGCGCGAGCGCGGCCACCAGATCCGCGTGGTCAACACGCTGCGCTGCTACAACAACATCGCCTCGCACCGGCCTGCCGTGCACTACCGCGGCGAGGTGCTCGAGGGCTTCGATGCGGTGATCCCGCGGATCGGCGCCTCGGTCACCTTTTACGGCACCGCGGTGCTGCGCCAGTTCGAGATGATGGGCGTGTTCCCGGTCAACGAATCGGTCGCGATCTCGCGCTCGCGCGACAAGCTGCGGGCCACCCAGCTGCTGGCGCGCAAGGGCATCGGCCTGCCGGTCACCGGCTTCGCCCACTCGCCGGACGACGTCGACGACCTGATCCGCATGGTCGGCGGCGCGCCGCTGGTGGTGAAGCTGCTGGAGGGCACCCAGGGCGTCGGCGTGGTGCTGGCCGAGACCTACAAGGCCGCCGAGTCGGTGATCCAGGCATTCATGGGCCTGAACGCGGAGATCATGGTGCAGGAGTTCATCCGCGAGGCGCGGGGCGCCGACATCCGCTGCCTGGTGGTCGGCGGCAAGGTGATCGCCTCGATGAAGCGCCAGGCCGG
>JAWWAE010000225.1:0-2747 GCA_033721835.1 Halofilum sp. (in: g-proteobacteria) | reverse complement strand
GCGGATGACGAACAGGTCGCACTGCATCGCCTGCAGGTTGGCGATGGTGTCGAGCAGCGATTCGCCCTTGGCCGTGGCCGAGGTGGCGACATCGACGTTCAGCACGTCTGCCGACAGGCGTTTTGCCGCCAGCTCGAAGGTGTTGCGCGTGCGGGTACTGGTCTCGAAGAACAGGTTGACCACGGTATGGCCGCGCAGCAGCGGCACCTTCTTGATCGGCTTGTCGTGCACGCTGGCGAAGGATTCGGCCAGATCGAGGATCTCGATCAGCCGTTCCTGAGGCAGGTCCTCGGTGGTCAGGAAATGGCGCAGCCGCCCGTCGGCGTCGAGCTGGATGTCGCCGTCACCGGTCACGGCGCGGCTTCCCGTTGCGGCATGTCCTCGATGCCGAGCCCGAGGTCGTCCGGATTCAGCCGCACCCGCTGTTGCGGCCCGAGGTCGAGCCGGGTGCCGGCGAAGTCGGCCCGGATCGGCAGTTCGTGGCCGGTGCGCTCGACCAGCGTCGCCAGCATCACCCGGCGCGGGCGGCCGTAGTCGAACAGCACATTGAGCGCGGCCCGCACGGTGCGGCCGCTGTAGACGACGTCGTCGACCAGCAGTACCCGCTCGTCGTCGATGTCGAACGGCAGTTCCGAGCGCATGACCCGCGGGTGCAGCCCGATGCGGGAAAAGTCGTCGCGGTAGAAGGAGATGTCGAGCGTACCCAGCGGGGCCTCCACGCCGAGCCTGCGATGCAGCTCCTGCGCCACCCGGACGCCGCCGGTGTGGATGCCGATGACCCGCAGCCGGGACAGGTGATCGCCAGCCTCCGCGCGGATCTCCCCGGCCATGCGGTCGAGCCATTCGGCGACGGTGTCGGCGTCAATCGACATCGGGTGCGTCGGCCTGCAGCCAGTGCTCCAGGATCAGGGTGGCGGCTATTCTATCGACATCGCCCTTGCGCGTCCTGCGCCGGGCGCCGGCCGCGCGCCGTTCCGCGATCAGCTCGCGCGCGGCACGCGAGCTCAGGCGCTCGTCCGCCTCGTGCACGGGCAACCCGTAGCGTTCCCGCAGCGCGGCAGCGAAGCGTCGCGCCCGGCGTCCGAGCGGCTGCTCGCGGCCGTCGGTCAGCAGGGGGATGCCGACCACCAGGCCGCCGGGCCGCCATTCGGTGACCAGGGCGTCGACCTGGTCCCAGTCGGGATCGCCCTCGCGTGCCGGCACCGTGGCCACCGGATTCGCGCTGGCCGTGACACGCTGGCCGGCGGCGACACCGATGCGGCGCAGGCCGAAATCGAAGCCGAGGAAGGTCTCCGCCACTCAGGCGTGGCCGGCGTCCGAGGACATCAGGTCGAGGTCGATCCCGAGCTGCGCCGCCGCCGCGGCCAGCCGCTCCTCGGCCGGTATGTGGAACAGGATCTCGTCGCTGGCGGGGCAGGTGAGCCAGGCGTTCTGTGCGATCTCGTCCTCGAGCTGGCCGGCACCCCAGCCCGAGTAGCCCAGGGTGACCAGCGCGTGGCGCGGCCCCTCGCCGCGGGCCATGGCCTCGAGGATGTCGCGCGAGGTGGTCAGGGCCACGGTGTCCGACAGCGGCATCGTGCCTTCCCACTCCTGCTCGCGGTCGTGCAGGATGAAGCCGCGCTCGGTCTCCACCGGCCCGCCGTAATGGACCGGTGCCCGTGCCACCTGCGGCGCGGTCGGCTCGATGCCCAGATGCTGCAAGACCTCGCCGACCGTCAGCGTCATCGGCCGATTCACGACCAGGCCCATTGCGCCGTGTTCCGAGTGTTCACAGATGAAGCTGAGCGTGCGCTGGAAGTTGGGGTCCTCCAGGGTCGGCATCGAGAGCAGAAACTGATGCGACAATTCCATTATCAACGGGTCTCCAGGCGGTTGCCGGACGTGAATTCCCAGGTCCGGGTAATGTAGAGCAGGTCGGTCTCCGCGCGCAGCTCGTCCGGGAAGCGCTGGAACGGGGCCGCCAGGCGGACGATCCGCTCGGCGGCCCGGTCCAGCAGTGGCTGGCCGGACGAGGCGCGTACGTGCACGTCGTGCAGGCTGCCGTCGGCGCGCACCGCGACCACCAGCACCAGGTTGCCCGACAGCCCCTGGCGGCGCGCATCCGGCGGGTAGTTGGTGTTGCCGATGCGCTCCACGGTCTGCACCCAGTCGTGCATGTAGCCGGCGGCGACCGAGGCGCGGGTGCGGGCGGTGACGAACAGCTTGCGCGGGCGTTGCGCGTACTCGGTGAGGGCGTTGTCGACCTCGGCTGCAAGCCGCGCCACCCGCGCCTCGTATTCGATCTCCTCGGCCTGCCGGCGGGTCGTCTCGGTCCGGGTCTCCGGGCGCCGGCGCTCGGTCGCGGCCACGAATTCGGTCTCGCGCTGGGTGATGACCGGCTCCGGCGCAGCCGGTGCCGGCTCGGGCGCGCCCGCCTCCAGCGGGGCCGGCGCCAGGCCGGCCCGCGCCGTGCGCTCCGGCGAACTGACCGGCGCCCGCGGTCGCTCGCGCGCCTCGCTGGTGCCGCCGCCGGCGGAGTCGACGGTGCTGAGGTAGTCGGCCCGCTCCGGGGCCTCGTCGGTCTGCTGCTGCACCAGGACCACATCGAGCGCCTGCGGGATGTCCTCGGAACGATCGACGGGGGCGAAGCCCACGCCGAGGATCACCAGCCCGTGCATGGCGGCGGCGAGGAACAGGGTCAGGCCCAGCCGGTCGGCGGCGGTGACGGCGGCGGCGCTCATCGGGCGCGGGCGGTCTCCTCGTCCATG
>JAWWAE010000224.1:0-2864 GCA_033721835.1 Halofilum sp. (in: g-proteobacteria) | reverse complement strand
TCGACGAACAGGAGAACATCACCCTGGCCAACCGGCTGCAGGAGGCGGGTGCGCACGTCGTCTACGGCATCGTCGGCTACAAGACGCACGCGAAGATGATCCTGATCGTGCGGCGCGAGAAACGCGGCCTGCGCAAGTACGTGCACCTGGGCACCGGCAACTACCACACCCGCACCGCCCGGGCCTACGAGGACTATGGCCTGTTCACCGCGGTGCGCGAGATCGGCCAGGACGTGCACAACATGTTCCTGCAGCTCACCAGCCTCGGCCGGGTTTCGCAGATGAACCGGATCCTGCATTCGCCGTTCACGCTGCAGTCGGGCCTGCTGGAGCGGATCGCCGCCGAGCGGGATCACGCGGCGGCCGGTCGGCGCGGTCGCATCATCGCCAAGGTGAACTCCCTGGTCGAGCCCAAGGTCATCGAGGCGCTGTACGAGGCGGCGATCGCGGGCGTGGAGATCGACCTCATCGTGCGCGGCATGTGCTGCCTGCGCCCGGGGATCGAGGGTGTGTCCGACCACATCCGCGTGCGCTCGATCGTCGGTCGCTTCCTCGAGCACTCGCGGATCTACTACTTCGGTGGCAACGGCCATCCGCAATACTGGCTGTCGAGCGCGGACTGGATGGAGCGGAATTTCTTCCGCCGGGTCGAGACCTGCTTCCCGGTCGACGACTCGGGCCTGCGCGAGCGTCTGCAGCGCGAGCTCGATCTCTACCTGCGGGACAACAGCCAGGCCTGGCTGCTCGGCAGCGACGGCAAGTACACGCGCGCGCAGCCGGAAAAGGACGCCGATTCCCTCGCCGTACAGCAGTACCTGCTGGAGCAGGGGGCGACCCAGGAGTGACGAGCGGGGCTCAGCCGCCGGCCGACCGGGGGGCCTCGTCCCCCTGCCGCCACTGCAGCCGGATACCGGCCCTGGCGAGGTAGCCCGCCTCGCGCTCGAGGTCCGCGCCGGTCAGGGGGTTCGTGGTCAGCGCCTCGTCAACGAAATCGAGCCGCAGCGAGTCGCCGGACACCGTGAGCGAGAACTCCGGCGGCGGCGTCGCGCCGCGGTTGCGATGCAGCAGCACGGCCAGCCGCAGCAGCGCGATCAGCCGCAGCAACTGGCTGTCGGCGGGGGCATCGCCCCAGTCCGGCACGATCTTGCGGCGGTGGTTGCGCACCAGACTCGCGAGCTGCAGCTGCTGCTCGCGCGCGAACCCGGCGAGGTCGGTGTTGGCGACGATGTAGCCGCCGTGCTTGTGGTAGCCGCTGTGGGCGATGTCGAGCCCGATCTCGTGCAGCGCCGCCGCCCAGCGCAGCAGCCAGCGGCCCTCCTCGTCGAGCCCCCAGTCCGCGCGCGCCTCGCCGAACAGGTACTCGGCCGTTGAGCTCACGCGGGCGGCCTGCTCCGGATCGGCGTGGAAGCGCCCGGCCAGGCGCTCGACCGCGCCCTCGCGTGCGTCGGCGTGCTCGAGACGGCCCGGCAGGTCGAGCAGCATGCCCTCGCGCATGGCGCCGTCGGAGGCCCGCATCTCCTCGATCCCCAGCGCATCGAACGCCGCCCGCAGCACCGCCACCCCGCCCGGGAACACGGCGTGGCGCTCGGCCTTCAGCCCCTTGAGATCGATGCGATCGACCTCGCGGGTATCGATCAGGGCCTTGCGCAGTCGCTTCAGGCCCTTGCCGGTGATGGCCTCGCCGTCCCAGCCCATCTCGCGCACGACACTGGCCACGGCGCGGATGGTGCCGGAGGCGCCGATCGCCCCATCCCAGCCGTAGTCCCGCAGCACCGGCGCCACCGATTCGAGTTCGACGGCCGCCGCCAGCTCGGCCGCATCGAACGCCTTGCGGGTGATGCGGCCATCGCCGAAGTGATCCCGGCTGTGGCTCACGCAACCCATCGCGAGGCTCGACTTGTGCAGCGGCTCCGGGCCGTCGCCGACGATGAACTCGGTGGAGCCGCCACCGATGTCGACCACCAGCCGGCGGCCCTCCTGCGCGAGGCTCTGGGTGACGCCGGCATAGATCAGCCGCGCCTCCTCCATGCCCGAAACCACCTCGATCGGGTGCTCCAGCACCGCCTCGGCTTCGGCGGTGAACTCGTCGGCATTGCGGGCGGCGCGCAGCGTGTTGGTACCGACGATGCGCACATTGCTCTGCGGCAGGTCACGCAGCCGCTCGGCGAAGCGGCCGAGGCAGTCGAGGGCGCGCCGGCGCGCCGCCTCGTCGAGACGCCGCTCTTCGTCCAGGCCCGCCGCCAGCCGCACCATCTCCTTCAGCCGGTCGATCACGACCATCGAGCCGTCGGACTCGCGCCGCGCGATCACCATGTGAAAGCTGTTCGAGCCGAGGTCGACCGCGGCGAAGGTGTCGCTGGGGCGGGTGGCGGACATCGCGCGATCCGGTGCGGGCTGGGCGCGAGTATAACGCGGCGGAAGACCTCGACAGACAGGGACGCCGTACGCACCGAAAGATGCTCAGGAAATAAGAAAGAGGATCTCGCAGAGGCGCAGAGGACGCAGGGAATACGGAATCAGGAAGGCGCCGCAGCCGCGCTTCTGCGAGAACAACGCGCGCGTCCACGTGACCGATAATGTTCACGTTGGTTATTGCAGGAGCGCGCCTGCCGTGCTTTCCTGCGCTCTCCCCGCGTCCTCTGCGCCTCTGCGAGATTCATGAATTCTCGCTTTCCCGGTGAGTTCGGTGCCCCCGGTGTTCCTGTCTTTCCGGTTGAAACCGGGCGACTGCCCTACAACAGGCCGCGCTCGGCGAACGACACCGGCTCGCCCTCGCCGATCACGAGATGGTCGAGCACGCGGATGTCCACCAGCGACAGCGCATCGCGCAGACGCTCGGTGAGTCGCGTGTCGGCCCGGCTGGG
>JAWWAE010000223.1:0-2928 GCA_033721835.1 Halofilum sp. (in: g-proteobacteria) | reverse complement strand
GTAGATGTCCCCGCGCGGCGAGAAGACGTACATCTCGTCGGGGAAGAGATCCATCTTGACGTGCTCGAGGAACTCGACCGAGCTGCCGGTCGACTGCTGCATGTCGAGCAGGCTCTTGAGCCACTCGCGCGCCGGGCCGTGGTGCTTCAGCGGGTGCTCGCTGTCGTCGCCGCGACTCTTGTAGAGCCAGTGCGCGGCGATGCCCGACTCGGCGAACCGGTCCATGTCGCGCGTGCGGATCTGCACCTCGATCGGGATGCTGTGCGGGCCGAACAACGCCGTATGCAGCGACTGGTAGCCGTTGCTCTTCGGGATCGCGATGTAGTCCTTGAAGCGGCCCGGCACCGGCTTGTAGAGATTGTGCAGCAGCCCGAGCGTCCGATAGCAGTCGTCGGTCGTGTCGACGATCACCCGCAGCGCGAACTTGTCGAACACCTCCTGGAACGCGAGATGCTTCTCGCGCATCTTGCGGTACATGCTGTAGACCGGCTTTTCGCGCCCGCGCACGTCGGCGTCGACGCCCTCCTGCTGCAGCCGGTCCGAGATCACGATCTCGATCTTCTGCATCAGCTCCTTGCGGTTGCCGCGCGCACGGCGGACGGCCGCGGACAATGCCCGGTACCGCATCGGATACAGCGTGGCGAAGGCGAGCTCTTCGAGTTCCTGCTTGAGCGTATTCATGCCCAGCCGGTTGGCGATCGGCGCGTAGATGTCGAGCGTCTCGCGCGCGATGCGGCGGCGCTTGTCCAGCGGCATCACGCTGATGGTGCGCATGTTGTGCAGGCGGTCGGCGAGCTTGACCAGGACGACGCGGATGTCGTCCACCATCGCCAGCATCATCTTCTGGAAGTTCGCCGCCTGCTGCTCGGCACGCGAGGTGAAGGTGAGGTGGGTCAGCTTGCTGAGACCGTCGACCAGTTGCGCGACCGTGTCGCCGAATTCCTCGCGCAGGGTCTTCAGCGAGACCTGGGTATCCTCGAGGACGTCGTGCAGCAGCGCCGCGACGATGCTGTCGCCGTCGAGCGAGAACTCGGCCACCGTGCGGGCGACCGACAGCGGGTGGGTGATGTAGGGATCGCCGGTGAGCCGTTCCTGGCCCTCGTGCGCGCGGGCCCCGAACTCGTAGGCATGGCGGATGCGGTCGAGCGCGGCCTCGTCGAGCCGGTTGCGCAGCTCGGCACACAGGTCGTCGATCGTGTACGGCGCGCCGCCGGGCGGCGCCGCGCGTTCGACGTCCGGCGCCTGCTCGAGCGCGTCCGCCTCGGGCGCGTGTTTGGCCTCTCCGATCTGCCGGTCCATTGTCGTCCCGCCCGGATGAGGCCTGCCGCTCACTGCAGGCACCTGCGCCGCATGCCCCGGGCTACGCCTGGGGCTGGATCTCGTCCTGCACTTCCTCTTCGGAGACCGCGGCCTCGGCCGCGTGTGCCTGCGCCTCGATCTCGTCCAGCACCTCGCGGTCGACCAGCCCCTCGGCGATCTCGCGCAACGCGATCACGGTGGGCTTGTCGTTCTCGCGCGGCACGCGGGGGTCGGCGCCATTGGCGATCTGGCGGGCGCGCTGGGCGCCGGTCAGCACCAGCTCGAAGCGGTTGTCGACCCTTTCCAGGCAGTCCTCACCGGTAATCCGGGCCATTCCAGTCCTCGTCATGCGCGGCCGGCCGCGGGCCGCCGCGTCTCATAGTGTAACAAGCGGTAGACCGTACAATTCTACTGGACGGCGTCAGGCGGTGCCAGCAGCGCCTCGATCAGGGCCCGGTGGCGGGCGGCCTGGCGCGGGCGCTGCACGCGCCCGGCCCGGACAATGCCCCGCAGGTCGGCCAGGGCGTCCTCGAAGTCGTCGTTCACGACCAGGTAGTCGCACTCGTCATAGTGGGACATCTCGTCGATGGCCGCGGCCATCCGGCGCTCGATGACCTCGTCGCTGTCGAGCCCGCGGCCCTGCAGCCGCTCGACCAGGGCCGCGCGCGACGGCGGCAGGATGAAGATCGAGATCGCGCCCTCGACCGACTCGCGCACCTGGTGCGCGCCCTGCCAGTCGATCTCCAGCACCAGGTCGAAGCCCCCGGCGAGCGTCTCCTCGACCACCCGGCGCGAGGTGCCGTAGCGGTTGTCGAACACCCGCGCGTGCTCGAGGAAGGCGCCCGCGTCGACCATCTCCTGGAAGGTGGCATCGTCGACGAAGTAGTAGTCCACCCCGTCGCGTTCGCCGTCACGCCGGGGGCGCGTGGTGTGCGACACCGACAGCGCCAGCCCGTCCTCGCGCTCCAGCAGTGCGCGCACCAGGCTGGTCTTGCCGGCACCGGAGGGGGCGGAAATGGTGTAGAGGATCCCTGCGCTCAAGCGACGTCATCCGGCGGCGTTGAACCGACACCCGAAGCGGGCAGACCTACGGGCGCCGGGCAGGATAGCAGAGGCCGCTGGGGCGCGCCGCGTGTGGATGGCGCATGGCGCCTGTGCTAGGTTCGGAAGCGATCGGTTCGCGCGGCAGCACCGGAGGGTCGGGGAGACGGCCGCGGGGAACGAGCTGGAATGTGGTCGGGGTGAGAGGATTTGAACCTCCGGCCCCTGCCTCCCGAAGGCAGTGCTCTACCAAGCTGAGCTACACCCCGACATCCGCGTGGCGTACCGGCCGCAAGGCCGAATCGGGCGCGCCCGCGGGACCGCGGAGTCTACCGCACGGCCCGAAGCGGATCAACGCAACACGACAAGACGCCGCCCTGGCGGCAACCAGGAGGAGGCCCAGATGGTACGCAACGCCCTGCAACGCCCCATCCTCGCGACGGCCTGCATGCTCGCCCTGCTACCAGGCGTGGCGGCGGCGGCCTCGTTCCAGATCCTCGAGCAGAGCCCCGCCCTGCAGGGGACCTCGTTCGCCGGCACCGCGTCCTCGGCGCAGGACGCGAGCACGGTGTTCTTCAACCCGGCCGC
>JAWWAE010000222.1:0-2944 GCA_033721835.1 Halofilum sp. (in: g-proteobacteria) | reverse complement strand
GTTCGAAAACGCGCGGCGCGTGTTCCGCGGCGGGCGGGTCGAGGGCGGGATCCCGTTCACCAAGGACATCGTCTACCTCGACGGCCTGTTCCGCGTGCACAACTTCATGCGCACCGTGGTCTCGCTCGGCCGGGCCGACCTGCTGCGACTGCTGTTCGCCGGCAAGCTCGACATCGAGGACATCCCGGCACTGGCCGAGCTGCGCGCCACCGGCCTGTGCCGCGCGCCGCGCTTCCTGCCGCCCTGGGCCGAGGACATCCGCTCGCTGCTGAGCCACCTCGCCTACTCGTCGTTCATCAACAGCGTCGACCTGCACACGCTGCGCGAGCATTACCGGGACATGGTGCAGCGTGCGCCGATGAGTCCCGGCAACGACCACGCGCCGTGAGGCCCGGGAACCGACACCGGATACGGGCGTCCGGGGTCAGGGTCTGCGGGCGCCGAATCCGGCCCCCGCAACGATGAGCAGCACGACCGCGACCGCTATCACCGCCAGCCCCCACTCCAGCTTCGCCGAGCGGCTCGCCATGTCGGTCAGCGACTGCACGAGGCCGCTACGGTTGCCGCCTCCGGAGCGCATCAGGCCGAATGCGGCGACGCCCAGACTGGCGGCCCCAACGATCCACAGGTAGCGATATTGCCTGGCGTTCACCAGCAACATCCCGAGCCCGGCCAATAGCGCCAGCACGGTGCCCGCCTCGGGTGCGATCTCGAAGTAGCTCAGCCGGCCCATCACCGGCACCCGCACCATCGGCATGAAGACGCCGACCAGCAGCAGCAGGCTGCCGGCGATGCCGAGGGCGTCGCGCGCGTTCATCACGGGCTCGGTGCCGCCTCGCCACGGCCCACGGGGCAGCGGCGGCGCAGGCAGCAGTCATCGCAGCGCGGCCGGACGCCGCAGGCCTGCTTGGCGTGCTGGACGATCAGGGCGTGGTATTCCTGATACAACCCGGGGTCGCGCGGCAGGGCGTTCTCGAACGCCGCCCGCAGCGCCTCGTAGCCGGCCCGGTGATCGAGCAGTCCCAGGCGGGAGAAGATGCGGCGGGTGTAGGCGTCGATCACGAACACCGGGCGGTGGAAGCCGTAGAGCACGATGTCGTCGGCGGTCTCGCGGCCGACCCCGTGGACCGCGAGCAGCGCCTCGCGCAGCGCGTCGGTGTCGAGCTCGTCCAGCGCCTCGACCCCGCCCTGCTCGAGGAGGAAGGCGCACACGGCCTGCAGCCGCCGTGCCTTGACGTTGTAGTAGCCGCTGGGACGGATCAGCTCGCCGAGGCGCTCGGGCGAGAGATCGACGATCGCCTCCGGCGTCAGCGCATCGGCGGCGCGCAGGTTGGCCAGCGCGTACTCGACGTTGGTCCAGGCGGCGTTCTGGGTCAGCACCGCGCCGACCACGACCTCGAACGCCGTGTCGCCGGGCCACCAGCCCTGCTCGCCATACTCCGCCAGCAGCCGGTCGTGCACCCCGCGCGCGGTGCGCGGGTGCAGCCGCGCCGGGCGCTCGCTGGCAGACCGCTGGCCGCTCATGGGCGGCGACGGGCCGTCTTCTTGCGCGCGGTGGCGGCGGTACCGGCGCGCGAGCGCGGCTTCGCCTTCCGCCGCGGTCCCGGCCGACCGCGGCGCTTGCCGGTCCAGGGCTGCAGGGTCAGGCCGCCGCCGTCGCCCCGGCCACCGGCGATCTGCTCCAGCGCGCGCACCTCCGCCGGTGGCAGGTCCTCGAACTTCCCCTGGCGCAGGTGCCGCGGCAGCGTCACCGGGCCGAAGCGCACGCGGGTGAGCCGCGCGACCTGGCAGCCGACCGCCTCCCACAGGCGCCGGACCTCGTTCTGGCGGCCCTCGTGCAGCACCACGTGGTACCAGTGGTTGCTGCCCTCGCCACCGACGTCGGCGACCCGGTCGAAGCGGGCCGGGCCGTCGTCGAGCTCGATGCCCTGCTGCAGCCGTTGCAGCGTCTCGGGCGGGACCTGGCCGTGGACGCGCACGGCGTACTCGCGCTCGACCTCGCGCGAGGGATGCGTCAGTGCGTTGGCCAGGGTGCCGTCGTCGGTAAACAGCATCAGGCCGCTGGTGGCGATGTCGAGCCGGCCGAGCGAGACCCAGCGGCCGCCGGCCTCGCGCAGCTTCGGCAGTCGGTCGAACACGGTCGGCCGGTTCTCCGGGTCGTCGCGGGTGCTGACCTCGCCGACCGGCTTGTGGTAGCGCAGCCAGCGGGCGGGCCGGCGGGCGGCCGCCACCACCTGGTAGCGGCGGCCGTCGACCTCGACCCGGTCGTCGCGCTCCAGCGCGGCGCCCGGCTCGACCGGCTGGCCGTTGACGCGCACGCGGCCCTCCGCGATCCAGCCCTCGACCGCCCGGCGGGAACCGATCCCGGCCCGTGCCAGCACCTTCTGGATGCGTTCGCCCACGTCACCTCCCCGGCAGGAGGCGCCATGCTACCAGAGGTCCTGGCGGGCCCCCCGACACGTTGTGTCGCGGCCGCTGTAGACTGTCGCCGATTCGCGCGCGCACGCTGCATGCGGCCAGAGACAGGCGACACCAGGAGGCGACGATGGACATCGACTGGCACGCCGAGCGGGCGGACCTCGCCGGGCTGGCGCTGCTCGACCGTGACCCGGCCGAGGACGAGATCGACCAGGTGGCCGTGCGTGGGTACCGGCTCAACCGCGTGCGCGAGCAGATGGACCGGCTCGGGATCGACGCCTGCCTGCTGTTCGATCCGGTCAACGTCCGCTATGCCACTGGCGCGCGCAACATGCAGGTCTTCACCCAGCGCAACCCCGCGCGCTACCTGTTCCTGCCGGTGGACGGACCGGTGGTGCTGCACGAGTTCACCGGCTGCGAGCACCTGGCCGACGGGCTGGAGACGATCGACGAGGTGCGGCCCGGCATCACCGCCAGCTTCGTCGCCGCCGGCCCCGAACTCGAGCAGCGCGAGCGCGACTGGGCG
>JAWWAE010000221.1:0-3003 GCA_033721835.1 Halofilum sp. (in: g-proteobacteria) | reverse complement strand
GGGCATGACCGCGCCGTCGAGCAGCTGGGCGCCTGCAGCGGCCGCAGCGTCGTGTTCCACACCGGCCTCTGCCTGCACGACCCGCGCAACGACCGTGCCCGGGTCGAGCGGGTCGACTACACGGTGCACTTCCGCAAGCTGACGGCCGTCGAGATCGAGCGCTACCTGCGCCACGAGCAACCCTACGACTGCGCCGGCAGCATCCGCGCCGAGGGCTACGCCGTGACCCTGTTCGAACACCTGGACGGCCCGGACCCGAGCGCGCTGATCGGCCTGCCCCTGATCCGCCTCGGCGCCCTGCTCCGCGAGGCGGGTATCGAGCTGCCCTGAACCGTTGCCGGCGCCGCCGGAATCAAGAACGGCTTCTCGCAGAGGCGCGGAGAACGCAGGGAAGGCGATTCAATGAACCGTAGGTGCGCTTTCGCCGCAGGCGAACGCGTACGCACGGTCGCAACGCAGGCGTACGCGTTTGCTTCGCAAAAGCGCACCTACGTCATTCCTCAGGTCCATCTGCATTCCCTGCGTCCTCTGCGGCTCTGCGAGAGACCTGATTTGCTCTAACCGGCGAGCAACAGCCGCGCCCCGTGCAGCACGCCGCAGGCGGCCAGGGCGGCGGCGACGTCGTCGGCCATGACGCCGAGACCGCCGGGCAGTCTGCGGTCGAGCCAGCGGATCGGCCAGGGCTTGAGCACGTCGAAGACGCGGAAGGCGACAAAGCCCGCCAGCAGCCAGGGCCAGGTCGCGGGCAGCCCCAGCAGGACCAGCGGGAAGCTCGCCAGCTCGTCCCAGACGATCGCCGGGTGGTCATGCTGCCCCAGCCGCCGGCCCGCGCGGGCACAGATCGGGACGCCGGCGGCGATCAGCGCCGCCGTCGCCAGCAGGTACAGCGGCTCGCCCGTGCCGACACCGGCCAGCGCGGCCGCCAGCAGCACGCCGACGATGCTGCCGGCCGTGCCCGGCGCGCGCGGCGTGAGCCCGCTGCCGAACCCCAGCGCACAGAACATGACCGGGTCGGCCAGCAGCCGCGCCCGCAACGGTGCCGGGGCGCCGCGCTCAGTCATGGAAATGCCGGTACCCGCGGGGGTCCAGCGGGCCCGGAGTGGCATCGGCGCCGTCACGCGCCCACAGGCCCGGCTCCGCCACCACGTGGCCGATGCGGCTCAGCGGTGGTTCCGGGCCCAGCTCCGCGCGCAGCGTGTCCAGCCGCTCGGCGGGCAGGCAGAAGCACAGCTCGTAGTCGTCGCCGCCGTGCAGGATCCAGTCGCGTACCGCCGCCGTGTCGCCGGCGGCCGCCAGCGTGCTCGAGACCGGCAACGCGTCCAGGTCCAGCACCGCGCCGACGCCACCGGCCTCGATGACGTGGCCGAGGTCGGCCGCCAGCCCGTCGGAGACGTCGATGCAGGCCGAGGCCCGGCCGCGCAGGGCGAGCCCGAGCGCGACCCGCGGCTCGGGTCGGCTGAGGCGCCGGTACAGGTGATGATCCACCTCGGGGGCACCGCACTGCAGCTGCGTCAGCGCGGCCGCGGCCTCGCCCGGCCAGCCGCTGACGCAGACGGCATCCCCCGGCCGCGCCCCGCCCCGGCCGAGCGCCGCGCCGGCGGGCACGTGGCCCGCCACCTGCACCGTTACGGAGAGGGGGCCGGAAGTGGTGTCGCCTCCGATCAATGCCAGCCCGTGCGCCGCGCCGAGCTCGCCGAAGCCGTGCACGAAGGCGTCCAGCCAGGCATCGGGGTCGGGTCCGTGCGGCAGCGTGATCGCCAGCGTCGCCCAGGCCGGTTCCGCCCCGGCCGCGGCGAGGTCGCTGAGACCACAGGCCAGCGACTTCCAGCCGATGTCCTCGGGCGAGGTGAACTCGGGGAAGTGCACGCCGGCGACCAGGGTGTCGATCGAGACGGCCAGCTCGCTCCCGGGCGGCAGCGTCACCCGCGCGCAATCGTCGCCGATGCCCTGGACGATCCCCGGCCGTGTCCCGCCCAGTCGGCGGAAGTAGCGTTCGATCAGGTCGAACTCGGTGGTCATGGCGGGGGTGGCGTCAGCGTTGCTGCGGCGTGCGGAACTCGGGCTCGCGCAGGCGGTGCGCCAGCCGGTCGACGACGCCGTTGACGAAGCGGTGGCCCTCGCTGCCGCCGAAGCGCTTGGCCAGCTCCACCGCCTCGTCGATCACCACCCGCGCCGGCACCTCGAGCCGCTCGTGCAGCTCGTAGCAGGCGATGCGCAGGATCGCCCGCTCCACCGGGTCGACCAGCGCCAGCGCGCGCTGCAGCAGCGGCTCGATCTCCGCATCGAGCCGCTCGACCTCGGCGGGGATTGCCCGCATCAGCTCGCGGAAGTAGTCCGTGTCGGCCCGGCCCAGGTCGCGGCCGTCGACGAACTGCAGCAGGATGTCCCCGGCGTCGTCGCCGCCGACCTGCCACTGGTACAGGGCCTGCACCAGCAGCTCGCGCGCGCGGTGGCGCGCGGCCGAGGCGCTTGTCCGGGGCGGCGCCATCGGCGACCCCTCAGAGGCCGCGCAGCAGGCTGACCATCTCCAGCGCGGTCGCGGCCGCGTCGGCGCCCTTGTTGCCGGCCTTGGTGCCGGCCCGCTCGAGCGCCTGCTCGATGGTGTCCGTGGTGAGCACGCCGAACGCCACCGGCACGCCGTGATCCTGTGCCGCCCGCGCGAGCCCGTGACTGCACTCGCCGGCGACATGGTCGAAGTGCGGGGTCGCGCCGCGGATCACGCAGCCGAGCGCGATCACGGCGTCGTGGTCGCCGCCGGCGGCCAGGCGGTCGACCACCAGCGGCAGCTCGAAACAGCCCGGCACGCGCACGACCGTGATCCGCGCGTCGTCGACCCCGCTGCGGCGCAGCGTGTCGAGCGCGCCGTTCAGCAGCGCCTCGGTGATGAACCCGTTGAAGCGGGTCACCGCGATCGCGACCCGGGCACCCTCGGCCCGCAGCTCGCCCTCGATCGTGCGCAGCTCACTCATCGCCAGCGGCTCCTTCGTTCGAATGGCAGATTGT
>JAWWAE010000220.1:0-3055 GCA_033721835.1 Halofilum sp. (in: g-proteobacteria) | reverse complement strand
CCGACGAAGGCGCTGGCGGCGTTGCCCAGGCTGCGCCCGAGTCGCAGGACCAGCCCCAGGTCGCGCTGCAGCGCAATTCCGGGCACCTCCAGAGTGGCCAGGTTGCCGTCGAGCATGGTCCGCGGCAGCGCCGACCAGCCGAGCCCCACCTCGACCATCATCTTGATCGTCTCCAGGTAGTTGGTCTCCATCGCCACCCGCAGCTGCAGGCCCCGCGGCCGCAGGGCGGCGGCGACGATACGGCGGGTGAAGGTGGTCGGTGCCGGCAGGATTGCCGGGTGCGCGGCGAGCGTGGCCGCGTCCACCGGGCCGCCGCCGGCCAGGGCGTGGTCGGTGGCCGCGACGAGGTCGAGCGGGTCCGGCCACAGGCACTCGATCGCCAACGTCTCCGCCGGCTGCCGCGGCAGGGTCACGACGGCCAGCTCCAGCTCGCCGCGGTCGACCGCCAGGCAGGCCTGCTCCGAGTCCATGAAGTGCAGGTCCAGCTCGACCCCGGGGTAGGCCGCGGTGTAGGCGCGCAGCACCGGCGGCAGCCGATGCAGGCCGACGTGATGGCTGGTGCCGATCCGCAGGCGGCCGCCGACGCGACCCTGCAGGTCGGCCACCGCCTGGCGCCCGGCCTCGATCTCCGACAGCACCCGCCGCGCGTGGTCGAGCAGGGTCTGGCCGGCCTCGGTCAGGCGCACGCTGCGGCCCATGCGGTCGAACAGGGCCGTGCGCAGCTCCGCCTCCAGCGCCGACACCCGCTTGCTGACCGCGGGCTGGGTCAGGAACAGGGCGTCCGCCGCGCGCGAGAACGAGCCGTGCTCGGCCACGGCGACAAAGGCCTGCAGCGCACTCAGGTCCATCGACTCCCCCGATATCTCTATCAGGAATGGATTATATGAAAATAATGAATTTGAGTAATGGGGGTGTCGTCGCTATCTTGCGGGCATCGACCGAGGAACGCATTTCCGGGGGCCGCCGATGGCCGGCAAGACGCTGTACGACAAGATCTGGGACCAGCACGTGGTGCGCCAGCACGGCGCGGGCGCGGCACTGCTGTACGTCGACCGCCACATGGTGCACGAGGTGACCTCGCCGCAGGCCTTCGAGGGCCTGCGGCTGGCCGGGCGCCAGCCCTGGCGCACGGGCTCGATCCTGGCGACGGCCGACCACAACGTGCCCACGACCCGCCACGAGGGCCCGATCGAGGACCCGCTGGCGCGCACCCAGGTGGAGACGCTGGAGCGCAACTCGCGCGAGTACGGCATCCGCCTGTTCGGCATGGGGGACGCCCGCCAGGGGATCGTCCACGTCATCGGCCCGGAGCAGGGCGCGACCCTCCCCGGCATGACCATCGTCTGCGGCGATTCGCACACGGCGACTCACGGCGCCTTCGGCGCGCTGGCGTGGGGAATCGGCACCTCCGAGGTCGAGCACGTGCTGGCGACCCAGTGCGTCGTGCAGTACAAGGCGAAGAACATGCGGGTCAACGTCGACGGCGAGCTGCGGCCCGGCGTGACGGCGAAGGACGTGATGCTGGCCATCATCGGCCGCATTGGTACCGCCGGCGGCACCGGCCACACCATCGAGTTCGCCGGCTCGACCATCCGGGGCCTGTCGATGGAGGGCCGCATGACCATCTGCAACATGGCGATCGAGGCCGGCGCCCGCGCCGGGCTGATGGCGGTGGATGATCACACCATCGAATACATCGCCGGCCGGCCGTTCGCCCCGGCCGGTGAGCAATGGGAGCGGGCGGTCCCGGCCTGGCGCGAGCTGGTCAGCGACGAGGACGCGACCTTCGACCACGAGGTGACGCTGGACGCCGCGCGGATCGAGCCGCAGGTGACCTGGGGCACCTCGCCGGAGATGGTGGCACCGATCGGCGGCGTCGTGCCGGATCCGGACCGGGAACCCGACCCGGTCAAGGCGCAGTCGATGCGGCGCGCGCTGGAATATCAGGATCTGCGGCCGGGTACGCCGATGACCGAGATCCGGCCGGACAAGATCTTCATCGGCTCGTGCACCAATGCGCGGATCGAGGACCTGCGGGCGGCGGCCGAGGTGGTCCGCGGTCGCCGGGTCGCCGATTCGATCAAGCTGGCGATGGTCGTGCCCGGCTCCGGCCTGGTGAAGCGCCAGGCCGAGAGCGAGGGCCTGGACGAGATCTTCACCGCCGCCGGCTTCGAATGGCGCGAACCGGGCTGCTCGATGTGCCTGGGCATGAACATCGACCGGCTGTCCCCGGGCGAACGCTGTGCCTCGACCTCGAACCGCAACTTCGAGGGGCGCCAGGGGCAGGGCGGTCGAACCCATCTGATGAGCCCGGCGATGGCCGCGGGCGCCGCGGTGACCGGTCACCTGGTCGACGTGCGCGGCATGGCCGAGCGGAGGCACTGAGATGGAGCCGTTCATCCGCCACACCGGGCTGGTCGCGCCGCTGGACCGCTCGAACGTCGATACCGACGCGATCATCCCGAAACAGTTCCTGAAGTCGGTGCAGCGAACCGGCTTCGGCCCCAACCTGTTCGACAGCTGGCGCTATCTCGATCCCGGCGAGCCCGGCGAGGACACGTCGAAGCGACGCGAGAACCCGGACTTCGTGCTCAACCAGCCGCGCTACCGCGGGGCCGAGATCCTGCTGGCGCGCGCCAATTTCGCCTGCGGCTCCTCGCGCGAGCATGCCGTCTGGGCACTGACCGACTACGGCTTCCGCGCGGTGATCGCGCCGAGCTTCGCCGACATCTTCTACAACAACAGTTTCAAGTCCGGGCTGCTGCCGGTCACGCTGGACGCCGAGGAAGTCGACCGCCTGTTCCGGGAGACGGAGGCCAACGAGGGTTACGAACTGACCGTGGACCTGGAGCAGCAGCAGGTGATCACGCCCGACGGCACCAGCTTCGACTTCGAGATCGACCCGTTCCGCCGCCAGTGCCTGCTCGAGGGCCTGGACGACATCGGCCTGACCCTGCAGCACGCCGACGACATCCGCGCCTACGAGGAACGCCGCCGGCAGGAGGCGCCGTGGCTGTTCGACGCCTGAAAAGGCGAACCGCGAATGAACGCGAAT
>JAWWAE010000219.1:0-3079 GCA_033721835.1 Halofilum sp. (in: g-proteobacteria) | reverse complement strand
GCGGGCGACGCCGCAGAACATCGTCATCGGCGGCGCCGCGGGCGCGATGCCGCCGGTGCTCGGCTGGACGGCGGTGACCGGCGAGCTCCACGCCCACGCGCTGCTGCTGTTCCTGATCGTGTTCGTCTGGACGCCGCCGCATTTCTGGGCACTGGCGCTGCACAAGCGTGACGACTACGCCAGCGCCTCGATCCCGATGCTGCCCGTCACCCACGGCGAGGCGATCACGCGTCTGCACATCCTCCTGTACACCGTCTTGCTGACCGTGGTGACCCTGCTGCCGTGGCTGGTGGGCATGTCTGGCTGGCTGTACCTTGCCGCGGCGATCGTGCTCGACATCGGCTTTCTGCGCCATGCCTGGCGCCTGTATCGGCGCGCCCCGGCCGGCGAGGCCATCCGCACCTTCGTGTACTCGATCAACTACCTGATGGCCTTGTTCGCCGCCCTGCTGCTCGATCACTACCTGCCGCCGCTGGCGCAATTGCTCTCCACCTGAACCGACCCGGGGCCGTTGTGGGTCCATGGGCCTTGCTGGCCATGCGTGACCCAGTTCACGTCGGCGCTCGGCACCGCTGTGGTAGATTCAGTCTCGGTGCCGTCCCCCCGCGGTGCATCGAGGGAGAAAAACCCCATGGGATTCAATGATCTGCTCACCCTGTGGGCGGATTCGATCGCCCTTTCCGTGGCGATCTGGCTGGTCCTGCTCATCGCCGTGCTCTACCTGGCGCGGCGACCCGCGCACGAGCTGCTGCACGCGCTGGGTCGGGTCGGCGAGCGTGGTTTCCGCGTCGCCGCCCGGGCGGTGCGCCGCGGCGAGATGCTGCTCGCGCAGCGCAACCGGGAAGTGCTGCTGGGACTGGCCTCCGAATCCGCCGAGCGCGACATCGAGCGCGAATTCGATCGCGTGGCGACCGTGGTCAGTCGCGATCTGTCCGGCTACCCCGCCCTGCAACGGCAGTTGTCGCAGATCATCACCAAGATCGACGAGGACTATCATGCCTCGACCCAGGTGCCGCCGATGCCGCCGCCCTGGGTTCAGGCGATCGAGGCGATCGCCAATATCGAGGCCAAGGACCCGATGGTCGCCTCGGTGCTCGACGACATCCGCGGCTCGCTGGAGAAATCCAGCAAGAAGGCGCTCGACGAGTACCGCGGCGAGAGTGCCAAGCGCCACAGCCTGCTCAAGCGCATGCTGCCGTACTGGCGCGGACTGTCGCAGAAGCTGCGCGAGGTCTCCGGCCAGATCACCGGACTGGAGCAGCGTGCCAGCAAGATCGATGCGCACATGGAGCGCTACGAAGGGATCCGCAAGGCCGACGATGCAACGGTCCGGACCCTGTCGTCCTCGTCGCTGACACAGTTCCTGATCGCGGGCATCGTGCTCGTGATCGCCACCTTCGGTGCGATCATCAACTTCTACCTGATCGCGCTGCCGATGTCGGAGATGGTCGGCGGCAACGAGTACATCGGCCCGATGCGCGTGGCCGACGTTGCCGCGCTCGTGATCATCATGGTCGAGATCACGATGGGGCTGTTCCTGATGGAATCGCTGCGCATCACGCGGCTGTTTCCCATCGTCGGCGCGCTCGACGACCGCATGCGCCGGTCGCTGGCCTGGATGGCGTTCACGCTGCTGTTCATCCTGGCCGGAGTCGAGTCGGCCCTGGCCTACATGCGCGACATGCTCGCGGCCGACCAGCAGGCCCTGATCCAGCAACTCTCCGGCGGCGCCGAAGGCGTCGCCGGCGGCATCTCCGGCGAGGCGGCGCTGCGCTGGATCCCGGCGCTCGGGCAGATGCTGCTCGGCTTCATCCTGCCGTTCGCCCTGACCTTCGTCGCCATCCCGCTGGAGTCGTTCATCCACGCCGCGCGCACCGTGCTCGGCGTGTTCGCCGTCGGCCTGCTGCGGGCGCTGGCGACGCTACTGCGGATCGGCGGTACCGTCAGCCGGGGGCTGGCGCAGGTCCTGATCCGGATCTACGACCTGGTGGTATTCCTGCCCCTGGCCGTCGAGCGCGGCGTCCGCCACGCGGGCGGGGTGCGTCGCGGCCGCGTGGGCCCGCAGGGAGGTGCATCGTGATTCGGCGCACCTGGCTCGCGCTCGCCTGTGTTGCGCTGCTGCTTGCCGGCTGCTCCAGCGGCGGCCAGGGTCGCGCGGTCTACCTGTTGATCGACACCTCCGGCACCTATACCCGGGAGCTGGACCGTGCCAACGCGATTCTCAACTACCTGCTGGGGACGCTCGACAGCGGCGATTCGCTGGCGGTGGCACGGATCGACAGTGCCAGCTTCAGCGAGAAGGACATCGTCGCCCGGGTCACCTTCGACGGTCAGCCGTCGGTGGCGAACGACCAGAAGCGCGCCTTCCGCCAGGCCATGTCGCGATTCTTCGACGGCCTGCAGGCGGCGCGCTACACCGACATTACCGGCGGCATCCTGCAGGCCTCGGAGTGGCTGCAGGAGACGGGCGCCGGCGATCGGCACATCCTGGTTTTCTCCGACCTGAAGGAGGAGCTGCCGCCCGGGCACAAGCGCGACTTCGCGCTGCCGCTCGAGGGTACGAACGTGGTGGCGCTCAACGTCGCCAAGCTGCGACCGGACCAGGTCGACCCGGAGCGCTACCTGGAGCGGGTCGAGCAGTGGAAAACCCGCGTCACCGAGGCCGGCGGCAGCTTTCGCGTGGTCAACGACCTGACCCGGCTGGACGGCCTGCTGCGGCAGTAGGTCGGACTCCAGTCCGACAGCCTGCCGCGTGCAACGCGGTCACCGGAAGCTCGTGGGTCCGGGTTGCGCACTCCATCCCTGAGTGCGCCCTTCGGGCTGCGCTGCGCGCAGACCCATTCTGCTCCCGGCAGCTTGGTCAGTCCGACAGCCCGCTGCGAGCAATGCGCTGACCCGAAGCTTGTGGGTCCGGCTTTGGCCGGACGCCTTTTCCCGAGCATGCCCATCGGCGCGTCAGTGACTGCAGCCCCAGGGGTTTCGCTCCGCTGACGCGGAGCGAGGTACTTTCTTGGTGCCAAGAAAGCACCCAAAGAAGCCTTGCGCTGGTTGCCCTGTGCTCCTCGCGGAAGATTCGGTG
>JAWWAE010000218.1:0-3165 GCA_033721835.1 Halofilum sp. (in: g-proteobacteria) | reverse complement strand
GTACTTCGCCGAGTAGGCGAGGATGCGCGTGTTCACGTGCCCCGCCTGCTCGAAGGCGGCGCGGATGGCACCGATGCGGCCGTCCATCATGTCCGAAGGCCCGACCACGTCGGCGCCGGCCGCGGCATGCGACAGCGCCTGTTTCACCAGCGCGTCCACGGTGGGGTCGTTGACGACGTAGCCGTGCTCGTCGATCAGCCCGTCCTGGCCGTGCGAGGTGTACGGGTCGAGCGCCACGTCGGTCATCACGCCGAGCCCGGGGCAGGCCGCCTTCAGCGCCCGCACCGTCCGCTGGACCAGGCCGTCGGGATTCCAGGCCTCCTCGGCACCCTCGGTCTTGCTCTCGGTGGGCGTGACCGGGAACAGCATGATCGCCGGTACGCCGAGGCGCTCGCACTCGCGCGCCTCTTCCACCAGCCGGTCGATCGACAGGCGTTCGACGCCCGGCATGGCCTCGACCGGGTCGCGCCGGCCCTCGCCTTCCTGCACGAATACCGGCCAGATGAAGTCGTCCGGCGTGAGCACGTGCTCGCGCATCAGGCGGCGGGAGAAGTCGTCACGCCGCATGCGCCGCGGCCGCACCGCGGGCCAGCTGCCGGAAGCCGATCGATTGCCGCTCACGTGGCTGCACCCTGGCCTGAACCGGCCAACAGTGTACCCGCGCCCCCGCGGTCCTGCCCACGGCTGGACAAAGCCGGGGGCGGCTGCAACGATCCGCGAACCGCACGGAGGGCCCCGCAACCATGCCCAGCGACCGCTACGCGGTGATCGGCCACCCGGTGAGCCACAGCCTGTCGCCGCGCATCCACGCCCGCTTCGCCGAGCAGACCGGCGAGGACCTGGTCTACGAGCGCCTGGAGGCACCGGTCGACGGCTTCGCCGAGTACGCAGGCCAGTTCTTCAGCGAGGGGGGACGCGGCCTGAACGTGACCGTGCCCTTCAAGGCCGAGGCCTGTGCCTGGGCCGACCGCGCCAGCGGCCGCGCGACCGCCGCCGGCGTGGCCAACACGCTGGCCCGCGCGGACGACGGTGGCATCGAGGCCGACAACACCGACGGGGTCGGCCTGGTGCGCGACCTCCGGCACAACCTCGGGCTCACGCTGCGGTCCGCGCGCATCCTGCTGATCGGCGCCGGCGGCGCGGCCCGGGGCGTGCTCGGGCCGCTGCTCGCGGAGCACCCCGGCAGCCTGCTGTTGGTCAATCGAACCGCCGAGCGCGCCTGGACGCTGGCCGATGCCTTCGCCGATCACGGCCCCGTCAGCGGCGGCGGGTTCGGCGATATCGGCGATCGCGCCTTCGACCTGGTGATCAACGCCAGCGCCGCCAGTCTCGGTGGTGCGCTGCCACCGCTGCCGGCCGCCACCGTGGCCCGCGGCGGTGCGGTCTACGACCTGATGTACGGCACCGCCGCCCGGCCCTTCCTGCAGTGGGGTCGCGACGCCGGCGCCGAACTGGTCAGTGATGGCCTCGGCATGCTGGTGGAACAGGCGGCGGAGTCGTTCCTGGTGTGGCGCGGGCGGCGGCCGGACACCGGGCCGGTGCTGGCCGAGCTGCAGACGGAATCCGCGGGGGAATAGCCGGCCACAGCCGATACCATGCCCGCGGCAACGTTCATTGCATTGGCCGGGGACGGTCAATATACTCCCGCGATTCTCTGGCACAGAGATGCGAATCGCCAGGCGCGTAACGGACGCGCGCTGGACGCCAACACGACTCCGGCCCCCGGCCCGGTGAGGAGATCACGAGAGCTGTCATGCTGACCGAAGAAGAGCTGCTTGCGGCACCCGAAAAGGACTACATGAACGAAGACCAGCTCGAGTTCTTCCGGCAGCGCCTGCTACAGGCGCGGGCGGAGATCGAGCAGGACATCGAGCGGGCCCGCAACGAGCTGTCCAGCGGCACCAACGAGGCCGACGAACTGGACCGGGCCACCGCCGAGGAAGAGCGCTGGCTGAGCCTTCGCATCAGCGAGCGCGAGGGCAAGCTGCTGCGCAAGATCGACGAGGCGCTGCAGCGCATCGAGGATGGCGAGTACGGCTACTGCGAGGATACCGGGGAGCCGATCGGCATCCCGCGGCTGCTCGCGCGGCCGACCGCGACCCTCTCGGCCGAGGCCAAGACCCGGCGCGAGCAGCTCGAGAAGACCCACCGCCAGGCCTGATGCCAGGGCCCGGGCCGTGCCCGGATCCTCGGCTCCCGCTCAGGCGTATTCGGGCTCGTTGCCCGGCTTCCACTTGACGTTGCACCCCATGCTCGGGCGCTGTTCCTCCGGCATGGGCGTCCCTTCCAGCAGGGCATCGCAGGCCGCCCGCAGCTCGGCCCCGGTCACCGGCTCCCTGTTGCCGGGGGTCGCCGCATCGAAGCGGCCGCGATACACCAGCCGATGGTCGGCATCGAAGAGAAAGAAATCCGGCGTGCACGCCGCGCGGTAGGCCTTCGCGACCTCCTGGGTCTCGTCGAACAGATACGGGAACGTGAAGCCGGTCTGTTTCGCCAACTCCGTCATCTTCTCCGGATGGTCCTCGGCATAGGCCTCGACATCGTTCGAGTTGATCGCGACCACGCCAATGCCGCGCTCCTGGTACTCCTGCGCGAACACCGAAAACACCTTGATGATGTGCAGCACGTACGGGCAATGGTTGCAGATGAAGGCGACCAGCAGGGGCCGCCCCTCGAACTCGCTCTTCGCGACCATGCGGGCGGTCGCCGGCTCGAGCAGCGTGAAATCCGGTGCCTCGGTACCCAGCTCCAGCATTGTCGACGGGGTTTCGGCCATGGTGCGCTCCGTGGATTCGGGACTGGTTTGATTATAAACCGCGTGTCCAGCGGGACGATGGCGCGGTGAGCGCCGGCACGTGGCGCACGGGCCTGCACGCGGACATCCCTGCCCGTGGAAGATTGTGGGTACGGGTTGCGCACTCCATCCCTGGAGTGCGCCCTTCGGGTCTGCGCTGCGCGCAGACCCAATCTGCTCCCGGCAGATTGGTCAGCCGTACAGGCGGAACCGGGTTGCGCTTTCCCGAGCAAACCGGCAAGCGAGTCGGCGGTTGATGACTGGGGGTTTCACTCCGCTAAAGCGGAGCGAGGTACTTTCTTGATGCCAAGAAAGTACCCAACGACGCCTTGCGCTGGTTGCCGCGGCCGGGTTCGGGCTGGGCCCGAACC
>JAWWAE010000217.1:0-3213 GCA_033721835.1 Halofilum sp. (in: g-proteobacteria) | reverse complement strand
CCGCTCGCCGAGCACGGCATCGACATGACGCGGCTCGAGTCGCGCCCGACCCGCGGGCGCCTGTGGGAATACGTCTTCTTCGTCGACATCCGCGGCCACGCCGAGGACGAGGCGGTCAAGCCTGCGCTCGAGGCCCTTGCCGAGGAAGCGGCCCTGTGCCGCGTGCTGGGCTCCTATCCACGCGCGTTGTCGTGACGTACAACGACAAAGAACAAGAACCACGAATGAACACGAATGAACACGAATCGAACCACGGGGTCGCAAGAATGTCGTAGGTGCGCTTTTGCGAAGCAAACGCGTACACCCAGCTTGCAACGAAACGTACGCGTTCGCCTGCGGCGAAAGCGCACCTACGGGCTTTTCTATTCGTGTCCATTCGTGTTCATTCGTGGTTCTTGTTGTTGATTTTTCCTTCAGGACAACGCGCGCGGATAGGAGCCGAGCACTCGGCAGAGGGCGGCCTCCTGTTTCAGGGCCTCCAGCGCGGGCTTGACGACCTCGTCCTCGGCGTGGCCGCGGATGTCGACGAAGAAGACGTACTCCCACAGTCGCCCCCTCGTCGGCCGTGACTCGAGCCGGGTCATGTCGATGCCGTGCTCGGCCAGTGGCCGGATCAGGTGGAACAGTGCGCCGGGGCGGTTGCGCGCCGACAGCAGCAGCGAGGTCTTGTCGTCGCCGGTGGGCGGCACGTCGTAGTCGCCGATGACGAGAAAGCGCGTGGTGTTGTCGGGCTCGTCCTCGATCCGCTCGGCCAGCGTGTTCAGTTCGTAGATCTCGGCCGCCATCGCCGGCGCGATCGCGGCCGCGTCCGGCTCGGCGGCCGCCCGGCGGGCGGCCTCGGCGTTGCTCGACACGGCGATGCGCTCGGCGTGTGCGAGATTCGCATCCAGCCACTCCCGGCACTGCGCGAACGACTGCTGGTGCGAATAAAGCGTCTTCACCGCGGACGGATCGGTACCGGCGGCGACCAGCTGGTGATGCACTCGCAGCAACACCTCGCCGCAGATGCGCAGATTCGAGTTCACGAACACGTCGAGCGTGTGCGTGACCATGCCCTCGGTCGAGTTCTCCACCGGGACCACGCCGAACTGGGCGGCGCCGGCGGCGACCTCACGGAACACCTCGTCGATCGCACCCAGCGGCCGGCTCTCGATCGAGCGGCCGAAATGACGGTAGACGGCGGCCTGGGTGAAGGTGCCGGCGGGCCCGAGGAAGGCGACCGCCAGCGGCTGCTCCAGCGCACGGCAGGCGGAGACGATCTCGCGGAACACGCGGGTGACGGCGGCGCCCTCGAGCGGGCCCTCGGTGGCGGCAGCGAGCTCGCGCAGCAGCCGTGCCTCGCGCTCGGGGCGGGAGAAGTTGTTGCTCTCGCCGGCGGCACGCTTGATCTCCGCGACCTCCTGGGCACAGCCGGCGCGCTCGTTCAGCAGCGCCAGGATGCGCCGATCGATCGCATCGATCCGCTCCCGCACCGACTGCAGGCGCTCGTCCGGGTCGTCGCCGTTCTCGCTCATCTCCGGTCGATGCCAAGTACAGAGGAAGAAGAAACCGCGAATGGACGCGAATGAACGCGAATGAACATTGCGGATCGCGGGTTCATCGATTCACGGTCGGCGCCTTCACGAGCTCCGCGGCAGCTCGCGCCGCACCAGGCGGAAGCCGTATACGCGGCAGACAAGGACTCCGGCCCATGTATCGGGGACGTTCCATCGGACACGAGCCCCGTCATCAATTCGCGTTCATTCGCGTTCATTCGCGGTTCGCTTGTTTTTTATTCGCGGTTTGTTTCATCCGCTGCGGCAGCCGCGGTCTGTTCCTCGTCGAGGCTCTCGATGCGGGCCATCTGCACCAGCTTCTCGCCGTTGGCCAGGCGGATCAGGCGCACCCCCTGTGCGTCACGGCCCATGCGCGAGACCTCGCTGGCCGCGGTCCGGACCAGGGTGCCGCGATCGGAGATCAGCATCAGCTCGTCGTCGGCACCGACCTGGATCGCGCCGACGACCGCGCCGTTGCGCTCGGAGGTGCGGATCGACCGTACCCCCTGGCCGCCGCGGCCGGTCTTGCGGTACTGCTCGACCGGCGTCCGCTTGCCGAAGCCGTTGGCGGTCGCGGTCAGAATCTCGCCACCGTTGTCGATGATCAGGGCAATCACGTGTGCCTCGCTCGACAGCCGCATGCCACGCACACCGGCCGCGGTCCGGCCCATGGGCCGGACCTGCTCTTCCGTGAAGCGGATGGCCTTGCCGTCCGAGGAGAACAGCATGGCATCGCGGGCACCGTCGGTCAGTGCGACGTCCACCAGCCAGTCGTCGATCCGCAGGTCGATCGCGATGATGCCGTTCGCCCGCGGGCGCGAGAAGTGCGACAGCGGCGTCTTCTTGACGATGCCCGAGCGGGTCGCCATGAGGACGTAGCGGTCCTCCGGGAACTCGCGCACCGGCAACACCGCGTTGATGCGCTCGTTCTCCTGCAGCGGCAGCAGGTTGACGATCGGCCGCCCGCGCGCGCCGCGCCCGGCGACCGGCAGTTCCCAGACCTTCTTCCAGTACGCCTTGCCGTGGCTGGAGAAGCACAGCAGGGTGTCGTGGGTCGAGGCCACGAACATGCGGTCGACGAAGTCCTCGTCCTTCATGCGCGCCGCCGACTTCCCGCGGCCGCCCCGACGCTGCGTGCTGTAGTCGCCGAGCGGCTGCGCCTTGGCGTAACCGGCATGCGACAGTGTCACCACCACCTCGTCATCGGAGATCAGGTCCTCGACCGTGAGCTCGTCCTGACGCTGCTGGATGCGCGTGCGCCGCTCGTCGCCATACTGCTCGCGGATGGCATCGAGTTCCTCGCGGATCACCGCCATCAGGCGATCGGGATTCTCGAGGATCTCGATCAGCGTGGCGATGCGGTCCAGGATGCCGCCGTACTCCTCGGTGATCTTGTCCTGCTCCAGCGCCGTCAGCCGATGCAGGCGCAGGTCCAGGATCGCCTGTGCCTGCTGTGGCGACAGGTGGTAGGCGCCGTCGACGAGACCGTATTCCGGTGGCAGCGCCTCCGGCCGCGAGGACTCGGCGCCCGCCCGTGCGAGCATGGTGGAGACGACCCCGGGTTCCCACGCCTGTGCGATCAGCGCCTCCTTCGCCTCGGCCGGATTCGGCGAGGCCTTGATCAACGCGATCACCGGGTCGATGTTCGCCAGCGCGACCGCCAGGCCCTCCAGCACGT
>JAWWAE010000216.1:0-3238 GCA_033721835.1 Halofilum sp. (in: g-proteobacteria) | reverse complement strand
TCGGCCGCGCCGTCGGCGTCCAGGTCGGTGCCGCGCAGGGCGTAGCCGTCCATCGCCGAGTTGGTCGCGGGCGGGATGTCGTGACCGGCGTGGACGTCGGCGGCCAGCACCCGGTTCAGTGCCGCCCGCAGGCCCACGCGCTCGCTGCTGTGCAGTGGCTGGAGCGCAGCGGCGATGCGGGCGTGGGCGGCATCGACGGACAGCGCCTCGGGCTCGTTCGGATCGGCACAGCTCGGTGCGTCGGCGGATTCAGTCGTCATCGCTGGGCTGTTCGTCCTGCAGCTTGCGTTCGACGGCCGCGCGTTCGTCGGCCGTGTTGATGTTGATGAAGGCATCCGGCGTGTCGTCGAAGGATACGCTCGCGACCCGGTGCTCGGCGAACCAGGCGTCGATCTTGCGCCCGCCGGCCTCGAGCCAGGCGCGCAGGTCGGCGGCCAGCGCGGTCCGCGCCAGCAGGAACACCGGCTGTGCGCGCTCGCCGTCGTCGGCCACCGCGATCTCCGAACCCGCGTCGACCATGCCCGCGTGCAGGCGCGCGACCAGATCCGTGGGCACGAACGGCGAGTCGCAGGGCGCGGTCGCGACCAGCGGGTTCGCCGCCGACTCCATCCCGGCGAGCAGGCCGGCGAGCGGGCCGAGGAAGCCCCCGAGGCTGTCCCCGATCACGCGCGCGCCGAGTGCCGCGTAGCGGTCATGGTTGCGGTTGGCGTTGATCAAGACCTCGGCCACCTGCGGCTGCAGGCGCGCCAGCGCATGCGCCGCCAGTGGCCGGCCGGCCAGTTCGATCAGGCCCTTGTCCTCGCCGCCCATGCGCCGCGCCCGGCCGCCGGCGAGCAGGATGCCGGTCACGCGTGGCTCATCCATGCGCGCGAGCGCCTGCGGCCGTCACACATGCGGCCGCCCGCGCCGTCACGCGCCTGCGACCATGGGCGGTCGCAATCCCGGCCGGCTCGGTGGCCCGGATCACGCCTGCAAACGGGGGCCAGGGCATCTTTTCGGCAATGCCGCTCCCTGCCGGGGTAGCCCGGATGGGGCCCGGAGGGCGGAATCCGGGAACCCGAATCGGGGGCTGCCCCGGATTACGCTGCGCTCCATCCGGTCTACGGGCCACGTTCATCCGTGAGCTGCATGGGCCGGCCCGCGTCAAGCGCTGCCAGTCGGCCGGAATTCGAGCGCCACGCCGTTGTTGCAGTAGCGCAGTCCGGTCGGCTCCGGCCCGTCCTCGAACACGTGGCCCTGATGCCCGCCGCAGCGCGCACAGTGGTACTCGGTGCGCTCCATCCACAGCTTCTTGTCGACCTTGGTGCCGATGTGGTCCTTGACCACGTCCCAGAAGCTCGGCCAGCCGGTACCGCTCTCGTACTTCCACTTCGAATGGAACAGCAGCAGACCGCAGCCGGCGCAATGGTAGGTGCCGTCCCGCTTCTCCCCGTTCAGGGGGCTGGTACCGGCATACTCGGTGCCCTCCTCGCGCAGGATGTGGTACTGCTTGTCCGTGAGCTTCTCGCGCCACTCCTCCGGCGACAGCCGGATCGGCTCGATCGTGCCCGGCTCGGCCGGGGCATCGACCGCCGCCGCCCGCGCGACACCGGCGAACAGGGGCAGTGAGCAGAGTCCCAGCAGTTTCTCGAGAAATCCGCGTCTGGCATTCATGTTGGGTGACTCCTGATTCGATTCGTGCCGATTGGAGCACGACCCGGCCGCGAAGTTCCCCCGCCGCCGGGGACGATTCGGTCAGCGCACGATCCGGTAGCAGGGCGTGTACTCCGCCCCCGGCAACCGCATGCGCTGCTGGTCGACGAAAGACTGCAACAGGTCGTCCAGCAATTCCATGATCCCGGGGTCGCCGTGCAGTTCGAAATGCCCGCGCCGCTCGATCTCGCGGATGCCCTCCTCCTTCACGTTGCCGGCCACAACGCCCGAGAAGGCGCGCCGCAGGTCGGCGGCCAGCCGATGTGGTGGCTGGTCGCGATGCAGCTCGAGCGCGGCCATGCTCTCGTGCGTCGGCCGGAACGGGGACTGGAACTCGCCCTCGATGCGCAGCCCCCAGTTGAAATAGAAGGCGTCCTTCTGCGCGATCCGCCATTCTCGCACCGCCTCCATGCCGGTCTTCATCTCGCGCGCCACCGCCGCCGGGTCGTCGGTGATGATCCGGTAGCGCCGGGTCGCCGCCTCGCCGAGCGTGTGCCGGATGAACTGGTCGATGCGGCCGAAATACTCCGCGCTCTCCGCCGGGCCCGTCAGCACCAGCGGGAACGGCATCTCCTCGTTGTCCGGGTGCAGCAGGATTCCGAGCAGGTAGAGGACCTCCTCGGCCGTTCCGACGCCACCGGGGAAGACGACGAAGCCGTGGCCGACGCGCGCGAACGCCTCCAGCCGCTTCTCGATGTCGGGCATGATCACCAGATCGTTGACGATCGGGTTGGGCGACTCGGCCGCGATGATGCCGGGCTCGGTAATGCCGAGATAGCGGCCATCCGTGATCCGCTGTTTCGCGTGCGCGATGGTCGCGCCCTTCATCGGTCCCTTCATTGCGCCGGGACCGCAACCGGTACAGATGTTGAGCCCACGCAGGCCCAGCTCGTAGCCGACCTCCTTGCTGTAGTCGTACTCCACGTGGCCGATGGAATGACCACCCCAGCACACCACCAGGTCGGGAATCCGGTCCGGGCGCAGCACGCGCGCGTTGCGCAGGATGTGGAACACGGCGTTGGTCACACCGCGCGGATGGTCCAGGTTGAAGCGCTCCTCGTCCTGGATCTCGGTCGCGACATAGACGATGTCGCGCAGGACCGCGAACAGATGCTCGCGGATGCCGCGGATCATCTTGCCGTCGACGAAGGCGCCGGGCGGTGCATTGACGAGATCGAGCTTGATCCCCCGCTCGCGCTGCAGCACCTGGATGTCGAACTGCCGGGCGCGCGCCATCAATGCCTTGCTGTCGTCGCTGTCGACGCCGGAGTTCAGCACGGCGAAGGCGCAGCGCCACAGCAGGTCGTACATCTCCGTGCGACTGGCGTCGCGCAGCCGCGCCATCTCGTCCTGCGACAGCAGCTCGAGGCGGCCCTCGGGCGAGACCTGGGCGTTGACGCCGGCGGGGATTTCGGAAACGGCCTGTTGCATCTGCGGGGGCTACGAGGGATCGGAGATCAGAATATCACAGCCGCGGGCTGCCGCGGCTGGGCGAAAGGGAACCGCGAATGAACGCGAATGGACGCGAATGGACGCGAATAGTGGC
>JAWWAE010000215.1:0-3353 GCA_033721835.1 Halofilum sp. (in: g-proteobacteria) | reverse complement strand
CCAGCAGCACGACCAGGAATGTCAGCACCCAGCCGCCGATGGCGGCCCGGTTCATGCGCGCGGGCTCGCCGAGGTAGACCATGAAGTTCACCAGGTCGTTGAGGGCGCGATCGTACTGCGCCGGCGGCATCGAGCCTTCCCTGACCCGCTCGAACCCGACGATGTGCTTGCCACCGTCCGCATCCTCCTCGTACACCGGCACCTGCCAGCCCTGCAGGGGCCAAAGCACGTGCGGCATGGCCGCGTTCGTCAGGACCGGGTTGTTGACCCCGGTCGGCGAGTCCGGATCGAGGTAGAAGGTCCGCAGATAGTTGTAGATCCAGGCCGGGCCGCGCGAGCGCGAGGTCAGGGTCAGGTCCGGCGGCGGTCCGCCGAAGACCTGCTCTCCGTACTCGTCGTCCATGGCGATGGTCATGAGCGAGCCGACCTGGGCCCGCTTGCCCTCCTCGTCCGTGATCCAGATCAGGTTCTCCTCGACCACGTCGTCGGGGATGCCCAGATCATCCGCCACGTGCATCCAGCGATGGTACTTGGCCGAGTGACAGCCCATGCAGTAATTCACGAACAGCTGGGCACCGCGTTGCAGCGACGCCCTGTTGTCGAGATTGATCGTTGGCTGTTCCCAGTAGGGAGCACCCGCACCGGCACCGGCCGCCGTCGCGGTCAGCGGGAACGCGGCGGCCAGGAGCAACACGACACGCGCAAGGACCCTCTGATCGATCATTTGGTCACCCTCTCCGGCACGGGCTTGGTCTTCTCGTAGCGGCCGACCAGGAACAGGCCGAGGAAGAACAGGAAGTACAGCAGCGTCGCCACCCGCGCGACCATCGAGAACACCGGTGTCGGCGGCTGGGTTCCGAGGTAGCCGAGCACCACGAAGACGATCACGAACATCGCCAGCAGCAGCTTGTGCCAGATCGAGCGATAGCGCGTGGACCGGACCTCGCCGCGGTCGATCCACGGCAGGAAGAACGGCAGCACCACCGCCAGTCCCATGGCAACCACGCCGGGGAACGCCGAGCCACCGATCGAGGGCACGGAGCGCAGGATCGAGTAGAACGGCGTGAAGTACCACACCGGCGCGATGTGCTCGGGCGTCGCCAGCGGGTCCGCAGGCGTGAAGTTCGGCGGCTCGAGGAACAGTCCGCCCACGGTCGGGGCGAAGAACACGATGCCGAAGAACACGATCAGGAACACCACCACGCCGACCGTGTCCTTGACCGAGTAGTAGGGGTGGAACGGGATGCCGTCGCGCGGGATCCCGCGCTCGTCCTTGTTCTTCTTGATGTCGATGCCGTCGGGGTTGTTCGAGCCGACCTCGTGCAGTGCCAGGATGTGGGCGACGACCAGCAGCAGCAGGATCAGCGGCATGGCGATCACGTGCAGCGCGAAGAAGCGGTTCAGCGTGGCCCCGGAGATCACGTAGTCGCCGCGGATCCACTGGGCCAGGTCGGGGCCGATGTAGGGGATGGTCGAGAACAGCGAGATGATCACCTGCGCGCCCCAGTAGGACATGTTGCCCCAGGGCAGCAGGTAGCCCATGAACGCCTCCGCCATCAGGCAGAGGAAGATGAGCATGCCGAAGATCCAGATCAGCTCGCGCGGCTTCTTGTACGAGCCATAGAGCAGCGCGCGGAACATGTGCAGATACACCACGACGAAGAACATCGAGGCGCCGGTCGAGTGCATGTAGCGGATCAGCCAGCCCCAGTCGACGTCGCGCATGATGTACTCGACCGAGGCGAAGGCCTCCTCGGCCGATGGCTGGTACTGCATGGTCAGGAAGATGCCGGTGACGATCTGCAGCACCAGGACCAGCAGGGCCAGCGAGCCGAAGTAGTACCAGAAATTGAAGTTCTTGGGCGCGTAGTACTCGCTCAGGTGTTCCCGCCACATCTTGGTCAGGGGGAACCGGTCGTCGATCCAGGCCACCAGCTTGTCCATCACGCGACTCCCGTCTCGTCCTGGCCGATCAGCAGCCGGTTCTCGTCGAGCATCATGTATGCCGGGATCGGCATGTTCTTCGGTGCCGGCTGGCCGGCGTACACGCGCCCGGAGAAGTCATAGCGCGAGCCGTGGCAGGGGCAGAAGTAGCCGCCCAGCCACTCGGGGCCGAGGTCGGAGGGCGCCACCTCGGGCCGGTACGAGGGCGAGCAGCCGAGATGCGTGCAGAGACCGACCATGACCAGCACCGATTTCAACTCCTCACGCGCGCGGTACTTGTTTTCCGCGTACGGCGGCTGCTCGGAGGCGGAGGAGTCGGGATCGGCCAGTTTCGGTTCGAGCTGGTCGAGCGTGTCCAGCATGCGGTCGGTGCGCCGCACCACCCACACGGGCTTGCCGCGCCACTCGTAGGTGACCTTCTGCCCGGGTGCGAGCTTGCTGATGTCCGCCTCGACCGGTGCACCGGCCGCCTGGGCGCGGGCGCTGATCGACATCGAGGCAAAGAAGGGTACGGCGGCCGCCGCGATTCCCGCTCCGCCGACCACGCAGGTCGCCTGGGTCAGGAAACGGCGCCTCTTGGGGTCCGCATCATCCGCAGCCATCAAAGGTCTCCCCCGGTCGAGGCCTGGAATTCGGGCCGGCCCGCCGCCGCTCGGGCGTGCACGCTGCAATGGGGCAGCAGAATAGCATATTCAAATTGGCTTGGAAGCGAGCCCGGGCGACAGCGGCGGCGCTCAGGCCGGGTTGTCGACGTCGAAGAAATGGTGCTGCAGCCCGAAGCGCTGCGCCAGATGTTCTCCCAGGGCCTGCACACCGTAGCGCTCGGTCGCGTGGTGCCCGGCCGCGTAGTAATGGAGGCCCTGCTCCCGCGCGGCGTGGGTCGTGCGCTCCGAGACCTCGCCGCTGATGAAGGCGTCGACGCCGAGCGCGGCGGCGTCGTCGATGAAATCCTGGCCGGCACCGGTGCACCAGGCGACGGTCTCGACGGTGCCGTCGTCCGGGCCCACGTGCAACGGCGGCCGCGCGAGCACCTCGCCGATGCGGGCAGCCAGGTCCGCCGGCGCCAGCGGGTCCTCGAGTCGCCCGTGCCACAACAGGTCGGGGATGCCGCCCGCCTCGCGCTGACCCGTCGGCGTGATCCCGAGCCGCCGCCCGAGCTCCGCGTTGTTGCCATAGCGCCGGTGGATGTCGAGCGGCAGGTGATAGGCGAGCAGGTTGTACCCCCCGTCGAGCGCGGCGCGTACGCGGCGCAGCTTCATGCCGGTGAGCACCGCCGGCTCGTTCTTCCAGAACCAGCCGTGGTGCACGAGCAAGGCGTCCGCCCCCCATTCGGTCGCCGCCTCGAGTAGCGGCCGGTTCGCCGTGACCCCGGTCATCAGGCGCTCCACCCGCGGCCGGCCCTCGACCTG
>JAWWAE010000214.1:0-3400 GCA_033721835.1 Halofilum sp. (in: g-proteobacteria) | reverse complement strand
GGCGCCGGCATGGACGTGGTCCTGGTCGGCGACTCGCTCGGCATGGTGATCCAGGGCCAGAGCACCACGCTGCCGGTGACGGTCGACGACATGATCTACCATGCGCGCACCGTGCGCCGCGGGCTGCAGCGCGCGCTGCTGATGGTCGACATGCCGTTCATGAGCTTCGCCACGCCCGACGAGGCCCTGTTCAACGCCGGGCGCATGATGAAGGAGGCCGGGGCGCAGATGGTCAAGCTCGAGGGCGGGTCGGCGCAGGCGGCCACGGTGCATCGGCTCAACGAGAGCGGCATCCCGGTCTGTGCCCACCTGGGCCTGAAGCCCCAATCGGTGCACAAGATCGGCGGCTACCGGGTACAGGGACGGGATGAGGCCTCGGCCCGGGCCATGCTCGAGGACGCGCTGGCGCTGGAGGCCGCGGGCGCCGACATCGTATTGCTCGAGTGCGTGCCGGCGGCGCTGGCGGCGGAGATCACGCGCAACCTGAGCGTGCCGGTAATCGGCATCGGCTCCGGCGTGGACTGCGATGGCCAGATCCTGGTGCTGTACGACATCCTCGGGCTGACGCCGAAGCCGCCGCGCTTCGCGCGCGACTTCCTCGCCGCGGCCGGCAGCATCCCCGGGGCGGTCGAGGGCTATGTCGAGGCGGTTCGTGAGCGACGCTTCCCCGGTGTCGACCAGACCGTCGCCTGACTCGGCGCCGGTCACGGTCGCCGACCCGTCGGCGCTGCGCCACCGGGTCCGGACCTGGCGGTCCGCCGGCGAGACCGTTGCGCTCGTGCCGACCATGGGCGATCTCCACCGCGGTCATCTGGCGCTGGTGGAAGAGGCCCGACGGCGTGCCGACCGGATCGTCGCCAGCATCTTCGTCAATCCGCTGCAGTTCGGTCCCGACGAGGACTACGGCGAATACCCGCGGGTGCCCGAGCGTGACCGGGCGCGGCTGGCCGAGCACGGTACCGACCTGGTGTTCACGCCGGAGGTCGCAACGCTCTACCCGGCAGGCCCCGAGCACAGCACCCGCGTGCTGGTGCCGGGACTCGACGACATCCTCTGCGGGGCCGATCGGCCCGGTCACTTCTCCGGCGTCGCCACCGTCGTGACCAAGCTGTTCAACCTGGTCGAGCCCGACGTGGCGCTGTTCGGCGAGAAGGACTACCAGCAGCTGCTGCTGATCCGGCGGCTGGCGTCGGAGCTGGACTTCGCGGTCGAGGTCGTCGGCGTACCGACAGTGCGCGAGCCGGACCGGCTGGCGCTGTCCTCGCGCAACGGCTACCTGACCGCGGAGGAGCGGCGCGTGGCGCCGGTGCTGTACGAGGTCCTGTGCCGGGTGGCGGGCCGGCTGGAGGCGGGTGAGCGCGACTACCGCCGACTGCAGGCGGACGCGGTTGCCGAGCTGGAGGCGGCGGGGTTCGCGCCACGCTACGTGGCCGTGCGCCGGGCGGCAGACCTCGGCCTGCCGGCACCGGACGAGCCGCTGACCCGGCTGCGGGTACTGGCCGCGGCCTGGCTGGGGCGGGCGCGGCTGATCGACAACGTGCCGGTCGGCCGCCCGTGAGTCGGCTGACGCAGTCCCCGGCCTGGCGGGCCGTGGCCGCGCGCCATGCGGCCACTGACGGCATCACCCTCACGGAGCTGTTCGCGGCCGATCCCGGCCGCGCCGAACGCCTCACCCACGAGGTCGGCGGCATCACCTGCGACAGCTCGAAGACCCACCTCACGCCCTCGATCGAGGAATCCCTGCTGGCGCTGGCCGCGCAGGAGGACGTGCTCGGCTGGCGCGACCGCATGTTCGCCGGCGAGCGCGTCAATCACACCGAACAACGGCCGGCGCTGCATGCCGCGTTGCGCACGCCCGAGCTGGCGGAGCTCGAGCTCGACGGCGTGCACGTGAGCGAAGAGGTCGAGCGGGTGCAGCGGGCGATGGCCGACCTGGTGGCAGGGGTGGCCGATGGACGGGTGCGCGCGGCCGACGACGGCCCGATCACGCAGGTGGTGCACGTCGGCATCGGCGGCTCGGACCTGGGACCGCGGCTCGCCTGCGCCGCCCTGCCGCATCACCCGTCCGCGCCGCCGGTGCACTTCGTCAGCAACCTCGACCCGGCCGACCGTGAGCGTGCGCTCGCCGGGGTCGATCTCGAAAGGGCGTTGATCATTGTCGCCTCGAAGACCTTCAGCACGGCGGAGACGCTGGCCAATGCGGGTGCCCTGTTCGAGACGCTGGCCGCGCGGGTGGGGGCCGCCGCTGCCGCCGGACAGTTCGTGGCCGTGACCGGGCGCGCCGACCGCGCGCGCGAGTGGGGCATCCCGGAGGACCGGATCCTGCCGCTATGGGACTGGGTCGGGGGGCGCTACTCGCTGTGGTCGGCGATCGGACTGCCGGTGGCGTTCGCGCTCGGTATGGATGGCTTCCATTCGCTGCTCGCCGGGGCCGCCCGGGTCGATCGCCATTTCCGTGACGCGCCCGCGGCGGACAATCTGCCGCTGCGGCTGGCGCTGCTGGACGTCTGGTATTCCAACTTTGCCGGCGCGGACAGCCACGTCATCATCCCCTACGGCGAATCCCTGGCCCTGTTGCCACCCTACCTGCAGCAGCTGGAGATGGAGTCGAACGGCAAGTCGGTCGACCGTGACGGCCTGGCGGTCGACTACGCCACCGCGCCCGCGGTCTGGGGGCAGGTCGGCACGACCGGGCAGCACGCGTTCTTCCAGTGGCTGCACCAGGGGACGCGGCCGGCACTGTGCGATTTCATCGTCGTGCGCGAGGGGACCACGGCACTGGCCGCCAACGCGATCGCGCAGACGGCGGCACTGCTGGACGGGCGCAGCACCGACACGCTGCGGCGCGAGGGCGTTGACGAGGCCCTGCGTCCGCACCGGGCCATGCGGGGCAATCGACCCAGCCTGACCCTGATGCTGGAGCGACTGGACGCCGGGACCCTCGGCGCCCTGCTGGCGCTGTACGAGCACCGGGTGTTCTGCCAGGCGATGCTCTGGCGCATCAATCCGTTCGACCAGTGGGGCGTGGAGCGGGGCAAGCGGTTGGCGCGGGAGCTCACCCCGGTGCTGCGGGGCGAATCGCCCGCCGAGGGCTGGGACCCGTCCACGCTGGCATTGCTGGAGCGAATCCGCCAGCGGAAGTAGGCAGCAGTCATGGAGCCTGTGGGTCCGGCTTGAGCCGGATGTCTTCTCGGAGGTTGTAGGTCGGACTTCAGTCCGACAGCCGGACGCGTGCCGGGTCCTTCCCAAGCACTGTTGCGACCGCGTCGACACGCGCGGCTCCGGGTTTCGCTCCGCTGAAGCGGAGCGAGGTACTTTCTTGGTGCCAAGAAAGTACCCAAAGAAGCCTTGCGCTGGTTGCCGCGGCCGGGTTCGGGCTTTGCCCGAACCCGGCTCCCCT
>JAWWAE010000213.1:0-3432 GCA_033721835.1 Halofilum sp. (in: g-proteobacteria) | reverse complement strand
CCTGCGACACCCTGCGACCGGTGTACGACGCAACCGAGGGCGCCGACGGCTTCGTCAGCCTCGAGGTCTCGCCGCACCTGGCCCATGACACCCACGGCACGGTCGAGCAGGCTCGGCACCTGTGGCGCTCGGTGCACCGCGACAACCTGATGGTCAAGGTACCCGCAACCGAGCCGGGGCTGGAGGCGATCGAGGTGCTGATCGCCGAGGGCATCAACGTCAATGTCACCCTGCTGTTCTCGGTCGACCGCTACGAGCAGGTGCACGCCGCCTACACCCGCGGCCTGGGCCAGAACGAGCGCCCGCGCGAGGTCGCCTCGGTCGCCTCGTTCTTCGTCAGCCGTGTCGACGGCATGATCGACCCGAAGCTGGACGCGCTGGAGGAAGACACCGCCGAGCTGCGCTCGCGCGCTGCCATCGCCAACGCGCGCACCGCCTACCAGTCGTTCCTGCGGCTGCGCCAGGAGCCGGACTTCACCGCCCAGGCCCGGCGCGGGGCGCGGGTCCAGCGCCCGCTGTGGGCGAGCACCAGCACCAAGGACCCGTCGCTGCCGGATACCTGGTACGTCGACAACCTGATCGGCCCGGACACCGTCAACACCGTGCCGCCGAAGACCCTGGACGCCTGGGTCGAACATGGCGCGGCCTATGAGACGCTGACCGACGACCCCGACCAGGACCGCGCCGTCCTGCTGGCGCTCGGTGACCGCGGGATCGATCTCAAGGCCGTCACCGACCACCTCGAGGCCGATGGCGTCCAGAAGTTCAAGGACTCCCATGACGCCCTGGTCGAGGCCCTGCACGCCAAGCTGACCGAGGTGAGCGCGCGCTACGCGTCTTCATTGTAGACACTGGGAGCCCATGGACGGGCTCTGACAACGCGGTACAGGCATGGAACGCAATCCCTGCATCTACATCCTTGCCAGCCGCCGTAATGGCACGTTGTATGTTGGCGTGACGAGTTGCCTTCAACGTCGCGTATGGCAGCACCGGAACGACATCGTGGAGGGATTCACGAGTCGTTACGGCGTACATCGGCTGGTGTATTACGAGACCTGCGACTCGATGTACCAAGCGATTGAACGCGAGAAGCAGATCAAGAGCGGTTCTCGCAGGAAGAAACTCGAACTCATCGAGTCATTGAACCCGGACTGGCGGGATCTGTACTACGAAATCGTGTGACGTCGTCGCTGGATCGCTTCGGCGCCGGGTGGCGCCTCGCGATGACGTCGTTGCAGATTCCGGCAATCCGTCATTGCGAGCGAAGCGAAGCAATCCAGTGCCGTAGGCAGGGGCTTCGCCGGCGACGCAGACCCGGGGAAGCGCGTACGCTCCCTCCCCCTACCACAACCACGCCGCCCCCCTGGCACCACCCGCCGGGCCATGCACGGGCGGCAGCAGCTGCGTGTCGCAGCGATCGGAATACACGTACTGGTCCCACAGCCGCGGCACGCGCGCGTACAGCCGCTCGATCCCCGACAGCCCCCCACCCAGGACGATCACCTCGGGATCGAGCAGGTTGATCACCGTGGCCAGGCCGCGCGCGAGGCGGTCCTCGTAGCGGGTGATGGTGGCCTCGGCCGCGGCATCGCCCTGCGCGGCGCGGTCGACGATGGTCTCGCCGTCGAGCGCCTCGCCCGTGATCTCGTGGTGATCGCGCGCCAGGCCGGTGCCCGAGATCCAGGTCTCGAGGCAGCCGTGCTGGCCGCAGAAACAGGCCGGGCCCGGGCTCTCCTCCGGGCGCGGCCAGGGCAGCGGGTTGTGGCCCCATTCGCCGGCGATTGCGTTCAGCCCGACCACGACCCGGCCGTCGATCACGATGCCGCCGCCGCAGCCGGTGCCGAGGATCACGCCGAACACCAGCGACTTCCCCTGCCCGGCGCCGTCGACGGCCTCGGACAGGGCGAAGCAGTTGGCGTCGTTGGCCATGCGCAGCTCGCGCCCGAGCCGCCGCTCGAGATCGGTGTGACCGGGCCGGCCATTGAGGAACACGGAGTTGGCGTTCTTGAACAGCCCGGTCGCGGGCGAGATCGCACCGGGGGTGCCGACGCCGACGGTGCCGGTCGCGCCGGTCTCGGCCTCGAGCGCGTGCACCAGGTCGACGATGGCGTCGAGGGTGGCATCGTAGTCGCCCCAGGGCGTCGGCATCCGCCGCTCGGCCAGCAGGCGGCCGTCATCGGCCAGCGCGATGCCCGCGATCTTGGTGCCCCCGAGGTCGATGCCGATCCGCATGTGCTGTCCTCCGCAGGCGTGAGCATAGCCGCGGGCGCCCGCGCCATGCGAGCCACCCGGCCGCTCACTGGAAGTCGCGCGAGCGCGTCGCCAGCCGGCCCAGCCGCGGGCTCTCGTCGTGCAGCCGGCGCGCGATCACGTGGACGACCCCGTCGCTGCACTGCATGTGCCCCTCCACGCACAGCAGGCGCGCCCCGTAGAGCGGGTTGCGGTAGCGCTCGGCCACCCGGCGCCAGACGATCACGTTGAGCGAGCCGGTCTCGTCCTCGAGCGTGAGGAAAGTCACGCCGGTCGCGGTCGACGGCTGCTGCCGGGTGACGACCAGGCCACCGGTGACCACGCGACTGCCGTCGCCCAGCGCGCGACAGGCGTCGGCGGTGCGCCAGCCGCGCAGGCGCGGGCGCAGCAGCGCCAGCGGGTGGCGCCGCAGGCTGAGGCCGAGGCTGGCGTAGTCGTCGCGGATCGACTCGCCCTCGCGCGGCGCCGGCAGGCCGGGCGAGGGCGCGTCGCGCTCGGCGTCGAACAGCGGCAGTGGCGGCTGCACGCCGGCCGCGGTCCAGCGGGCGTCGGCGCGGTGCCCGGCGAGGCCGGCCAGCGCGTCGGCCTCGGCCAGCGCGTCGAGGTCGCCCCGGTCCAGCGCGGCCGCCCGCGCCAGCGCCTGCACATCGCGCCAGCCCTCCGGTGGCCGCGCGGCGACGATGCGCTCCCGCGCCCCGGCCGACAGCCCGCGCACGCGGTCGAGCCCGAGGCGCAGCGCCGCGCCACCACGGCCGTCGTCCTCCAGCCCGGAGCCGGTCCCGCTGCGGTTCACATCCACCGGCAACACGGTGACGCCGCGGTCGCGCGCGTCGCGCACCAGTTGCGCGGGGGCATAGAAGCCCATCGGCTGGGCATTCAGCAGCGCGGCCGTGAGCGCGGCCGGGTAGTGATGCCGCAGCCAGGCCGAGGCCCAGGCCAGCAGGGCGAAGCTGGCTGCATGCGACTCGGGGAAGCCGTAGCCGGCGAAGCCGCGGATCTGGGCGAACATGCGCCGCGCGAAGTCCTCCGTGTAGCCGTTCGCGGTCATGCCCTCGACCAGCCGGCGCTCGAACGGCTCGAGGTCGCCGCTGCGGCGCCAGGCGGCCATCGAGCGGCGCAGGCGATCGGCCTCGCCGGGCGAGAAGTCGGCCGCGAGCATGGCCATCTCGATCACCTGCTCCT
>JAWWAE010000212.1:0-3457 GCA_033721835.1 Halofilum sp. (in: g-proteobacteria) | reverse complement strand
CCGTCGAAATCGGTGACATGGCGGGCGCCAATGATGTTCAGCTGCAGGATATCGAAGTGCCGCTGGACGAAGGCGCGGATCTCGTGATCGGCGAAGTTCACGAGGTGCGTCTCCCGGCAATAGGGGCAGCCCTTGAGTTCCCACATCACGGCGAAGCGCTTGTCGCGCTCGTGGGCCAGTGTCAGATCCTCGGTCAGGTCCAGGAAGGACTGGAGGAAGAAGGGCTGCTTGTGGAGCCCGTCGTCGCCCAGCGTCGGCTCGTAGTGTTCGCTGCGCGCGCCGCGACTCCAGCCGGCCACGCCGCCGAGGAGGCCGAGCGCGGAGAGGAGGAAGGACCTGCGCCCCGGCATCGGCGAGGCCCCCCGGTTCCCGGGGCCGACCTGCGGGGGTCGCGATATTCGGGACGCACACATACGAGAGCCAGCATACATGACTTGCCGCGGTCGCACGGCATGTTCCATCCTCGCTGCGAGCCGGTGCAAGGTGCCGAGGGTCGCCGGGCGGCCCGGCGCGCGGCACCGTGGCCGCGTCGATGAGCGCGGTCCCAGGCCGCGGGAGCCCTGTGATGAAACCTGTACACAAACACCTGGCGGCTGCATTTGCCCTCGCCCTCTCGCTGGCCCCCGCGGCGGCATGGGCGGCGGCATCTCTCGACACCTTCCTCGCGGACCTGCAACCGGCATACGACGGCATCCGCAAGTCCATGTTCTATCTCGAGCGCGGCGCGGTCGCACCCGCCGGATTCGAGATCGAGCGCAGCGCCGAGGCGTGGCGCAGCGAGGTGCTGCCTTACGCGGCATCGCCACCGGCCCCGTTCGCGCATGACCCGGACTTTGCACGGACCCTGGAGGGTGTCGCCGCTGCCCTCGCCCGTGCGGACACGGCCGCGGGGGCGGACGCCGCACTGGCCGCGATCCGCGGCATCCCGGACACCCTGGCCGAGCTGCGGGCACGCAACCACATCGTGGTGCTCGCCGATCACGTGCGCGAGGCCAACCGGGCCATGGAGCGCCTGTGGGAATACCGGCACCGCACGATCGACTTCGACGACCGCGCCGCCGTGGACGAACTGCGCGCGCGGCTCTCGGTGACGGCCTACGCCTACGGTGAGTGCGACCGCGCCGCTCCCGACGGGGTCTCCCGCCGGCCCGATTTCCGCCGTATCATCGACGGCGTAACCAATTCCCTGGATCAGATGTGGGACGCCATTGCCGCCGGCGACCAGCAGCGGGTGGTCAACATCCTGCGGGAGGTTCGTTCCTTTGACCGCCTGCTGTGGCTCCGCCACGGCTGATCCCGGACCGGAGCGATTCCCGATGCAAAGTCACGATCGTACATCCACCGCCATTGGCCTGGCGCTACTGCTGGCAGTGGCGGCGGCACCCTGGACCGCCGCGCACGCCAACGAGTTCCTCGAGACCCGGCTCGCCGAGCCCGCCCCGAGCTTCGACCAGCCGCGACGGGTCGTGCTACAGCTCACCTCCGATGACGCCCGCACGATGAACAACGTCCTCTACAACGCGGTCAACATCCAGAAGTTCTATGGCATGGACAACGTCGAGATCGCGATCGTCGCCTACGCGGGCGGCATGGAGGCGCTCTACGCCGGCAGCTCGCCGGTGCAGGACCGGATCAGCAGCCTGCAGCAGTACGGCATCAGCTTCATCGGCTGTGGCAATACCATGGATGCGACCGACCACGAACCCGACGAGTTGATCGAGGGCGTGCAGTGGGTCCAGGCGGGGGTCGCGGAGATCGTCGAGCGGCAGCTGGACGGCTGGGTGTACGTGCGCCCCTAGTGTCCCGTCTCGCGGATCGTTCGCAGATGCTCCGCGCGGGATTGCTGCGGCGAGCACGGCGCGCTGGCGAGTAATGGCGAGTCGTGTTGCGAGCAGCTGCGACACCGCCAGCCGCCGCAAGACCCGGCGAGAATCCGATTGGGTTTGCGCGACAGGACACCAGCCCGCGGCCGGGAATTGACGAGCGACGCGGGCTAGCCAATGCGGCCCAGCGCGGGGAACACTTCCAGCAGCCAATAGGCCAGCTCGCTCATCGAGCCGGTGATGAACAGGATCCCGGTAAGTACGAGCAGGCCGCCCATCGCACGCTCCACCAGTACCATGTGCCGCCTGGCGCGCTTTGCGAATGCCATGAAGCGCTCCACCGCGAGCGCAGCCAGCAGGAATGGTACGCCCAGCCCGAGCGCATACACGGCCAGCAGGCTGGCGCCATACCATGCAGACTGATCCTGCGCCGCCACCATGAGCACGGCCGCGAGCGCCGGCCCCACACAGGGCGTCCAGCCGAAGGCGAACGCGAGCCCGATCACGTAGGCGCCGACCAGGCCGGCCGGCTTGCTCTCGGGGTGGAACCGCGCCTCTCGGTAGAGGAAGAGGATGCGGAAGGCCCCGAGGAAATGCAGGCCCAGCACGATGATGATCACGCCCGCCAACGGCGTCAGCCAGTTCGAGTAGGCGGTCAGGAAGCGACTGACGCCCGACGCCGTGGCGCCCAGCGCGACGAAGATGGTCGCGAAGCCGAGGACGAAGGCGAGTGCCGCGTAGAAGATCCTCGCCACGGGCAGGCGCTCGCCCTCGGCCTGCTGGTGCAGCGAGACGCCGCTGACGAAGGCCAGGTAAGGCGGCACCAGTGGCAGCACGCAGGGGCTGAGGAAGCTCAGGGCACCAGCGACCGCCGCACCAAAGTACGAGATCTCGAGGCCCGTCAAGCCGGCCCCCTGTTCAGGCGTTCACGTCGATCTTGTGCATGCCGGGGTCGATCCGGATCGTGCCCTGCTCCCGGATGTACTGCATCACGAGATCGTAAATGGGTGGTCCGTTGGTACCCTCGTTCACCGAGGCCCAGCCGGCGACGACATAGCTCTTGCCCGGCTCGATCGGGTCGCCGCCAGGCAGCAGACGCATCTCGGATATCCGATTGCCGCGTGCCGCGCGCACGTCGATGCGGTAGCTCATGCCACCGACACGAACCATGTCCCCACCCTGCTGGTAGTAGGGATCCTCATTGAACAGATTGTCGGCGACGTCCTCGAGAATCATCTTGAGCATCTCGCCCGACATTTCGTTTCGATAGGTTTCGGGATAGGTGATCGCCGTCGCGTCATAGATGTCCTCGGCGGTGATCTGCTGGCCCGGCAGCAGACTGGCACCCCAGCGGAAACCCGGTGACAACGCGATCTGGGCATCGCGCCGCTCCAGCAGCGCATTGCAGATGAGGTCGTCGAGCGTGCCGTTGAAGTTGCCCCGGCGATACAGCAGGCTCTCGGTCTCGCCGAGCACCTCGGCGAGCTTGTCCCGGTGGGGTCGGCGAATGTCCTCGACCAGGCGAGCCATTTCGGCATCCGGCTCGATCGCATCCGTGAGCACCGGGATCAGGTGATAGCGGTAGTCGCGGATCCCGTCGCCGCCGACGTCGAGGTCGAGGCGCGAGAGGAACT
>JAWWAE010000211.1:0-3458 GCA_033721835.1 Halofilum sp. (in: g-proteobacteria) | reverse complement strand
TGCGCCCCGACGAGGTCACCGAACCGGACCAGCGCGAGCGCTTCCAGGCGCTGGCGCCGGCGACCGAGCGCGGCCACTACCTGGTCCCGCGCGTCGTCGAGTAGGCGCCGGGCGCGGGGCGACGGATCGAGACTGCCGATGCACGTGCGCACCATCGCGGAACTGTCGCGGGCCCTGGACGCCGGCGGGGTCTCCAGCGTCGAATTGACCGAGGCCATGCTCGACCGCATCGAGGCCCTCGAAGAGCGCTACAACGCGTTCATCATCGTCACCCGCGAGGCCGCACTCGAGCAGGCCCGCGCCGCCGACGCGGCGCGCGCGGAGGGCCGGGCCGGCCCGCTCACGGGCGTGCCGTTCGCGCACAAGGACATCTTCTGCACCGACGGCGTGCGCACCTCCTGCGGCTCGCGCATGCTCGACAGCTTCGTCGCCCCCTACGACGCGACCGTGGTCGCGCGCATGCGCGACGCCGGCATGGTGATGCTCGGCAAGACCAACATGGACGAGTTCGCCATGGGCTCGTCGAACGAGAACAGCTGGTACGGCCCGGTCCGCAACCCCTGGGACACCGAGCGCATCCCCGGCGGTTCCTCGGGCGGCTCCGCGGCCGCGGTCGCCGCGCGGCTGGTGCCCGGCGCGACCGGTACCGACACCGGCGGCTCCATCCGGCAGCCGGCGTCGATGTGCGGCGTCACCGGCATCAAGCCCAGCTACGGCCGGGTCTCGCGCTACGGCATGGTCGCCTTCGCCTCCAGCCTCGACCAGGGCGGGCCGATGGCGCGCACCGCCGAGGACTGCGCGCTGCTGCTCGGCGCGATGGCCGGCTTCGACCCGAACGACTCGACCAGCATCGACCGGCCGGTCGACGACTATGCCGCCGCGCTCGAGTCGATGGACGTGGCGGGCCTGAAGATCGGCCTGCCGCGCGAGTACTTCGGCGAGGGCATGGCGGCCGGCGTGCGCAGCGCCATCGACGCCGCGGTGCAGCAGTTCACCGAGCTCGGCGCCGAGGTGATCGAGGTGTCGCTGCCGCATGCCGAGCTGGCGGTGCCCGCGTACTACGTGGTGGCACCGGCCGAGGCCTCGTCGAACCTGTCGCGCTACGACGGCGTGCGCTTCGGCCACCGCTGCGCCGATCCGCAGGACATCGTCGATCTCTACCAGCGCTCGCGCGCCGAGGGCTTCGGCGCCGAGGTCAAGCGCCGCATCATGATCGGCACCTACGCCCTGTCCGCCGGCTACTACGACGCCTATTACCTCAAGGCGCAGCAGGTGCGGCAGCTGATCAGCGACGATTTCCGCGGTGCGTTCGAGCAGGTCGACCTGCTGCTCGGCCCCACCGCCCCGACCACGGCGTTCCGCATCGGCGAGAAGGTCGACGACCCGGTGGCGATGTACCTGTCGGACGTGTACACCATCTCGGCCAACCTCGCCGGGCTGCCGGCGATGACCCTGCCGGCCGGCTTCGCCGACGGCCTGCCGGTCGGGATGCAGTTGATCGGCAATGCCTTCGACGAGGGCCGGCTGCTTGGGGCGGCACACCGCTTCCAGCAGGCGACCGACTGGCACGCGCGCGTGCCGGGGGAGGGCTGATGGACTGGGAGCCGGTCATCGGGCTGGAGATCCACGCCCAGCTGGCGACGCGCTCGAAGATCTTCTCCGGTGCGTCGACCGCCTACGGGGCCGAGGCCAATACCCAGGCCTGCGCCATCGACCTCGGCATGCCCGGCGTGCTGCCGGTGCTGAACGAGGGCGCGGTCGAGATGGCGGTGCGCTTCGGACTGGCGATCGACGCCGAGATCACCGGTCGCTCCGTGTTCGCGCGCAAGAACTACTTCTATCCGGATCTGCCGAAGGGCTACCAGATCTCGCAGTACGAGCTCCCGGTCGTCGGCCGCGGGCGGCTGGAGATCGCGCTCGAGGACGGCAGCAGCAAGACGGTCGGCATCACCCGGGCCCACCTCGAGGAGGACGCCGGCAAGTCGCTGCACGAGGACTTCCAGGGCATGACCGGGATCGATCTCAATCGCGCCGGCACGCCGCTGCTCGAGATCGTGTCCGAGCCGGACCTGCGCTCGCCGGCGGAGGCTTCGGCCTACGCGCGCAAGATCCGCACGGTGGTCCGTTACCTCGGCATATCCGACGGCAACATGCAGGAGGGCTCGCTGCGGGTCGATGCCAACGTCTCGATCCGCCCCGCCGGCAGCAGCGAATTCGGCACCCGCACCGAGATCAAGAACGTCAACTCGTTCCGGTTCCTGGAAAAGGCGATCCAGCACGAGATCGAGCGCCAGCGCGAGATCCTCGAGGATGGCGGCACGGTGGTGCAGGAGACCCGTCTGTACGACGCGAATCGCGACGAGACCCGCTCCATGCGCACCAAGGAGGAGGCGCACGACTACCGCTATTTCCCCGATCCCGACCTGCTGCCGCTGGAGGTCGACGAGGCCTTCATCGAGCGCGTGCGCGCATCGCTGCCCGAACTGCCGGACGAAAAGAAGAACCGGTTCACACACGACTACGGCCTGCCGGAATATGATGCCAACGTGCTCACGGCCTCGCGCGAGCTGGCCGACTACTATGAGCAGGTCGTCGCCGCCGGTCCCGGCGAGCCGAAACTGGCGGCCAACTGGGTCCTGTCGGAGCTCGGCGGCGTGCTGAACGCGCAGGGGCTCGACATCACCCAGAGCCCGGTATCGGCCGACGCGCTCGGGGGCCTGATCGCGCGCATCGCCGACCAGACCATCTCCGGCAAGATCGCCAAGCAGGTGTTCGAGGCCATGGTCGCGGGCGAGGGCAGTGCCGACGAAGTGATCGAGGCGAAGGGCCTGCGGCAGATCACCGACACGGGCGAGATCGAGGCGATGATCGAGGAGATCGTCGCCGCCAACCCGGGCCAGGTCGAGCAGTACCGGGCCGGCAAGGACAAGGTGCTGGGCTGGTTCGTCGGCCAGGTCATGAAGGCCTCGCGCGGCAAGGCCAACCCGGAACAGGTCAATGCGCTCCTGCGCAAGCGGCTGTCCGGGGACTGAACCGGGCCACTGCGAGCGCTGCGCCGCTGCGGCCCGGGCGCTACAATCCGGTGGTACCAGCACAACAGGTTGTGATGCAGACCGGCATCCGAGGGGGAAGCCATGTTGTCCAGGAGAGTTCTGACGGCCGTCATGGCGGTCGGCGCGCTGATCGCGGCGTCCGCAGCAACGGCCGATTACGTCGCGTACTCGGTCACGGACGAGGGGCGTTCGCCCTTGCCCGAACGACTCGACGACATCGACTCCGCGGCGCTGGTGAACGTGGAATGGGGCAATTACGTCGGGCCGAAGAAGCGCCTCGCCGTGCTCAAGGTCGAGAACAACACGAACCAGAAGACGATCGACGTGAATTACCGTGGCCAGGGCGTCAGCGCCAAGGTCACCAGCCAGGGTGTGCCGGTCAACGGCATCGATGCGCTGTTGACC
>JAWWAE010000210.1:0-3461 GCA_033721835.1 Halofilum sp. (in: g-proteobacteria) | reverse complement strand
GTCCTCCCCGGCGTCCTTGCCGGCCGGCGGTGCGCCCTCGTCGTCGTCCCAGTCGGCCGGCGGCGGCGGTTCACGACCCTCCATGATGGCGTCGATCTGGTGCGAGTCGATGGTCTCGTACTTCAGCAGCGCCTCGGCCATGGTGTGCAGCTTGTCCATGTTCTCGCGCAGGATCTCCTCGGCCCGCTCGTAGTTGCGGTCGATGAAGTGGCGCACCTCCTCGTCGATCGCGTGCTGCGTGTCGTCGGACATGTTCTTGTGCTGCGTGACCGAGCGACCGAGGAACACCTCGTTCTCGTCCTCGCCGTAGGCCAGCGGCCCCAGCTTGTCCGACAGGCCCCACTTCATGACCATGTTGCGCGCGATCTGCGTGGCGCGCTCGATGTCGTTCGAGGCGCCGGTCGTGATCTTCTCGGCCCCGAAGATGAGCTGCTCGGCGATGCGGCCGCCGAACAGGCTCGAGATCTGGCTCTCGATGCCCTGCTTGGTGTGGCTGTAGCGATCCTCCTCGGGCAGGAACATGGTGATGCCGAGCGCGCGCCCGCGCGGGATGATGCTCACCTTGTAGACCGGGTCGTGGTCGGGCACCAGCCGGCCGACGATGGCGTGACCCGCCTCGTGGTAGGCCGTGAGCTTCTTCTCGTCTTCGCTCATCACCATCGAGCGTCGCTCGGAGCCCATGATGAGCTTGTCCTTGGCGCGCTCGAACTCCTCCATGGTGACTTCCTTGCGGTTGCCGCGGGCCGCGAACAGCGCCGCCTCGTTCACCAGGTTGGCGAGATCGGCGCCGGAGAATCCGGGCGTGCCGCGGGCGATGATACGGGCGTCGACGCTGTCGTCGATCGGGCACTTCTTCATGTGCACCCGCAGGATGTGCTCGCGCCCGCGCAGGTCCGGCAGTGGCACCGTCACCTGACGGTCGAAGCGGCCCGGGCGCAACAGCGCCGGGTCGAGCACGTCGGGGCGGTTGGTGGCCGCGATCACGATCACGCCCTCGTTGCCCTCGAAACCGTCCATCTCCACCAGCAGCTGGTTCAGCGTCTGCTCGCGCTCGTCGTGACCGCCGCCGAGGCCGGCGCCGCGCTGACGGCCGACCGCGTCGATCTCGTCGATGAAGATGATGCAGGGCGCGTGCTTCTTCGCCTGCTCGAACATGTCGCGCACGCGCGAGGCACCGACGCCGACGAACATCTCGACGAAGTCGGAACCGGAGATCGTGAAGAACGGCACCTTGGCCTCGCCGGCGATGGCCTTGGCCAGCAGGGTCTTGCCGGTGCCGGGGGGCCCGACCATGAGCACACCGCGCGGGATGGTGCCGCCGAGCCGCTGGAACTTGGCCGGATCGCGCAGGAAGTCGACCAGCTCGACGACCTCCTCCTTGGCCTCGTCGACGCCGGCGACGTCACTGAACGTGACCTTGACCTGCTCCTCGCCCATCAGGCGCGCCTTGCTCTTGCCGAACGACATCGCGCCGCGGCCGGCACCGCCGCCCTGCATCTGGCGCATGAAGAAGATCCAGACCGCGATCAGCAGCAGGAACGGGAACCAGGAGATGAAGATCTGCGTCAGGATCGAGGTGCTCTCGGGCGGCTTCGCCTTGATCGTGACGTTGTTCTCCAGCAGGTCGCCGACCAGCGCCGTGTTGTTCGACTCGGGGCTGTAGGTCTTGAACGCCTGGCCGTCCTGGTACTTGCCCTCGATCGTGCGGCCGTCGATCACCACCGAATCGACCTTGCTGTTGCGCACGTCGGCAATGAATTCGTTGTAGGCGACTTCGGGCCGCTGCGTCTGCTGCTGCCCGAAGTTGTTGAACACGGACATCAGGACGACCGCAATGACCACCCACAACAGTATGTTCTTGAACAGATCGCTCACTTTGTCCTCTTCAGCGTGCGCGGATCCCCGCGGCAACTGCCCGGGAACCCTCTACCATACACGACCCCAGCCCGCATATCTCACCACCGATCTACTGCGTTCGCCAATGCACTCGACGTGACGGGCCGTACTCCCTTCGGGCTGCTTGACGTAGCGTCAAACTACGCCGGCGCAGCCCTGCGGTCCGTGCGTCCCGTCACGTCGGCGCCTTGGCGACCTCGCGACGAACGGCGGCGAGATATCCGGGCTACCGCCTGCGGCCGGTCGCCACAACATAGACCTCGCGCGACCGATCGCGCGAGGCCGCCGGCTTGCGCACCCGCACCGTCGAGAAATCGTCACGGAGGGCGCGGACGAACGCATCGCTGCCCTCGCCCTGGAACATCTTCGTCAGCAGCGTGCCGTCCGATTCAAGCACCTCGACCGCCAGCGCGTGCGCAAGTTCCGTCAGCGCCATCGACGCCGGCTGGTCGATCGCATCCATCCCACTCATGTTGGGGGCCATGTCCGACATTACAAGGTGCGCGCCGGCCCCGCCCAGCGCCTTGCGCAGGGCCTCGAGTACCCCGTCCTCGCGGAAATCGCCGCGCACGAACTCCACGCCCTCGATCGGCTCCAGCTCCAGCAGATCGCTCGCGATGACCCGCCCGCGTGCGCCGACACGACGGGCGGCGTACTGGGACCAGCTGCCGGGCGCGGCCCCCAGGTCCACCACCCGCATGCCTGGCCGCAGCAGGCGGTATTTCTCGTCCAGCTCGCTCAGCTTGTAGACGGCCCGCCCGCGGTAGCCCTCGCGCCGCGCCCGGCGGGCGTAGGGATCGTCGCGGTGCTCCTTCAGCCAGCGGCGGCTACTGCTGCTGCGGGCCATCGTCGCCCCCGCGGTTGCCGCGGCGCCACGCCAGCAGCAGGCCACCGGCCCGGACCCGGATCCACAGCGCCGCACCGACCCCGTAGCCGCCGAGCAGCACGGCCTCCTCGAGGCCCTCGAACCAGTGGATCACCGCCCATGCGAACAGCGCGCCGAACACCACGATTGCGGCCAGCTCACGCTTGATCGCCGCCAGCGCCTCGCGATGGGTTAGACTCGCGGCCCCATCCCCGGCAGCGGCAGTGGTCTCATGCTCACCCGTGCCCAGCGGCGTTTTCTCCGTGCCCGAGCCCATGATTGCAAGCCGGTCGTCCGCGTCGGTCAGCGCGGCGTGACCGCCGCGGTGACGGCGGAGCTGGACGCCGCCCTGGACGCCCACGAGCTGGTGAAGGTGAAGCTGGCCGGCGCCGGCCGCGACACGCGCCGGGCCTGGGTGGAATCGCTGTGCGCGGCCAGCGGGGCGGAGTCGGTGCAGCAGATCGGCGCCACCGCCACCCTGTTCCGCCGCAACCCCGAGCGCCCGCGGATCGAGCTGCCGGACTGAGGGTCTTCATCCCGACACGCCCGGCCGAATCGACGGCCTCGACTTCGAGCCAGGTCGTCGGGGGAACCACCGACAACACCGAATTCACCGAAGACACCGAAAAGGCGCAAGAACGCGAGGTAGGCCGGTGTTGGCGTCGCGCCCGAGCGCGACGCCAATGCCGGCATTCGCTGG
>JAWWAE010000209.1:0-3555 GCA_033721835.1 Halofilum sp. (in: g-proteobacteria) | reverse complement strand
GGGGCGACGCCGGCGCTGGTCGGGCTGGCGGTCGGGGTCTACGGCCTGACCCAGGCCGGCCTGCAGATCCCGTTCGGCTTCGCCTCGGACCGCTTCGGCCGCAAGCGGGTGATCGCCCTCGGCCTGCTGATCTTCGCCCTGGGGAGTGCCATCGCGGCCCTTGCAGAGGGCGTGTGGTGGCTGATCCTCGGCCGGGCCCTGCAGGGGGCGGGGGCGATCGCCGCGGCCCTGATGGCGCTGGCAGCCGATCTCACGCGCGACGGCGTCCGCACCCGCACCATGGCCGTGATCGGCATCAGCATCGGCCTGTCGTTCTCGGCCGCGCTGGTGCTGGGGCCGGTGCTGCACGCCTGGATCGACCTGTCCGGGCTGTTCTGGCTGGCGACCGCGCTGGCGCTGGCGGCGCTGGTGCTGCTGTTCGTGCTGGTGCCGACGCCGCGCCACAGCCGCGTCCACCGCGACGCCGAGCCGGTGCGCTCGCAGTTCCGCACCGTGCTGCGCGACCCCGCCCTGCTGCGGCTGGACGCCGGCATCTTCATCCTGCACCTGGTGATGACCGGGACCTTCGTCGCCGCGCCGCTGGCGCTGGTCGACGCCGGGCTGCCGTCGGTGCGCCACTGGGAGCTGTACCTGCCGGTGTTCGGCGGCTCGCTGGCGCTGATGGGGCCGCTGGTGATGCTGGCCGACCACCGCGAGCGCAGCCGGCTGGTGTTCCTGCTCGGGATCGCGCTGGTCGGGCTCGCGCAGCTGGCGCTGGCCGCGTTCCACGGCTCGCTCTACGGCATCGGGCTGGCGCTGCTGGTGTTCTTCGTCGGCTTCAACGTGCTCGAGGCGACGCTGCCGGCGCTGGTCTCGCGCAGCGCCTCGGCGGCCGGCAAGGGCACGGCGATGGGGGTCTACGCCAGCAGCCAGTTCCTCGGCGCGTTCGCCGGCGGGCTGCTGGCCGGCGTGCTGCACGGCCTCGGCGGCCCGGCCTGGGTGTTCGCCGCGCTGGCGCTGGCGGCGGCCGCCTGGTGGGGCCTGGCCTGGCCGATGGCGCTGCCGCGCGCGGTCGCGAGCTACGTGGTGCCGCTCGACGCCGCCAGCGCCGGCGCGGCCGACGAGGCGGCGGCGCGCCTGGCGGGCCTGCCCGGGGTCGAGGAGGCGGTGGTGGTCGCCGAGGAGGGGGTCGCGTACCTGAAGATCGACCGCAGCCGCTTCGACGCCGGGGCCCTCGCCGAGGCCGGCTTCGCGCCCGAACGGGGGGCATCGGCGGGGACGGGTGTGCGATAATCCGGCGGCCCGCAGGACGCGGGCCTACCGACAAACAGGGAAGCGAGGAAGAGAACCATGGCACGAGGCATCAACAAGGTCATCCTGGTCGGCAACCTGGGCGCGGACCCGGAGACGCGCTACACGCCCAGCGGCACGGCCGTGGCCAACCTGCGCGTGGCCACCACCAAGGCCTGGAAGGACCGCAACAGCGGCGAGCAGCAGGAGCGCACGGAGTGGCACCGGGTGGTCATGTTCAACCGCCTGGCCGAGATCGCCGGCGAGTACCTGAAGAAGGGCCGGCAGGTCTACATCGAGGGCGAGCTGCGCACGAACAAGTGGCAGGACCAGCAGGGCAACGACCGCTACACCACCGAGATCGTCGCCAACGAGATGCAGATGCTCGGCGGCGGGGGTGGTGGCGGCGGCGGTGGCGGCTACAGCGACGCCCCGTCCCAGCAGCGCGGCAGCGGCGGTGGGGGCGGCGGCAAGTCGCAGCCGCCGCCGGACGACTTCGACGACGACATCCCGTTCTGACGCGGGCTCCGGCCCGCTCGGCCTGCGGCGGCCCCTCTCCCGGCGGGAGCGGGGCCGTTTTCGTTGTGGGCGCCAGCCCCGCCCGCGCACGGCGTCCGGCTGAAGCCGGACCCAAAACCTCACGTAGGTGCGCTTTTCGCCGCGGCGCCGAGCCGCGGCCAAACGCGTACGCCAATCCATCACGGCGCGTACGCGTTTCCCGCGCGGTGCGCGGGAAAAGCGCACCTACGTCGGTACCGCCCGCGCAACGGCCGTAGCCCGGATGGAGGCGCAGCCGGAATCCGGGGCCAACCCGCGTGCGTCCCCGGATTTCGCTTCACTGCATCCGGGCTACGGTCTCCGCCCGTTTGGCCCCGCCCGGGGGTTTGTGGGTCCGGCTTCAGCCGGACAAGCAACCGGGCAGGGCCTTCGCGTTCCACAGGCCAGTCACGCTGAAGCGTGACCCACAAGATTCTTGCGGCCTCGTAACCCGGATGAAGCCGGAGGCGGAATCCGGGGCCATCCCGCGTGCGTCCCCGGATTCCGCTTCACTGCATCCGGGCTGCGGTCTCTGCCCGTTTGGCCCCGCCCGGGGGTTTGTGGGTCCGGCTTCAGCCGGACAAGCAACCGGGCACAGCCCTCGCGTTCCACAGGCCAGTCACGCTGAAGCGTGACCCACAAGATTCTTGCGGCCTCGTAGCCCGGATGAAGCCGGAGGCGGAAGCCGGGGCCAACCCGCATGCGTCCCGGATTTCGCTTCGCTCCATCCGGGCTACGGGGCTCACGCGTACGTCAACCCCCGGCGAGGACGCCGAGGTCGTGCGCGATGTCGGCGATCGGGTCGTCGCCGCGGACCAGCAGCCGGATCTCGTTGTCGCGGTCGAACACGAACGCGGCCGAGGAGTGCGAGACGTCGTAGTAGCCGGATGCGTCCGGCTCGCCGTAGCCGTAGGTGACGCGGTAGCGCTTGGTGACCTCGCGCAGCTCGGACTGCGGCCCGCGCAGGCCGGTGAAGTGCGGCCCGAAGGCGTTCACGTAGCCGCGCAGGCGCTCCAGCGTGTCGCGCTGCGGGTCGACCGAGACGAACAGCACCCGGACGTCGTCGGCCGCCTCCGGCTCCAGCCGGTCCAGCGCCGCCGCGAAGCGGGCGAGCGTGGTCGGGCAGATGTCGGGGCAGTTGGTGAAGCCGAAGAAGACCACGGTGACGCCGCCGCGGTAGTCCGCCGCGGTGACGGTCTCGCCGTCCTCCGCGCGCGTCAGCTCGAACTCCAGCTCCGGCATCAGGCCGGTGATGTCGCGCAGCTTGAACTGCGGCTCGGGCTCGCCGCAGGCGGCGAGCAGCAGGGCGGCCAGCGCTGCCAGTACGAAGTGCTTCACTTTCGTCATTGCATTCCCGTCGGAATCCCGACTCCCGACCAGTTTGTGGGTCAGGCTTCAGCCTGACACCGTCTTCGCTCGTGCCTGGCCGGCTGAAGCCGGCCCCACAACCTGTAGTAGGTGCGCTTTTCGCCGCGGCGAAGCCGCGGCCAAACGCGTACGCCATCCGCCACGAAACGTACGCGTTTCCCGCGCGCTGCGCGGGAAAAGCGCACCTACGGCAGCTGCCGGCGTCGGCGCGATGCCGGTCAACAACCGCGGCCGGCCTCGCCCGCGCCGGACCGGACCCGCCTAGCGCCCCGCCCGCGCCGACTCGTGCAGCCACAGGCGCCAGACCACCAATGCGCCGATGACGCTCATCATGGCGGCCGGGATCCAGGTGATCATGCCGCCGATCTGCTGGTCGGTCAG
>JAWWAE010000208.1:0-3559 GCA_033721835.1 Halofilum sp. (in: g-proteobacteria) | reverse complement strand
GCAGCGCCGGGCCCAGCAGCAGTCGGTGGAGGACACCAAGACCGACATCGGCTGGGGCAGCCAGATCCGCTCCTACGTGCTGGACCAGTCGCGGATCAAGGACCTGCGGACCAATGTCGAGGTCGGCAACACCCAGGCCGTACTCGACGGCGACCTCGACAAGTTCATCGAGGCCAGCCTGAAAGCGGGGGTTTGAAGAGGGAACCGCGAATGGACGCGAATGGACGCGAATAGAGCCGCGTCAGCAGTTACGGCGTGTCAGAGCTACGCTGGGAACGCTTCGCCGCCGATACGAGGATGACGAACCACGAATGAACACGAATGGACACGAAACAAGGGACGCGGTGGCAGGACTGATGTAGGTGCGCTTTTGCGCCAGCAAACGCGTACGCCGAAGTTGCAACGAAAGTTACGCGTTCGACTCCGGCGAATACGCACCTGCAGGTCCTTGATTCGCGTTCATTCGCGGTTCAATAAATCGGACAACCACGGGAATGCCCCGGCATGACTGATCACGACGAGAATCAGCTGATCGCCCAGCGGCGGCAGAAGCTGGAGGCGCTGCGGGCGCAGGGGCGGGCGTACGCGAACGACTTCCGGCGCGACGCGCTGGCCGCGGACCTGCACGCGCGACACGGCGAGCAGGACGCCGAGGCACTGGAGGCCGCAGGGGTCCGGGTCGCGGTCGCCGGGCGCATGATGGCCAAGCGCGTCATGGGCAAGGCGAGCTTCGCCCAGCTGCAGGACCTGTCGGGCCGGATCCAGCTGTTCCTGCAGCGCGACGCGCTCGGCGAGTCGGTCTACCGCGAGTTCAAGGGCCTCGATGTCGGCGACATCGTCGGTGCCGAGGGGACGCTGTTCCGCACCCGGACCGGCGAGCTGTCGGTGCGGGTCGAGCGGCTGCAGCTGCTGACGAAGTCGCTGCGGCCACTGCCGGAGAAGTGGCACGGCCTGACCGACCAGGAGCAGCGCTATCGCCAGCGCTACGTCGACCTGCTGATGAACCCCGAGGTCCGGCAGACGTTCGCCACCCGGGCGGCGATCGTGACGCTGATCCGCGACGAGCTGATCCGCGCCGGCTTCCTCGAGGTCGAGACCCCGATGATGCAGTCGATCCCCGGCGGCGCCGCGGCGCGACCGTTCGTCACCCACCACAATGCCCTCGGCGTCGATCTCTACCTGCGGATCGCCCCCGAGCTGTTCCTCAAGCGGCTGGTCGTGGGCGGCATGGAAAAGGTGTTCGAGATCAACCGCAACTTCCGCAACGAGGGCCTGTCCACCCGCCACAACCCCGAGTTCACCATGCTCGAGTTCTACGAGGCCTACGTCGACTACACGACCCCGATGGACCGGATCGAGGCCATGCTGCGCCGGATTTCACTTGAAGTGACAGGTAAGGAAACAGTCACAAGTGGCGGAATTGAATACGATTTCAGCAAGCCATTTCGGCGGGTGACCTTGCGCGAGGCGGTGCTGGCGGCGAACCCGGGGCTCGCCGCCGCGAGCCTGGCCGAGCGGGAATCGGCAGCGGCCGCGGCCGAGCGGCTGGGCATCGCCGTCGACCCGAGCTGGGGCCCCGGGGCGATCGAGACCGCGATCTTCGAGCACACGGCGGAACCCGGCCTCGAGCAGCCGACCTTCGTCACCCGCTATCCGACCGAGGTCTCGCCGCTGGCGCGCCAGAGCGATGACGACCCCGCCGTCACCGACCGCTTCGAGCTGATCGTCGGCGGTCGCGAGCTGGCCAACGGCTTCTCCGAGCTGAACGATCCCGAGGAGCAGGCGGCGCGCTTCCGCGCCCAGTCCGCGGCCCGCGACGCCGGCGATCACGAGGCCATGTACTACGACAGCGACTACATCCGCGCGCTCGAGTACGGCCTCCCGCCCACCGCCGGCGCCGGCGTTGGCATCGACCGGGTGGTGATGCTGTTCACCGACTCGCCCTCGATCCGCGACGTGGTCCTGTTCCCCCAGATGCGCCCGGAGGCCGGGCAGGGGGGTTCTTGAACCGCGAATGGACGCGAATGAACGCGAATATTCGCGCGTCGTGTACCGGAGCGCGTCAGAGCTTCGCTGCCAGGTCTTCGCAGGCTTGAAGGTGGAAAAATTCGAACCACGAATGGACACGAAGCAACACGAATAGAGAAACCGTAGGTGCGCTTTCGCCGCAGGCGAACGCGTACGTTTCGTTGCAACGGTGGCGTACGCGTTTGCTTCGCAAAAGCGCACCTACGTCATTCTTGCGAGCCCGTCGTTGGATTCGTGTCCATTCGTGTTCATTCGTGGTTCTTCATTTTCCTCGGGCAGGCTCCTCCAGCGAAGCTCTGACACGGCTGGAGACTCCGACGCGGCAATATTCGCGTTCATTCGCGTCCATTCGCGGTTCCCAAAAAAAAGCCCCGCCGAAGCGGGGCTTTTCCGTTCCTTGAGGGACTGCCTTACTTGGCCGCGTCGTAGCGCTTCGCCACCTCGTCCCAGTTGACCACGTTCCACCAGGCCTCGATGTAGTCGGGGCGGCGGTTCTGGTACTTGAGGTAGTAGGCGTGCTCCCAGACGTCGAGGCCGAGGATCGGCGTGCCGGGATCGTCGGCCACGTCCTGCATCAGCGGCGAGTCCTGGTTCGGGGTCGAGGTGATCTTCAGCTTGCCACCATCCACGATCAGCCAGGCCCAGCCGGAACCGAATCGCCCGACTGCGGCGTTGGCGAAGGCCTCCTTGAACTTGTCGAAGCTTTCCCAGGTCTCGTTGATGGCGTCGGCCAGCGCGCCGCCCGGCTCGCCGCCACCCTTGGGGCTCATGACCTGCCAGAACATGGAGTGGTTGGCGTGACCGCCCCCGTTGTTGCGCACCGCGACCTGAATCTCCTTGGGCAACTTGCCGATGTTGGCGATCAGGTCTTCGACCGGCTGCTCACCCAGCTTCGGCTCGTTCTCGATCGCGGCGTTGAGTTTCGTCACATAGGTGTTGTGATGCTTGCCGTGATGGATCTTCATCGTGTCCGCATCGATGTGCGGCTCCAATGCATCGTAGTCGTACGGCAGATCGGGGAGTTCGTACGCCATCGGTTTTCCTCCGGTTGCAGGCAATTCGATCGGCACGGATGCCGGATATCACCCATGTAGCTGTGGGTGTGCCCGCGACGATTCAAGGGTGTACCCGGCCGGCCCGCCGCAGGCCGGCCTCCGCGCCGACTATGCCACATCGGGCCAGTGGACCATGCGGGGAATTCGTGCAGGCTCTGAGCGGGTGTGGCGGCCCTGTGCGCGCCCGCCGCGGCGTTGCTCGTCGCTCATGCAGACCGTGCCACAGCACGCGCCTCGCGCCTCGCGGCGACCGCGTGCAGGGCCGCAGGGCGTGAACGAATTCCCCGCATGCCCCACTACGCGTGTTCGCGCGCGATCCCGACGAAGGCGCTGGCGGCGTTGCCCAGGCTGCGCCCGAGTCGCAGGACCAGCCCCAGGTCGCGCTGCAGCGCAATTCCGGGCACCTCCAGAGGGGCCAGGTTGCCGGCGAGCATGGTCCGCGGCAGCGCCGACCAGCCGAGCCCGACCTCGACCAG
>JAWWAE010000207.1:0-3588 GCA_033721835.1 Halofilum sp. (in: g-proteobacteria) | reverse complement strand
GTCTGGCTGCGCCGCCGACGCCCCGGCCACCAGACCCAGTGCTATGTCCACTTCTACACCGACATCGTGCTGCTCGGGGTGGCGATCTACGCCTCCGGCGGCGTGGCGAGCGGGCTCGGGATCCTGCTGGTGATCCCGGTCGCCGCCGCCGGCACGCTACTGCAGACGCGCTATTCCCTGGTGTATGCGGCGCTGGCCACGCTGGTGCTGCTCACCTCGGAGGTCGTGCGCCACCTGCAGGGCGGGCTGGCGGACGCCGCCTACACCCAGGCGGCGCTGCTCGGGCTCGCCACCTTCGCGGCCGCAGGCCTGGCCCGCCTGCTGGCCCGCCGCCATGCCCAGAGCGCGGCGCTGGCGCGGCAGCGGTCGGTCGATCTCAAGCGCATGGCGGCGCTGAACGAGCTGATCATTCAGCAGATGGAGGCCGGGATCCTCGTGGTCGACCGCGAGGGACGGGTCATGCTCGCCAACGCGAGCGCCCCGGTGCTGCTCGGGCAGACGGAGCCGGTGGCCGGGCTGGAACTGGACACGCTCTCTGCGCGGCTGGACGGCGCCATGCGCGAACACCGGGAGACCGGCCAGAACCCGGTCCAGCCGGTCACCATCGGCGGCGAGGACGAGCGGGCGCGCCGGCTGCAGGTACAATTCACCGACCTCGGCGAACAGGGCACGCTGATCATGCTGGAGGACGCGGCCTTCATCGAGAACCAGCTGCAGCAACTCAAGCTCGCTTCGCTCGGCCGATTGACGGCGAGCATAGCCCACGAGATCCGCAACCCGCTGGCGGCGATCAACCACTCGTCGCAGCTGCTGGCGGAGGCCGAGCGGGAGCCTGCCGACGCGCGCCTGCTCGAGATCCAGCTCGAGAACTGCCGCCGCATCAACGCCATCATCGAGAGCATCCTGCAACTGACGCGTCGACGCCCCGGCGACCAGGAACGCATGGAGCTGGAGCAATGGCTCGAGGCCTTCGTCGACGAGTACCGGACACGACACGAGCTCTCCGAAGAGCGCCTGACACTGCATACGGATTTCAACGGTGCCGTCGTGGCCTGCCATCCGGAGCAGCTACGGCAGGTACTGACGAACCTTTGTGACAACTGCCTGCAGCACGGGCGTACCGAGAATGGCGGACCCGTGCGGATCGAGCTGAGGCTCGGCCCCGGGCGCGGTGGCCTGCCGATCATCGACGTGATCGACGATGGCGTCCCGATCCCGCAATACCTGGTGGACGAGCTGTTCGAACCGTTCTATACCACCAGCCACTCCGGCACCGGTCTCGGTCTGTACCTCGCGCGCGAGTTGTGCGAGGTCAACGGCGCCGAGCTCCACTACGTCAACACCGAGGCGGGGAACTGCCTGCGAATCGCGTTCCACGAACCGAAGCCCACACGGAGCGTCCATGGCTAGACACGTCGCCCTGATCGTCGACGACGAACCGGATATCCTCGAGCTGATCGAGATCACCCTCGGCCGGATGGACGTCGAGACCGAGTCCGCGTCCAATCTGGCGCAGGCGCGCGAATGGCTCGCGCAGCGCGACTTCGACCTGTGCCTGACCGACATGCGCCTGCCCGACGGCGACGGCATCGACCTGGTGCGGCAGATCACCGACGAATACCCTCAGACACCGGTGGCGGTGTTCACCGCCCACGGCAACATGGATACCGCCATCAAGGCCCTGAAGGCAGGCGCCTTCGACTTCGTGGCCAAGCCGGTGGACCTGAAGGACCTGCGGGCCCTGGTCGACCAGGCGCTGCGGATGGAGCCCCCGCGAGAGCAGCCGGGGGCGGGTGAGCTGCTGGGCGAGTCGCCGGCGATGGAACAGTTGCGGGCCCGCATTGTCAAGGTGGCACGCAGCCAGGCGCCGGTGGCGATCACCGGCGAGTCGGGCGTCGGCAAGGAGATGGTGGCCCGGACGATCCACAACGAGGGCCCCCGGGCCGCCGGGCCCTTCGTCCCGGTCAACTGCGGCGCGATCCCGCGCGAGCTGATGGAGAGCGAGCTGTTCGGGCACGAGCGCGGCAGCTTCACCGGTGCGGTCGCGGAAAAACAGGGCCTGTTCGCCGCCGCCTCGGGCGGCACCCTGTTCCTCGACGAGATCGCCGAGCTGCCGACCGACATGCAGGTCAAGCTGCTGCGTGCGATCCAGGAAAAACGGATCCGGCCCGTCGGTGCCACGAACGAGCTGCCGGTCGACGTGCGCCTGCTGAGCGCCAGCCACCGCGACCTCGAGAACGAGGTCGCCGAGGGCCGGCTGCGCCAGGACCTGTTCTACCGCATCAACGTGATCGAACTGAGGGTCCCCCCACTGCGCGAGCGGGGCGACGACATCGAGCTGCTGGCCCGGGCGATCCTGGGACGGCTCGCCGCCGGCTACGGCCGTGCGTCCCCGAAGCTGAGCAGCGAGGCCGCCACGGCCCTGCGGGCGTATCCCTTCCCGGGCAACGTGCGCGAGCTGGAGAACATCCTCGAACGCGCGCTGGCCATGGCGGAAGGCGAGCGGATCTCCGCCGAAGATCTCCACCTGCCCGCATCGGCCGCAACACCGGCGAAGGCGGAGGCGGAGGCGCCCCTGGCCGAGGCGGGCAAGGGCGACGAGGCCGCGCCGGCCGGCGGTGGCTCGCTCGACTCGCTGCTGGAGGAGCAGCAGCGGCGGATGCTGGTCGAGACGCTGGAGAAGTGCCGCTGGAACCGCGCCGAGGCGGCCCGCAACCTGGGCCTCACCTACCGCCAGCTGCGCTACCGGCTGCAGAAGCTGGGGATCGATTGAGGGCGCACGCTGCCATCCCGGCCTGTCAGAATGTGACACCTGCCGTCAGCGTCGACGGCCGCGGCAGAGGCGTTGGGCGAGTGCCTCTGGATGGCTGAAACGCCCGCAGGACGGGGTCTGCAGCACTATCGCAAAGTTGGCACGCCCCATGCATTCCCTGTCTGCAAGGACGCGCGGCACCGGATCACAACTGCTGGACGATGCGTCCGCGACAGTACTTTCGACAAACGGGAGTTTCACCATGAAGAAGCAACAGGGCTTTACCCTCATTGAGCTGATGATCGTGGTCGCGATCATCGGCATCCTGGCCGCGATCGCGATTCCGTCCTATCAGGACTACATCAAGCGGTCCAAGGTTTCGGAGTTCCTCAACGTCGCCTCCGCGGCCAAGACTTCGGTTTCCGAGTACGTCGTCACGAACGGCTCGATGCCCGCCAGCCAGGCCGAGGCCGGCTTCAGCTCCGTCACGACCCAGTACGTGGACAGCATCACCTACACCGGCACCACTTCGACCGCGGTCCTGACGGTCGCCGGCACCGGCGATGTGGCGGATGTGACCCTCACGCTGACCGGCACGACCACCACCGGCGGCAACGTGCAGTGGGTGTGCGCGGCTTCGTCCGGCACCCTGTTCGTCCCGGCCAGCTGCGGGTAAACGACTCTTGCCGCACAATCCGCGAAGGATTGGCAACAGGGGGGCGGAATTCCGCCCCCTTGTTGTATCCGGGAACCCCGAAAGCGCCTCCTGACCCGGCCTCCATTCGAGCCACGGGCCCGACCGCCCCATCATGGCACCGCTCATCGCACCCGCTGTG
>JAWWAE010000206.1:0-3643 GCA_033721835.1 Halofilum sp. (in: g-proteobacteria) | reverse complement strand
CGATGGCGCGGGCGAGATGGCTGCTGCACTTGACGTCGTAGATGATGCGCGCGCCGGGATGCTCGGCCAGTACCGCGCGCGCGAACAGGATCATCTGTCGATCGGGCCAGATCACGTGGCCGCCGTTGTCGATCACGCCGAGCCGATCGCCGTCGCCATCGAACGCGAGGCCGACATCGAGCTCCTCGCGACGAACCAGTTCGATCAGCGGTTCCAGGTTGGCGGGCTTGCTCGGGTCCGGATGGTGGTTCGGGAACCGGCCATCGACCTCGGTGTACAGGGCATGGACCTCGCAGCCCAGCCCCTCGTACAGTCGCGGCGCGATTTTCCCGGTGATGCCGTTGCCGCAGTCGATGCCGATGCGCAGGGGGCGCTCGAGCTGCACGTCGTCGAACAGGCGCCGCAGGTAGGTCTCGGCAAAGTCCTCGATCATCGTGGCGCTGCCGCTACCCTCGGCGAGCCGGTCCTGCTCGATGCGCTCGCGCAGGCGCTGGATGGCATCGCCGGCCAGGGTGTCGCCGTCGATCATCATCTTCAGGCCATTGTATTCCGGTGGGTTGTGACTGCCGGTGAGGACGATGCCGGTGCCGGTTCGCAGCTCGACCGTGGCCAGGTACAGGACCGGGGTCGGTACCGGGCCGATGTCGATGACGTGCATGCCGCCGGCCACCAGTCCGTCGCGAAGCGCGGCGAGCAGGTCCGGCCCCGAGAGCCGTCCGTCACGGCCGATGACCACTCGCTCCTGGTCACGCGCCATTGCCTCGGCGGCGAAGGCTCGGGCAATGGCGGCGACCGCTTCCGCGGTCAGCGTGTCGTCGACCTTGCCGCGGATGTCGTAGGCGCGGAACAGGCTCGGCGCGATCATGCGGCGGATTCCCGACGGGGTTTCAGTGGCGGCCGGAGGAGCCGAAACCGCCGGCGCCGCGCGCCGTCGCCTCGAAGTCCTCGACCAGGTCGAACTCGGCCTGCACCACCGGCACGATGACGAGCTGGGCAATGCGCTCGCCCACCTCGATCGTGAACGGCTCGGCGCCGCGGTTCCAGCAGGAGACGTACAGTGGGCCCTGATAGTCGCTGTCGATCAGGCCGACCCCGTTGCCGAGCACGATGCCGTGCTTGTGACCCAGACCGGAGCGCGGCAGGATCATCGCCGCCCGGGTGGGGTCGCCGATGTGCAGCGACAGGCCGGTCGGGATCAGCTCGGCGGCACCCGGGGCGAGTTCCAGGGGCGATTCGATGCAGGCCCGCAGGTCGAGGCCGGCGGCGCCATCGGTCGCGTAGCCGGGCATCGGTATGCTGTCGCCGAGGCGCGGGTCGAGCACCCGCACGCGGAAGGTTTCGCGATTCATCGGTTGCCTAGTCCCGGATCGCGCGCACGACCTCGCGGGCCGGGCCGCAGCGTTCGCCCAGCAGTCGTACCAGCCCGCGCGCCAGCGCCTCCTTGGGCGCCGGGCCGAGCGTGGTCGAGCCGCCGTCCCAGGACACCGCGAGCGTGTTGTCGACATCGCCGAAGCCGCGGCCAGCGCCGACCGCGTTGGCGCAGATCAGGTCGGCGCCCTTGGCCCGGCGCTTGGCCTCGACCTGTTCGGCCTCGACCGTGGTCTCGGCGGCGAAACCGACGCAGTACGGCCGTGGTCGGTGGCGGGCGGCCCGCGCCAGGATATCGGGATTGCGCGTCAACGCGAGCGTGCGGCCCGCGTCGTCGCCCTTCTTGATCTTGTCCGTCGAGACGTCGGTTGGCCGATAGTCGGCGACGGCGGCGGTGGCAATGAACAGGTCGGTCGCGTCGAGCCGTGCCTGCACGGCCGCATCCATCTCCTGCGCCGATTCGACGTCGATGCGCTCGACGCCGGGCGGGGTCGCTCGCGTGACCGGTCCGGCGACCAGCGTCACCCGGGCGCCGGCGCGGGCGGCCGCGGCCGCGATCGCGAAGCCCATGCGCCCGGAACTGTGGTTGCTCAGGTAGCGCACCGGGTCGAGCGGTTCGCGGGTCGGACCGGCGGTGATCAGGGTGCGGACGCCGGCGAGCGCTCGCGGTCCGAGCAGGTCCGCGAGGTCGTCGAGTAGCGCGGCGGGCTCGCGCATGCGGCCGGGGCCGGTCTCGCCGCAGGCCTGGTCGCCGCTGTCCGGACCCAGGATCGTCACCCCGCGTTCGGCCAGGGTGGCCAGGTTGGCCCGGGTCGCCGCGCTGGCCCACATCACGTGGTTCATCGCCGGCGCGACGGCCAGCGGGGCCTCGGTCGCCAGCGCCAGCGTGCTCAGCAGGTCGTCCGCCCGGCCCTGGGCCAGGCGCGCCAGCGTGTCGGCCGAGGCGGGCGCGACCAGTACGGCCTCGGCCCAGCGCGCCAGCTCGATGTGGCCCATTGCCGCCTCGGCCTCGGCGTCGAGCAGCTCGGTGTGCACCCGCTCGCCCGACAGCGCCTGGAAGGTCAGCGGGCCGACGAAGTCCTGCGCCGCGCGCGTCATCACCACCCGCACCTGCGCGCCCGCGCGCACCAGCAGGCGCGTCAGCTCGGCGGCCTTGTAGGCGGCGATGCCGCCCGTGACCCCCAGCAGAATGCGGCGTTCGGCGAGATCGGACATGGTGCGCAGTGTAGCAGACGGCCTGCCGACACCCACGTGAAGGCTGGGTTACACTGCGGGCGCAAACATCGACAGGGAGGTCGATATGGCCATTGCCGACTGGCCCGCCAGCGAGCGCCCGCGCGAGCGGCTGCTGGAACAGGGTCCCGCCGCACTCTCCGACGCCGAGCTGCTCGCCATCTTCCTGCGCACCGGTTGCGCTGGCCGCAGCGCGGTCGATCTCGCGCGCGAACTGCTCGAGGCCTTCGGTGGTCTGCGCCCGCTGCTGGCCGCCGACCTGGACGCGTTCTGCGCCCGCCCCGGACTGGGGCCCGCCAAGTTCGCCCAGCTGCAGGCGGTGCTGGAGATGGCGCGCCGGCACCTGGACGAGCAACTGCTGCGCGGCGACGCGCTGACCTCCTCGTCCGCGACCCGGGTCTACCTGCAGGCGCGGCTGCGCGACCTGCCGCACGAGGTCTTCGCCTGCCTGTTCCTCGACAACCGCCACCGGGTGCTGGCCTTCGAGGAGCTGTTCCGCGGCACCATCGACGGCGCCAGCGTCTACCCGCGCGAGGTGGTCAAGGCCGCGCTGCGGCACAACGCGGCGGCCGTGATCCTCGCCCACAACCATCCGTCCGGCGTGGCCGAGCCCAGCCGGGCCGACACGCGACTCACCGAGCGTCTGCGCGATGCGCTGTCGCTGGTGGACATCCGCGTGCTCGACCATCTCGTGATCGGCGAGGGCGAGCCGGTGTCGTTCGCCGAGCGGGGGTTGTTGTGAGAGCGCCCGGCATCCGGGAGGCGCACGCCAGGTTTCAACGATGTTCGTAGGTCGGACTTCAGTCCGACAGCCTGAAACCGCCATGCGCTTGCCGGAGAAAGTCGGTCACCGAACTGCACGCATGCGGCTGTCGCACTGAAGTGCGACCTACAGCATTCTTGTGGCTCGGCCGCGACGCTTTGACCTACGCCCGTCCGTTATACTCGCGCCCAGCCCGCACCGGATCGCGCGATGTCCGCCACCCGCCCCAGCGACACCTTCGCCGCGGTCGACCTCGGCTCGAACAGCTTTCACCTGGTG
>JAWWAE010000205.1:0-3736 GCA_033721835.1 Halofilum sp. (in: g-proteobacteria) | reverse complement strand
TGGCGGAGGTCGATGAAGATCCACCGGACGGCTCGGTCGCGGGCGATGGAGATACGGGCGAGGCCGTGTTCGAGGCCGCGACCCGCTTCAGCGGTGCGCTACTCGGCGGCGGCGTCGCGGCGGCCGGCAACGCGGACAAGGTGGACATCGGGATGTTCAGCAACGCCCAGATGTTCGGTGCCGGCGAACTGACCGTCAACGCCGACGGTGAAGTGGTCGACGCCACGTTTGACAACGGTCTCTACGGCGGCGGGGTGAACAATATCGCCAGTGCCGGCATGGTCACGCTGGATTCGGGCGAAATCATGGAGCCCGGCTTCGACGCCGACCTCGGCGTCGGCTGGGGGCGCTGGACCGGCCCGATGACCGTGGACGGCGTGTCCGGGAAACGCGGCAACCTGGCCTTCACGGTCACCGACAACTTCACCGCGCCCACCCGGCTCAAGGCGCTCGGTGGCACGATCAACTACGCGCTGGCCGGCGGTCCGAAGGCGTTCACCCCGAACAGCGGCACCACCTGGAAGGTGGACGCGATCCAGTTCGGGGTCGACTTCAATTCCACCAGCGTCCTCCTGGACACATTCCAGCTGACGAAGTCGAACAACGACAAGGCGAGCGTAATCTTTACCCAAGTAAAGGCCGGTTCAGACTTCGTGGACGTCGACAACAACGCGCTCGGTTTCGACATGGACAACGGAACCGATTTCGGGACGCTGGCTGGCAGCTTCGTCGGCACCAACGGCGAGGGCATGGTCGTGGTCTATCACGTGGATGCGACCGACGAGGACAGCAGCCGCACCACGGTCACCGGTACCTCGGTCCTGAAGCAAACGCCGTAGTGACCGCCGCCGAGACCGGACCGAGGTCCGGTAACGGCGCCGGCCGATGGAGGTAGCGTCCAATGGACAGTTCGAGAACTCGAGTCGCCCCCCGTAACCCGCGCGCGGCCCGCTCCGCGCCGGCGCTGCTGGGCGCGCTGCTGCTGTTCTCGGGCATCGCGACAGCGGCCCCGGAGCCGGCCGGACGCGTGCTCATCGCCGCCGGCGAGGTGACGGCGGTCCGCGCCGGCGAGTCGGCGCGCAGCCTCGACCGTGGCGATGCTGTCTACGTCGGCGACGAGATCCGCACCGGCCGGCGCGGAAGCGTGCAGGTGCGGTTCATCGACGAGGGGCTGGTCGATCTCGACCCCGGCACCCGGTTCGCGATCGATGAGTATCGCGCCGGCGATGACGATGCCGCCGGCAGCGTCGTCATGAACTTCCTCCGCGGCGCGCTGCGCACGATCACCGGCTCGATCGGGGGCGGTGACGACACCTATCGCATGAACACCCCCACCGCGACCATCGGCGTGCGCGGCACCGCCTATGCGCTGCAGTACTGCGACGCCGATTGCGCAGAGCGCATTGGCGTCGACTCGGCGCTGGGCCTGCACGGCCGCGTCGACCAGGGTGTGGTCACCGTGGACACGCCGCAGGCCAACGCCGCCTTCAGCGCCGGCGACTTCTTCTTCGTCTCCGCAGGCAGTGCACCGCGGGTGGTGGTGCAGCCCCCTGCCGGCATCCTCGACGGCGGCGATGGCGACGAGGACGAGCAGGAGAGCCGCGATGGCCTCAGCCTGTCGGCGGCCGGCGGCGATTCCGCCGCGCCGGAGTCCGGCATCGAGGCCGAATCCTCGACGACGACCGACGACACCACCGCCGAGGTGGATTCCGGCGGCGACACGGAATCCTCGGAGCCGGTGGTCGACGGCGGCGACCTGTCAGGCGGCGGCACCACCCTGGTGGGCGGCAGCGCCGCCGCCGCGATGACGAACGGCTTCGCGGACTTCGGTGCGGGCCAGGTGCTGCAGCAGGATTCCAACGGTACGGTCCTCGGCGCCAGCTTCGGCAGCGGGCGCGAGATCGAGGTGGACACCGCAAACGCGACCCTGCTGGAGACCGGCTCGGATACCAGCCTCGGCGTCGGCTGGGGCCGCTGGAACGGTTCGTTCACGGTCGACGGCGCCGCGGCGAGCGGCAATCTCGCGTTCATGGTCGTCGACCAGTTCACCGACCCGGGCACGCTGGTTTCGCTGCCCGACGTCAATGCCAGCTACTCGATACCCAACCCCACCGGCCCGAGCAAGAACCCCGGCCCGAGCGCCTTCGACCGCGACGGCAACCTGTGGGAGCTGACTGCCCTCAGCTTCGTGGTGGACTTCCAATCAACGAATGTGACACTCAGCAACCTGAATCTGACAGGGCCCGGATCCGGGCTGATCACGCTGTCGACGAACAACAACCAGACGCTGATGGAGACCTTCAGTGTCAATAAGAACTCGTTCACCATCGTTGCGGACGAAGGAGCCATGAGCGCAACGGTGACGGGCAAGTTCGTCGGAGCCGCCGCGGAGGGCATGGTGACCAGCTTCGATGCCACCGACGGCACGGCCAATGTCACCGGGGTCGCGGTCCTCGCGAAGTAGTCCCAAGGCCCGGCGAAAGGCCCGGCATGTGACGTAGTGACGTAGCCCGGATGGAGCGCAGCGGAATCCGGGACGCCGGACCGGTCAGGCCGGCAGCTCGCGCGCGAACTGGTCCTCCGGCAGCGGGCCGCCGAACAGGAACCCCTGGTAGGCGTTGCAGCCGTGGTGGGCGAGCAGGTTCCGCATGGCCTCGTTCTCGACGCCCTCGGCGAGCACCTCGAGGCCCATGGTCTGGGCGAGCACGATGATGGTGCGCACGATCGCCGCATCGTTCTCGTCGGTCAGCGCGTCGCGCACGAATTCCTGGTCGATCTTCAGCAGGTCCAGCGGCAACCGCTTCAGGTAGGACAGCGACGAGTAGCCGGTGCCGAAATCGTCGAGCGCGAAACGCACGCCGTCGGCCTTGAGCTCGGTCATCTTCGTCACCGTGTCCTCGATGTCGGCCAGTAGCAGGCTCTCGGTCAGCTCGATCACCAACCGTTCCGCCGGCGCGCCCGTGCGGCCGAGCGTGTCGCGCACGTGCCGGACGAACTCCGGGTGATGGAACTGCCGCGCGCTGACGTTGACCGCGACGCAGACGTGCCCGGATGCGGGCTGCTGCGACCAGGCGGCGAGGCACCGGCAGACCCGCTCGAGGATGGCGTCGCCCAGCGGCAGGATCAGCCCGGTCTCCTCGGCCACGGGGATGAATTCGGCCGGCGATACCGGACCGTGCTGCGGGTGGTTCCAGCGCGCCAGTGCCTCGGCGCCGATCACGCGTCCCTGGCCGTCCACCTGCGGCTGGTACCAGGGGACGACATCGCCGTTTTCCAGCCCGGCCCGGAGTTCGGCCTCGAGCGCCATCCGCGAGTGCATCGCGTCGCGCATCTCGGGATCGAACACGCGCGCGGTGCCCCGGCCCGCGTCCTTGGCCTGGTACATCGCCAGGTCCGCGCGCTTCATCACGTCGTCCGCGCTGTCATTCGGGTCGCCGAACAGCGTGATGCCGATGCTGACGGTGGTGTAGCGGTCGTGTTGCCCGAGCTGGTAGGGCCGGGAGAGCGCGGCGCGGATCTTGTCGCCGATGGCCTCTGCATGGCGCAGCGCGGCGTCCGCGTCGCTCCCGAGGTCGGCGGCGATCACGGCGAACTCGTCGCCGCCGAAGCGGGCGACGGTGTCGCCGTCCCGCAGGCACTCGGTCAACCGGCCGGCCACGGCCTGCAGTAGCGAATCGCCGACGTCATGGCCGAGCGTGTCGTTCAGGGTCTTGAAGTGGTCGAGATCGAGGAACAG
>JAWWAE010000204.1:0-3770 GCA_033721835.1 Halofilum sp. (in: g-proteobacteria) | reverse complement strand
GCTGGAATCGGCCGGCTTCGCCGACGCCGGCGAGGCGCTGCGGCGCTTGGCCACCCTGCGCGACAGCGCCCGCTACCGCGGCCTCAGCGCGACCGCGCGGGCGCGCCTCGACCGGTTGCTGCCGGCGCTGATCGCGGACAGCGGCCGCGGGGAGACCCCCGATGCCACGCTGGCGCGGGTGCTTGACCTGGTCGAGGCGATCGCCAGCCGCAGCGTCTACCTGTCGCTGCTGCACGAGAACGCAGCGGCGCGGCAGCGGCTGGTCGAGCTGTGCGCCGCCAGTCCGTGGATCGCCCGCTTCGTCAGCCAGCACCCGATTCTGCTCGACGAGCTGATCGACCCCGGCTCGCTGTTCGAGCCGCCGGATCGCGCCTCGGTGGAACAGGAACTGGACCGGGCCCTGGCCGACATCGAGGCCGACGACCTGGAGCGGCAGATGGACGCGTTGCGGCAGGTGCGCCAGGCCAACGTGCTCCGCGTCGCGGCGGTCGACATCACCGGGCGGTTGCCGCTGATGCGGGTCTCGGACCACCTCACCTGGACCGCCGAGGTCGTGCTGCAGCGGGCCCACGACCTCGCCCGCGCACACAACCTGCGGCGCCACGGCCGCCCGCGCAGCCCCGGCCCCGACGGCGAGGTCGAGCCGGGCTTCGGCATCGTCGCCTACGGCAAGCTCGGCGGCATCGAGCTCGGCTACGGCTCGGACCTCGACCTCGTGTTCGTCTACGACGGCGAGGGAGAGGACCGCGGTACCGACGGCGAGCGGCCGCTCGACAACGCCACCTTTTTCGCGCGTCTCGCGCAGCGGCTGCTGCACATCCTCAGCACCCCGACGCCGGCCGGCGTGCTGTACGAGGTCGATACGCGGCTGCGGCCGAATGGCGCCTCCGGCCCGCTGGTCAGCGCGCTGCAGCGCTTCGAGCGCTATCAGCAGGAGCAGGCCTGGACCTGGGAACACCAGGCGCTGGTGCGTGCGCGCATGGTGGTCGGGCCAGAGCCGCTGCGCGAGCGGTTCGAGGCGGTGCGCGCCGCCGTGCTGCAGCGCGAGCGCGACCCCGGGGAACTGTGCACGGAGGTCGTGTCGATGCGCGAGCGCATGCGCCGCGAGCTCGGGCGCGGCGGCGAGGGCCGCTTCGACCTGAAGCAGGACCGGGGCGGTGTTGCCGATATCGAATTTGTGGTCCAATACGGCGTCTTGGCGCATGCGCACGCCACGCCCGCGCTCGTTCGCTACACCGACAACATCCGTCTGCTCGAGACGCTGGCCGAGACCGGCCATCTCGATGCCGGCGATGCGCGGACACTGATCGACGCGTACCGCGCATTCCGTGCCCGGCTGCACCGCCTCGCACTGCTCGGGGCGCAGGCCGTGGTCGAGCCGGACGAAGAGCTCGGACACTTCCGCGACGAGGTGGCGCGCGTGTGGCGCGAGCAGTTGGAGGCTGCAGCGCAGGCGTCGCAGTAGAAGCAGCAGGAGACGACCCCATGTCGATGGCGGACCGCGACGGCGTGATCTGGCTGGACGGCGAGCTCGTGCCCTGGCGCGAGGCCAAGGTGCACGTGCTGACCCACACGCTGCACTACGGCATGGGCGTGTTCGAGGGCGTGCGCGCCTACAAGACCGACCAGGGCCCCGCCATCTTCCGCCTCGCTGCCCACACCCGGCGCCTGTTCGACTCCGCGCGCATCATGGGCATGACGCTGCCGTACGATCCGCACACCCTCAACGAGGCCCAGAAGTCGGTCGTGCGCGAGAACGGCCTCGAGTCGGCGTACATCCGGCCGATGTGCTTCCTCGGATCCGAGGGCATGGGCCTGCGCGCGGACAACCTGAAGGTGCACGCAATGGTCGCCGCCTGGCACTGGGGCGCCTACCTGGGCGACGAGGCCTTCGAGGGCGGCATCCGCGTCAAGACCTCGTCCTATACGCGCCACCACGTGAACATCTCCATGTGCCGCGCCAAGGCCAACGGCCACTACATCAACTCGATGCTGGCGTTGCAGGAGGCGGCGACCGACGGCTATGACGAGGCCATGCTGCTCGACAACGAGGGATACGTCACCGAGGGCAGCGGCGAGAACATCTTCCTCGTGCACGACGGGACGCTCTACACGCCCGAGCTGACCTCGGCCCTGAACGGCATCACACGCGACACCATCCTGCAGTTCGCGCGCGAGATCGAGCTGCCGGTGGTCGAGAAACGCATCACCCGCGACGAGGTATACATTTCCGACGAGGCCTTCTTCACCGGAACCGCCGCCGAGGTCACGCCGATCCGCGAGGTCGACAATCGTGCCATCGGCACCGGCGTGCGTGGCCCCGTCACCCAGCAACTGCAGCAGATGTACTTCGACCAGGTCCACGGGCGCCGCAGCCAGAATCCCGACTGGCTGACGCCGGTGTAACCAGGAGGACACCATGCCGAGCCCCGGTACCGCCACCCAGAAGGGCCTTCGCACCCCCAACGACCAGAACCGCTACGAGGTCACCGCCAAAGACGAGCCGCTGCACTGTCCGCTGCCGGGCACCAGCCTCTGGAACTCGCACCCGCGCGTGTACGTCCCGCTGGACAAGAATGGACACGGCAAGTGCATCTACTGTGGCGCTGAGTACGTGCGGGTCGACGACGACGGCTAGCGCACAGGCAGGGCTCCGCCAGTGCCATCCATGCATCCGAGTACATCCGGGCCTGATCGCAGGGAAACTGCATGAAGATCTCCCTGCCGGATTTTGACCGGGCGCGCGTCCTGGTGATCGGCGACCTGATGCTCGACCGGTACTGGCACGGCAGCACCGATCGCATCTCGCCCGAGGCGCCGGTCCCCGTGGTCCATATCGGCGGCATGGAAGAGCGCGCGGGTGGCGCGGGCAACGTCGCGCTCAATGTCACGGCACTCGGGGGCGGGTCTTTGCTGGTCGGGATCACCGGCCAGGATCTCGCCGGTTCGGAACTCACCCGGATCCTCGAAGCAGCCGGCATCGACTGCCACTTCCGGCAACTCGACGATGCCGCCACGATCAGCAAGCTGCGCGTGGTCAGTCGGCACCAGCAACTCATTCGCCTGGATTTCGAGGACGGCTTCCCGGGCGTCGAGGCGCGCGACCTGCTGCCCCTGTACCAGCCACTGCTCGAAGGGTGCGGGGCAGTGGTTCTGTCCGATTACGCGAAGGGCACACTGCGCAATCCCGGCCCGCTGATCGAGGCCGCCCGCAGTGCGGGTCGTCCCGTGATCGTCGATCCGAAGGGACGAGATTTCGCACCCTATCGGGGCGCCAGCCTGATCACGCCCAACCTGGGCGAATTCGAGGGCGTCGTCGGACGCTGCGCGACCGATCAGGAACTCGTCGAACGGGCGACCGCCCTGTGCAGGGACTGCGGTATCGAGGCGGTGCTGGTTACCCGGGGCGAGCACGGCATGACCCTCGTCCGTCCGGGGGAGGAACCCGTTCACCTGGGCGCGCGTGCGCGCGAGGTGTTCGACGTCACCGGTGCCGGCGATACCGTCATCGCGACCTTGGCGGCTGCGCTCTCCGCCGGTGCCGAACTGCCCCAGGCGACCGCGCTGGCCAACCTGGCGGCGGGCATCGTGGTCGGCAAGCTCGGCACCGCGACCGTCAGCGTGGCGGAACTGCGGCGTGCCCTGCATGAACACGATGAGTCGGGGCGTGGCGCCCTGACCGAAGACGAGCTGCTCTCGATGATCGCGGACGCGCGTGCCCACGGCGAGCGGATCGTGATGACCAATGGCTGTTTCGATGTCCTGCACGC
>JAWWAE010000203.1:0-3925 GCA_033721835.1 Halofilum sp. (in: g-proteobacteria) | reverse complement strand
TCGGCCGCTGCGACGAGCCGCCGGGGATGTTCGAGCCCGACGGCAAACGACAGGTGCGCTGCTGGCTGCATGCCACCGGAGGCGGTTCATGAGCGCGACCGCGGAACGACTCGACACCGGCGGACCGATCCTGTCGGTGCGTGACCTGCAGACCTGGTTCGAGCTGCGCCAGTGGGGCTACCTGCGGGCCGGTTTCGTGCGCTCCGTCGACGGCGTGTCGTTCGAGCTGCAGCGCGGCGAGTCGGTCGCCTTCGTCGGCGAGAGCGGCTGCGGCAAGAGCTCGCTCGCGCGCACGCTGCTGGGGCTGCACCGGCCGACCTCGGGCTCGGTGTGGTTCGAGGGCCGCTCGCTGGCCGAGCTGTCGGCGGCCGAACTGAAGGAGTACCGCGCCCGCATCGGCTACGTGCAGCAGGACCCGTACGGCGCGCTGCCGCCGTTCATGGATATCGGCCAGATCCTGGCCGAGCCGTTGAAGGTCCACGGCGTGCGCGATCGCGCCGAGCGCGAGCGGCGCGTGGACGCGGCGCTGGAGGAGGTGCGGCTGTCGCCGGCCAGCGCGTACAGGAACAAGTTCCCGCACATGCTCAGCGGCGGCCAGCAGCAGCGGGTGGTGATCGCGCGGGCGCTGGTGCTGGAGCCGTCGATGGTGGTCGCCGACGAGCCGGTGTCGATGCTCGACGCCTCGGTGCGGGTGGAGATCCTCGAGCTGCTGCGGCGCATCCGCGCGCAGCGCAACCTGACGCTGGTGTTCATCACCCATGATCTCTCGACCGTGCGCCATTTCACCGAGCGCACCTTCGTCATGTACGCCGGGCGCATCATCGAGGCCGCCGGCGTCGACGAGCTGCTGGAGCACCCGCAGCACCCCTACACCCAGGCCCTGCTGACCGCGCTCGCCGATCCGGATGCCGACAACGCGCGCCGGGAGCGCCAGGTGCCCGGCGGCGAGCCCCCGAGCCTGCTGACGCCGCCGAGCGGCTGCCGCTTCCACCCGCGCTGCCCGCATTTCATGCAGGGCGTCTGCGACGTCGACGACCCGCCCGACTTCGAACCCAGAGCGGGTCACAGCAGCAAGTGCTGGCTGCACCGCTGAGCCGCCGCGGACGCCGGGAACGGGGATGAAACGCATCGTCGCCGGCGGCGCGCTGATGCTCGTCGCGCTCGGCCTGCAGCTGGCGATGGTGATCCGCGCCATCGAGCCGGACGTCGCGCTGTCCCTTGGCGGCTACGCCGGCCTGTTCATCGGCATGGCCCTCGTCCTCGCCGGCGTTCTCCACCGCCGGCGCTGATCGCGCCCGGGTGTATGCGTAATCGTGCACCGTAGGTGCGCGGTTGCCCGGCGCTCGCGCCGGGCAAACGCGTACGTGACGCCGTTCCGGCATGCGTACGCGTTCGCCTGCGGCGAAAGCGCACCTACGTCAATCGAACGGCCGTATGGGCCATCCACCATGATGCGTCGACGGAGCCGGCGGCTGTCGGGTTGAAACCCGACCTACTGTCTCCGTTGTGGGTTCCCTTGGGTCGTAGGTCGTACTTCAGTGCGACAGCCAGGCTTGTGTAGTTACATATTTGTAACTACACTATGCGCATGCGGATCGAATGGGACGAGCGCAAGGATCAGCGCAACCGGGCCAAGCACGGTGTCGGCTTCGAGACGGCTGCCCTGGTGTTCGAAGATCCGAATCACCTGTCGGTTCAGGACCGGCACGAGCGGCATGAAGAGCGTTGGCAGACGCTCGGGCTTGCCGGGGGGATCGTGGTCCTTCTCGTGGCCCATACCTGGCGCGAGGATGATGGCGAGGAGGTCGTCCGCATCATTTCGGCCCGCAAGGCAACGACGCGAGAAAGGCGAAGGTATGAGCAAGGTGACCCGACGGCAGGCTGAAGAACTGCGGCGACTGCGCGATCGCCCGGACAGCGAGATCGACACCGACGACATCCCGGAAGTCTCGGACTGGTCGGATGCCCGGCGCAGTCGCTTCTACCGGCCGGTCAAGAAACAGATCACGCTAAGGCTGGATGCGGATGTGCTGGCATGGTTTCGCGCGCGCGGCAGCCGCTATCAGACCCGGATCAACGACGCACTACGGCAATACATCAAGGAGCACGAACGCTGACCGCCGTACCGCGAACGGTCGGTCTCGCGACGTAGGTGCGCTTTTGCCCGGCGCCAGCGCCGGGCAAACGCGTACGTAATGCCGTCCGACGATTCGTACGCGTTCGCCTGCGGCGAAAGCGCACCTACGTCAATCGGACGCCGGTATGGGCCATCCACCATGCGTCGTCGACCGAGCCGGCGGCTGAATATGCCCTCGTGAGCGCGAACGGCCAGTCGTGCGCCGTAGGTGCGCTTTTGCCCGGCGCTCGCGCCGGGCAAACGCGTACGTGACCGATTCCCATCACGCGCACGCGTTCATCAGCGGCGAGAGCACACCCGAGGTAGTCGGCCCGGTGTCCGGTTCAGCGGCGGCGGACGCCCGCGCGCGCGAGCCAGCCGGTGGCCACGCCGATCAGGAACACGACCAGCAGCACGACCGCGCGCGACGCGCTCCAGGACCAGAACAGCAGGTCGACGCGGACGGGCGTGGCGTTCTGGATCACGAACACGACCACCAGTACCGCGAGCGCGATGGCGAGCATGAGCTTGATGTCTTTCATGGCGAGATCCGGGGTGAATTCCGGGGCCATCGTCCCACAGGTTGGCCGTTCCGCGCAGTGCGCCCGATCACGTCCGCGGCACGTGGATGCCGCGCGGGAAGCGGCACTCACGGGACGTAGGTGCGCTTTTTCCCGCCGCTAGCGGCGGGAAAACGCGTACGTGACGCCGTCCAATCTGGCGTACGCGTTCGCCTGCGGCGAAAGCGCACCTACGAAATCCATCCACGATCGCCGCGTCCCGTTCTAGTGCCGCCCGGACGGATCGGCAGTGGGCGTCGATTCGGTCGGCGCCTCGAGGTCGCCCGCGGACAGGCCGGAGACCTGCGCCTCGTGTTCGACCGGCCGGTCGGCGCGCGCGGCCCACTGGCGCAGGAACCAAGCCAGGGCCACGGCCTGCAGGGCCGCCACGACACCGAAGGCGACCCGGTAGCCCACCGGGTCATACTCGCGCGTCACCGGATCCTCCCAGGCGCTCAGGATGCCGCCGATCCCCCACTGGACGACGAAGGCGGTGACGAACACCAGCACGTTGTGGGCCGTGTTGGCGCGGCCGGCCAGGTCGCGCGGGAAGTGCTGCGACAGGATCGAGTAGCTGAGGCTGCCCGAGGTGGCGAGGAAGCCGAAGGCCGCGAGCGCCAGCCACAGGGTCGAGCCGCCGGTGCCGCCGGCGGCGAGCAGCGCGAGCAGGGCCAGGAAGCCGATCATGCCGCCGCCGGCGACGGTCATCGGGCGCAGGCCGAGGCGGGTCAGGCGGTCGGTGATCAGGCCCCAGCCGAAGAAGCCGGCGCCCATGCCGAGCATGATGATCAGCAGGTGGGTGGCGACCGCCGGGCGCTCCAGCCCGGCGACGTCGCGCAGCCAGGGGCCGGCCCAGAGGCCGTTGATCGCGAGCGAGGAGCCCGACGACAGCGCGGCCAGCGGCGCGATGCCCCAGAAGAAGCGGTCGCGAAAGACCCGGGCGAGACCACGCAGCTGGTCGCGCAGGCGCACATGGCCGGGCGGGTCCGGGTGGTCGGGGACGATGGCGAACACGGCGATCGAGACGGCCAGCGCGAACGCGGCCAGGCCGAGGAACAGCACCCGCCAGTCGACGAGGCCGAGGAACCACTCCACCGGCACGGTCGCGCTGATGGCGCCGAGCGCGCCGAAGGTGAGCAGCCAGGAATAGATCAGCGGCAGGCGCTGGGGCGCGAACCACATGGCGAAGGCCTTGAACGAGGCCATCATGCAGCAGGAGACGCCGGCGCCGATCAGGGCGCGGCCCAGC
>JAWWAE010000202.1:0-3966 GCA_033721835.1 Halofilum sp. (in: g-proteobacteria) | reverse complement strand
GGCGAGGGGCTCACTCGCCGGGGCCGGCTATGCCATCGGGGCCTTCGGCCTGTGGGGCGCGTTCCCGCTCTACTTCAAGGCCGTGTCCAGCGTGCCCGCGATGGAGGTGCTGGCCCACCGCATCGTCTGGTCCGTGGTCTGGGTCGCCGGCCTGCTGTGGCTGCTGCGGCAGTGGCCGGACGTGCGGGCGGCGCTGCGCGGGCCGCGCACCCGCCTGCGCCTGCTGCTGTCTGCGCTGCTGATCTCCACCAACTGGCTGGTGTTCATCTGGGCGGTCGCCCAGGGCCGAGTGCTCGAGGCCGGCCTCGGCTACTACATCACGCCGCTGGTGAGCGTGCTGCTCGGCCGGTTGGTGCTGGGCGAGGCGCTCACCCGGCTGCAATGGGCGGCGGTAGCGCTGGCGGCACTCGGGGTCGGCTACATGCTCGCCGGGCTCGGCAAGCTGCCGTGGGTATCGCTGGCCCTGGCGGCGACCTTCGGCAGCTATGGGCTGGCGCGCAAGACGACGGCGGTCGGCGCCGCGCCCGGCCTGTTCGTCGAGACCCTGTTGCTGGCGCCGCTGGCGCTGGGCTTCCTGCTCTGGCTGGGCGGTGATGGCCGCTTCGGCGGCGATCCCGGCTTCGACCTGCTGCTGGTGGCCGCGGGCCTGGTCACGGCCGCGCCCCTGATCCTGTTCGCGCAGGCCGCCCGCCGGCTGCGGCTGGCCTCGGTCGGCCTGTTCCAGTACATCACCCCGACCTGCCAGGTGCTGCTGGCCGTGTTCGTGTTCGGCGAGCCGTTCACCGGCGACCACGGCGTGACCTTCGGTTGCATCTGGCTGGCACTTGCGCTGTATTCGTTCAGTGCCTGGCGCAGGCCGTCGCCCACCGCCGCGGTGGTCCGCGACGCCTGAGCCGATTGCCCGTTGGAGGCCGCATGAGCCGCATCGATGCCTTCGAACGCATGCTCGAGCAGGGCCAGGACGGGGCCCTGCTGCGCTTCTCGCTCGGCAACGAATATCTCGCTGCCGACGACCCCGCCAGCGCCATGCGCCATCTGCGGCGGGCAGTCGAGCATGACCCGGACTACTCGGCCGCCTGGCGGGCGCTGGGCAAGGCCGCCGAGCGCTGCGATGATGCCGACGCCGCGGCCGCCGCGTATGAAAGTGGTATCGAGGCCGCGCAGCGGCGCGGCGACAAGCAGGCGGCCAGGGAGATGCAGGTCTTCCTGCGGCGACTGCTGAAGGCACGACGTTGAGGCGCGACGCGGAGTTCCCGATTCCGCCGCTCCCTCGGCGCCTGCTGGCGCCCCGGTACTGGCCGACCTGGATCGGGCTGGGGCTGTACAGCCTGCTGGCGCTGGTCCCGCGTCGATTGCGCGATCCGGTGGCGGCGGCGACCGGCGACCTGCGCTACCGGCTGAATGCAAGACGCCGGGGTATCGTCGAACTCAATCTCGAACTGTGCTTTCCGGAACGCAGTGAAGCCGAGCGGCGTGCGCTCGCCCGTGAGCACTTCCGCGCGTACGCCCGCGCCATGGCGGATCTGCCGGTGCTGTGGTGGGATCTTCGACGCCGTGTGCCGCGGACCCGCTGCCGCGTCCAGGGCCTGGAGCACGTCCTGGCCGCCGTGCGGGACGGCCGGCCTGTGATCCTGGTCAATCCGCACACGGCGGCCGTGGACTTTGGCGGCATCGCGCTGACCCCGCATGTCCGGCTGTCCAGCATGGCGAAGGTCCTGAGATCGCCAGTGCTGGACTGGCTCACCAGGCGCACCCGGGTTGCCTACGGCGTGCACCTGTTCCCGCGCGACGGCGGCCTGCGGCCGGTGGTGCGGGCGTTGCAGCGCGGCACGGTCTTCTACTACATGCCGGACGAGGATTTCGGGGCCCGCAACAGTGTCTTTGCGCCCTTCTTCGGCCAGGACAAGGCGACCCTGACGACGGTCGCGCGGCTCGCCAGCATGAGCGGCGCGGTCACCATACCGGTCTATGCCTACTATGCGCCCGAGAGTCGGCGCTACGAGATCGTGGTGCGCGAGCCACTGCGTGATTTCCCCGCCGGTGATGCCGTTGCCGATGCGACGACCGTCAACCGCGCCATGGAGGCCTGCATCAGGCTGCGGCCGGAGGCCTATCTCTGGAACTTTCGCCTGTTTCGCAACCGCCCGGACGGGTCGAAAATGGAATATCCGCGGCGTGCACGGCGCCGGCGATAGGGGCTACGCGAGCACGAGGCGGCGGCAACAGCCCCGATGCCCACCACTGCACGCCGCCGCAGTCACGAGTTCGACGATCGGGGCGCCAGGGTCAGGCTTGCGAACCCTCGCCGCTCGACGCGGGCGCGGTGCGGAAGCGCTTGTAGTTCCACATGTATTGCGCGGGCGCCAGCGCAATCGCGCGCTCGACTTCGTGGTTGATCGCTGTCGCGGCCACCTGTGGATCGCTGTCGGCCACGCGGCGGTCGGCCGGCCACACCCGCATGCTGAACCCCGATCCGCCCGGCAGGCGCCGGGTGGTGGCGATGAGCACGGTCGCCCCGGTGCGCGCGGCCAGTCGCGAGACCAGCGTCATGGTCAGCGCGGGCTGGCCGAAGAAGGGGGCGAACACGCCCTGGCCGGCGCGCGGTTCCTGGTCCGGCAGGATGCCCACGGCCTCGCCGCGCTGCAGCGCCCGGTGCAGCGCCCGGACACCGCCGGCGGTGGTCGGGACCGGGTGCAGCCCGAGCCGGGTCCGGGCGACGCTGACCAGCTCCGCGAAGGCGGCCACCCGGGCCGGCCGGTAGAGCACGGTCATCGGGATGCGCTCGGCCGCGTAGACGGCCGACAGCTCCCAGGCCCCGAGATGCGGGGTGGCGAACAGCACCCCGCGCCCGGCTCGCAGCGCCTGCTCGAGGTGATGCATGCCGCGCGTCTCGCGCAGCAGCGGCAGCGAGTGCTCCGGCGGGCGCCCGAGGATCCACACCGACTCGGCGAGCGTGCGCCCGGTCTCGATCAGGTTCTGCCGCAGCAGCCGCCGGCGCCACTCGGGCCGGCGCTCGGCGTAGCAGAGCTCGATGTTGTCGCGGCTGGTGCGCTTGGAGCGATTGGGCAGGACCCAGTGCAGCCAGCCGATCGCGGTGCCGAACCCCTGGGCCGCCCGGAAGGGCAGGGCGGTGAGGAGGCGGAGGAGGAGTCGGATCAGTCGGTCTTTCATCCAGCGCCAGCGGCCGCGCGAGGGTGGCTTACCTTAGCCGCGCGTGCCGGCAGCGGCAACCGGCCCGGCCACTGGCCGGGTGGCGGGCAAAAAAAAGGCCCGGCCGAGTGGCGGCCGGGCCACGCCGTCCCCTGGCGAGGTGAAACACGACGTTCCCTGGAGCCTTCCGGGCCCGGGGGGCGGCGCGGGCGGGCCCGGCGGCGGGGGGCTCTCGCCCGGCGTCGGCCTGCGCTGGCTCCGGGTGCGTCCTTGCGGGGGCGTCCCTGCCCCTCGGCGTTCCCGGGGCCCTCCCTGGCGTGCCCCGGCTTCCCTGCGGGGTCACTTCCCCTGGTCTTCCGCTAGCCGGTCCCTGGCACGGTTTCACGTTCGCACGATTCCGAGGCCCCGATCATGTGGACGATCCGGGCAATTCGATGTCGACAATGTGGACAATCCTTGTCAGTCATGACCTACAAGCCGCTCCCCCGCCCGTCCCGCGGCGCGCTTGCGCGCGCCCCCGGGCTGCCCGAGGATGCGCGGCATGATCGGCTTGTTGCAGCGGGTGACCGAGGCCGCCGTGGACGTGGACGGCGCGCGGATCGCCGCCATCGGTCCGGGCCTGCTGGTGCTGGTGGGCGTCGAGCGCGGCGACACCACGGCCCAGGCACAGCGGCTGGCCGAGCGCCTCCTCGGCTACCGCGTATTCGCCGATACCGGCGGGCGCATGAATGCCAGCGTGGTCGACATCGGCGGCGCGGTGCTGCTCGTGCCCCAGTTCACGCTTGCGGCGGATACGCGCAAGGGCATGCGGGCGAG
>JAWWAE010000201.1:0-3985 GCA_033721835.1 Halofilum sp. (in: g-proteobacteria) | reverse complement strand
GGCTGGCGCTCGGGCGCGGAGGTCGAGCGGCGCGACATCCCGCAGTGGTTCCTGCGCATCACCGGCTACGCCCCGGAGTTGCTCGACGAGCTCGACCGGATGGACGGCTGGCCCGAGGCCGTGCGCACCATGCAGCGCAACTGGATCGGCAAGTCGCGCGGGGTCGAGATCCGCTTCGACGTCGAGGGCGACCCCGAGCATCCGCTGTACGTGTTCACCACGCGGCCCGACACGCTGCTCGGCGCGACCTACATGGCGGTCGCGGCCGAGCACCCGCTGGCGCTGGCCGCCGCCGAGGACGACCCGGAGATCCGCGCCTTCGTCGACGAGTGCCGCCGCGGCACGACCTCCGAGGCCGCGCTGGAGACGCTGGAGAAGAAGGGTGTGCGGCTTCCGCGCGAGGCGATCCATCCGCTCACCGGGGAGCCGCTGCCGATCTACGTCGCCAACTTCGTGCTCATGGCCTACGGCACCGGCGCGATCATGGCCGTGCCCGGCCACGACGAGCGCGACTGGGCGTTCGCACACAAGTACGGGCTGCCGATCGTGCAGGTGATCGACGCCGCCGACGGCGGCCACGTCGACGTCGCGCAGGGCGCGTTCACCGACTACGGCGTGGTGGTCAACTCGGGCCAGTACGACGGCCTGAGCTCGGCCGAGGCCTTCGAGCGCATCGCGGCCGACCTCGCCGGCGACGGCCGCGGCGAGATCCGCGAGCAGTGGCGCCTGCGCGACTGGGGCGTCTCGCGCCAGCGCTACTGGGGCGCGCCGATCCCGGTCATCCACTGCGATGCCTGCGGCCCCGTAGCGGTCCCCGAGGAGGACCTGCCGGTACTGCTGCCCGAGGACATCGAGATCCCGGAGACCGGCGGCTCGCCGCTGAAGTCCGATCCGTCGTTCTACCAGACGACCTGCCCGGAGTGCGGCGCCGACGCGCAGCGCGACACCGATACCTTCGATACTTTCTTCGAGTCGTCCTGGTACTTCGCCCGCTACGCCTGCCCGGACAACGACCGCGCGATGCTCGACGAGCGCGCCGACTACTGGCTGCCGGTCGACCAGTACGTGGGCGGCATCGAGCACGCCATCCTGCACCTGCTGTACGCGCGCTTCTTCCAGAAGCTGATGCGCGACGAGGGCCTGGTCGCGGCCGACGAGCCGTTCACCAACCTGCTGACCCAGGGCATGGTGCTGAAGGACGGCGCCAAGATGTCGAAGTCGAAGGGCAACACGGTCGACCCGCAGGCGATGATCGACAGCGTCGGTGCCGACACCGTGCGCCTGTTCATCATGTTCGCGGCGCCGCCGGAGCAGACGCTGGAATGGAGCGACGCCGGCGTCGACGGCGCGCATCGCTTCCTGAAACGCCTGTGGAGGGCGGTGCAGGAGCATGTCGCCGGCGGCCCGGTCGACGAGAGCGCGCGCGAGCCGGCGCGGCTGGCCGAGCAGCACAAGGCGCTGCGGCGCAAGCTGCACGAGACGCTGCGCAAGGTCACGGACGACATGGACCGGCGCTACACCTTCAACACCGCGGTGGCCGCGGTGATGGAACTGATGAACGAGCTCGGGACTTGCCAGGACGGCACGGAAGAGGGCCGCGCGGTGGTGCGCGAGGTGCTCGACCACGTGGTGCTGATGCTGTCGCCGATCGTGCCGCACGTCGCCCACACGCTGTGGTTCGCGCTGGGGCACGAGCGCGCGGTGGTGGAGATGCCATGGCCCGAGGTCGACCCGTCCGCGCTGGTGCGCGACCAAGTGGACCTGGTCGTGCAGGTCAACGGCAAGCTGCGCGGCCGCATCCAGGTGCCGGCCGATGCCCCGGAGGACGACCTGCGTGCGGCGGCGCTGGCACAGGAGAACGTGCAGCGCCACACGGAGGGCAAGCAGGTGCGCAAGGTGATCGTGGTGCCGGGGAAGCTGATCAATGTCGTGGTGGCGTAGCGTCACCCTGCCCGCGCTCGCGCTCGTACTGGCGGGCTGCGGCTTCCAGCTGCGCGGCCAGTTCTCCATCCCGGTCGCGCTGCAGCCGGTCCACATCGAAGCGGTCGGTGGCAGCGACGTCGCGCGCGAGCTGCGCGACCTGCTGCGCAACAGCAAAGTGCGCATCGCCGACCAGCGCGCGGATGCCGCGAGCGAGATCCAGATCCTCGAGGAACGCCGGGAACGGCGCGTGCTGACCATCTCCGCCGCCTCGGCCGAGGTCGACGAGTTCGAGCTGCGCTACACCACCACCTGGCTGCTGCGCGACACCGGCGAGCAACGCCGCCCGCTGACCCGCCTCGAGACCATCGAGGGCCTGCGCGACTACACCTTCGACCGCACCGCCGTGCTGGCCACGCAGAGCGAGGAGGCCGCCCTGGTCGAGGACCTGCAGCAGGACGCCGCGCTGCGCATTCTCTACCGGCTCCAGGCGTGGCAACCGGACCAGGCGCCGGCGCCGGAGGAGGTGGAGATCGAGCAGGAGTTGCGCGACGGCGGCTAAGCGCGTCGGCAGGTGTACGCCCCGACTGTTCGCGGCTGAAGCCGCTCCCACGGACCCCTAGGCGGGTCATCGAGGGATTGTGGGAGCGGCTTCAGCCAGCGAACTGGCGTGGTATGGCCTTGCCCGCAAATGAGCCGCGAGGCATGCTTGCAGAGCCCGATTCGGGAAGGGAAACCCGAAGATGCCGCGCCAATCCCGCCATTTCCGCAGCCATCGTCTGCGTATCGGTCGTCGCTCGCTCGTCGGCCAGGCCTATGTCGTCACCACCGTAACCCGCGATCGAGAGCCAGTCTTTGCCGACTGGGACGGCGCCTGCGCATGCGCGCGGGTCCTGCATCGAATGCCGCACCATGCACCTGTGAACTCACTCGCATGGGTAGTCATGCCTGACCATATCCACTGGCTGTTCGGTCTGGAATCGGGGACGCTCGGCGGCGTGATGAAGATACTGAAGGCGCATTCCGCGCACGCAATCAACGGGATATCTGGATCCCGAGGTTCAATCTGGCAACCCGGATACCATGATCATGCCTTGCGGTGCGAAGAGGATATCCGTGCATTCGCACGATACATCGTGGCAAACCCGGTGCGCGCCGGCCTGTGCGAACGAGTGGGTGACTATCCGTTCTGGAATGCGATCTGGGTGGAAGGCGGTAATGTGAAAGACGTTCCCGACGATCTCGTTGCCGAGCAATAGGCCTCCTGCGTCCCTTGATTGAAGGCCTGGTGTACACGGGGAGCAGGTCGCCGACCGCAGGCGTGGTACCCCGTTCGTTCGCGGCTAAAGCCGCTCCCACGGACCACTGGAGGCGCGGTCGAAGGATTGTGGGAGCGGCTTCAGCCGCGAAGCATTCCCGACAGTTCGTCGCAACTGCGCGATGGGAACGGATGCGCTTCCGCGAATGCGCCCCTACCGCTTGCCGATCTCCACGTAATCCCGCTTTTCCGCGCCGGTGTAGAGCTGGCGCGGGCGGCCGATGCGGAGTTCGGGGTCTTCCATCATCTCGTTCCAGTGCGCGATCCAGCCGACGGTGCGCGAGACGGCGAAGATGACGGTGAACATGCTCAGCGGCATGCCCATCGCGCGCAGGATGATGCCCGAGTAGAAGTCGACGTTCGGGTACAGCTTGCGCTGGACGAAGTAGTCGTCCTCGAGCGCGATGCGCTCGAGTTCCATGGCGGTCTCGAACAGCGGCTGGTTCTCGTTGTCGTCGCCCAGCTCCTGCAACAGGTCGTGGCAGGCCTGGCGGATGATCTTCGCGCGCGGGTCGTAGTTCTTGTAGACGCGATGCCCGAAGCCCATCAGGCGGAAGGGGTCGTTCTTGTCCTTCGCCTTCTCGATGTACTTCGGCACGTTCTCCACGCTGCCGATCTGCTCGAGCATGCGCAGGACCGCCTCGTTGGCGCCGCCGTGCAGGGGCCCGGAGAGGGTGCTGACCGCCGAAGAGATCACGGCGTAGGGGTCCGCCAGGGTGCTGCCCGCGACCCGGGCGCAGAACGTGG
>JAWWAE010000200.1:0-3990 GCA_033721835.1 Halofilum sp. (in: g-proteobacteria) | reverse complement strand
GGGAGCCGCCGCAGCCCACCCCCCCGGCTGCGCTGCGGGCTGAGCTGCGTTCGCACCGCCTGGACCCCGCCCCACGCGACCCCGATCGCCACCGCCCCGCCGCGCGCGGTCCCGGCGACCCCCGCGATGCCGGCGCCCAGCATGGCCGCGATCGCGAGGCCGGCGATCAGCGCGGCCGGCAGCCCGTAGCGCATGTGGGCGATCACGCGCGCGGCCGTGTCACGCTTGTAACGCACCAGCTGACCGAAACCGAGCAGAGCCAGCAGCAGCACCATCAGGGGCACGAAGGTGACGTTGAACCAGGGCGGGCCGACCGACAGCTTGCCGCCGCCGACGGCGTCGATCACCAGCGGGTAGAGCGTGCCCAGCAGCACCGTGCCGGCCGCGACCAGCAGCAGGACGTTGTTCGCCAGCAGCATGGTCTCGCGCGACAGCCATTCGAAGCGGTTGCCGCCGAGCGTGCCCGGCCCGCGCAGGGCGTACAGCAGCAGGCTGCCGCCGACCACCAGCCCGAGGAAGGCGAGGATGTAGACGCCGCGCGCCGGGTCCGAGGCGAAGGCGTGCACCGAGGTGAGCACCCCGGAGCGGACCAGGAAGGTCCCGAGCAGCGACAGCGAGAAGCCGAGGATCGCCAGCAGCACGGTCCAGCTCTTGAAGGTGCCGCGCTTCTCGGTCGCCGCCAGCGAGTGGATCAGCGCGGTCGCCACCAGCCAGGGCATGAAGGAGGCGTTCTCCACGGGGTCCCAGAACCACCAGCCGCCCCAGCCGAGTTCGTAGTAGGCCCACCAGCTGCCGAGCGCGACGCCGGCGGTGAGGAAGGTCCATGCCACCGTCACCCAGGGCCGGGTCCAGCGGGCCCAGGCGGCGTCGAGGCGGCCGCCGATCAGGGCGGCGATCGCGAAGCCGAACGCCACCGCCATGCCGACGTAGCCCATGTACAGCATCGGCGGGTGGATGATCATGCCGACGTCCTGCAGCAGCGGGTTCAGGTCCGCGCCCTCGACCGGCGCCGGCGTCAGCCGCTCGAACGGGTTCGAGGTCAGCAGGATGAACAGCAGGAAGCCGGCGCTGATGAAACCGAGCACCGCGAGCACGCGCGCGACCAGCACCAGCGGCAGGCTGCGCGAGCGCAGCGCCACCGCCAGCGTCCAGCCGGCGAGGATCAGCATCCACAGCAGCATCGAGCCCTCGTGGCCGCCCCAGACCGCGGTCAGGCGGTAGTACCACGGCAGGATGCTGTTGGAGTTGGAGGCCACGTAGGCGACCGAGAAGTCCATCGTGTAGAAGGACCACGACAGTGCGACGAAGGCCAGTGCCACGCAGCCGAACTGGACGGCCGCCGCGGGGCGCGCCAGCGCCATCCAGGCCGTGCGGCCCTCCCATGCGCCGGCGAGCGGCAGCGCCGCCTGCACCACGGTGACGGCCAGGGCGAGCGAGAGGACCAGCGTGCCGAGTTCGGGAATCATTGCCCACCTCCGTAGCCACCGTAGCCGACACCGCTGCCGTTGGCGCCGGCGCGTTGCAGCGCCTCGGCCGCCTCCGGCGGCATGTAGTTCTCGTCGTGCTTGGCCAGCACGCGCTCGGCCACGAACTCGCCGTCACCGTTGAGACGGCCGTCGGCGACGATGCCCTGGCCCTCGCGGAACAGGTCGGGCAGCACGCCGCTGTAGACCACGGGCACGTTGGCCGCCGTATCGGTGACCACGAAGCGCACCCGCAGCGAGGCGTCCGCGCGCTGCACGCTGTCATCGGCCACCAGGCCGCCGACGCGGAACTTGCGGTCCAGCGGCGCCTTGCCCTCGGCGACGTCGGTGGGCGTGTAGAAATAGACCAGGTTCTCGCGGAACGCGGTCAGCAACAGGGCGGCGGCCACGCCGACCCCGACGACCAGCAGGCCGACGAAGGCGAGACGGCGGCGGCGGCGGGGGGTCACGACCGAGCCCCCGGCTGACGGTCACGCAGGCGCGCGCGCAAAGCGCGCTCGCGGCGCCACGGTACGATGGCGTTGATCGCCAGCAGCAGCGCCGCGATCCCGTAGGACGGCCAGACGAAGGCCGCGTAGCCACCCATTGCGAAGAAGTTGCCCCAGTCCATCAGCGTGTCCGCTCCCCAGTCGCGAGTTCGCCCACCCAGGCGCTGCCGGTTTCGGCCTCGAGGATATCGCAGCGCGTGCGCACCAGCAGCACGGCGACGAAGTAGGCCTTGAACGCCAGTGCCATCAGCAGCAGCGGTCGGCCCATCTCCCAGGTGATCGACGGCTGGTCGAACTTGGTCACCGTCGGTCCCTGGTGCAGCGTGTTCCACCACTCGACCGAGTAGTGGATGATCGGGATGTTGATCAGCCCGACCAGCGCCAGGATGGCACCCGCCCGCGCCGCCGCCCGTCGATCCTCGATCGCCGCCTGCAAGGCAATGAACCCGAGGTACAGGAACAGCAGGATCAGCTCCGACGTCAGGCGCGCGTCCCACTGCCAGTAGGTGCCCCACATCGGCTTGCCCCACAGCGAGCCGGTGGCCAGCGCGAGGAAGGTGAAGGTCGCGCCGAGCGGGGCGGCCGCGCGCATCATGGATTCCGGGACCTTGATTCGCCAGACCAGCACCACCACGGCCATGGCCGCCATGAACACCCAGGTGAACATCGACATCCAGGCCGAGGGGACGTGCACGAACATGATGCGGTAGCTCTCGCCCTGCTGGTAGTCGGGCGGGGCGACGAACAGGCCCTGCCAGAGGCCGGCCGCGAACAGTACCGCCGCCAGCGCCGCGAACCACGGCGAGAGCCGCAGGGCGAGCCGGTAGAAGTGCCGCGGCACCCCGAGCTTGTGAAACCAGACGAAATCCATCAGAGCGTGCTTCCAACTACCTGATCATTCTACCGGCGATGGCCGATCGGACTCCCGGGCCATTGCGCCGGTTCCCCGGGCCGGGCCCGTTGCGTCGCTCACCGGCGCGACCAGCGCCGGCCCCGGGAGTGCGCTGCGGGGGCCTGGAGGGGCGGTGCGGCCGCGTCCTGCCGGGAACCGGCCCGTGGCGGGTCCGCGGCCGGCGGCCATTCTGCGTCATCGGGGCGCCCGCGTACACACCGCCGCGATGCCCGGGTGCCGAACCCGGGCGTGCGTGGTCCACGGTACCGGTGGCTACATGTCCTCGGGCAGCTTGTGCGCGATCCCCTCGTGGCAGTCGATGCAGGTGCGTCCGGTCTTCTGGACGTACTCCGGTGAATGCCGGCGCTGCGCGGAGCGGTCCTGCAGCTCGAGGTTCATGGCCTCGTAGCTGTGGCAGGTGCGGCAGGTCGCCGAGTCGTTCCCCCGCATGCGGTCCCACACCCGTTGCGCGAGCTCGGCGCGGTGTGCCTCGAACTCCTCGCGGGTATCGATCTTGCCAAGGAAATGGGCCGGCAGCTCGTTGAAGCTCGCCTGGGTCTTGCGCCACATCTTGGCGAAAAAGCCCTTCGGCACATGGCAATCGGCGCAGATCACGCGCACGCCGCTCGCGTTCTGGTAATGCACCGTCTCCTTGTACTCCTGGAACACGAACGCCTGCATCTCGTGACACGAGGTGCAGAAGCCGAGCGTGTTGGTGGCCTCCACGGTCTTCAGGAAGCCGCCGGTCAGGACGATGCCGAGCACCAGCGCGAGTGCACCGCCCGCCGGGATTCCAAGCAGGTACCAGCGCTGCGGCCTGCGCCACAGGCGCGCCCAGATTCCCTCCTTCCTGCCCGCCGGTTCCCCGGGCTCGTCGTGTTCGGTCATCACGGTTCTCCGCAGCTACCCGTCGTACCGCTCGCGCGGCGTGGCTTCGACCGGCACGGTGCCCCCGACCGAAGCCTTCGGTCGCTCGCCTCTAGAAGCGCTTGGGCCCCTGGCTCGCGTAGTACTCGGCGAGCGCCTTGATGTCTTCCTCGCTGAGCTCCTTCATCTCGGGCTGCATCTTCTCCGGCTGCCACCGCTTGCCGGCCTGGAAGTACTGCATCTGCTCGATCAGGTAGGG
>JAWWAE010000199.1:0-4043 GCA_033721835.1 Halofilum sp. (in: g-proteobacteria) | reverse complement strand
TGCCGGTCGCGCCGACGAGACGAGGGCCCGATGTCCTGGCTGCAGGTGAAGGTCGACACCGATGCCGAGCGCGCCGGCGCGATCGAGGAGGCCCTGACCGGCGCCGGGGCCGTCTCCATCACCTACGAGGACGCCGGCGAGGCGCCCCTGCTCGAGCCGGAGCCGGGCACGATGCCCTTGTGGAGCACGCTGCGGCTGGTCGCGCTGTTCCCCGGTGACACCGAGCCCGCGCACGTGACCGCCGCACTCGCGGACGAGGGCGGCTGGCCCGGCGAACCCCGCTTCGAGCGCCTGCCCGACCGCGACTGGGAGCGCGCCTGGCTGGACGACTGGCGCCCGCTGCGCTTCGGCCGCCGGCTGTGGGTGGCACCGCTGGAGGCCACGGTCGATGCGGACGACGCCGTGATCGTCCGGCTCGATCCCGGGCTCGCCTTCGGCACCGGTACCCATGCCACCACCGCGCTCTGCCTCGAGTGGCTGGAGGAGCGGCCGCTCGAGGGCCGCGATCTGCTCGACTACGGCTGCGGCTCCGGGATCCTCGCCGTGGCGGCGTTGCTGCTCGGCGCCCGCCACGCCACCGCGGTCGACATCGACCCGCAGGCCCTCGAGGCCACCCGCGCCAACGCGCGGATCAATGGTGTCGAGGAGCGGCTGTTCACCTGCGAGGCCGAGCAGTTGCCGGCCGGCCCGTATGCGGTCGTGGTCGCGAACATCCTCGCCGAGCCCCTGATCCGGCTGGCGCCGACGCTCGCGGAGTGCCAGCCGTCCGGGGGCGATCTGGCACTCGCCGGCCTGCTCGACGAGCAGGCCGGACGGGTCGCCGAGGCCTACCGGCCCTGGTACCGCATCGATCCGGGGGCCACGCGCGACGAGTGGGTCCGGCTCGACGGCCTGCGGCGATGAGGCGCGCCATCCCTTGCCGCGTCCGCGGCGCGACCGGATACTGGCGCGCGTGAACACCCAGTGCCCCCACTGCCGGACCGTGTTCCGCGTCGAGTCGACGCAGCTGGAGGCAGCCAGCGGGCGGGTCCGCTGCGGTCATTGCCGGCGCGTGTTCAACGCCCGCCAGCGACTCCAGCGGGAGTTGCCGCTGTCGGCCGCGCGATCCACGGGCAGCCAGGCCTCGCTGGCATTCGGCCAGCCGCGGGCGAGCGTCTCGGGACTGCTGCTGTCGGACCTGGGCGAGGCGGGGCCGACCCCGGTCCGGCGCTCGGGCTGGTCGATCGCGGCCTGGGCGGCGGTCAACGCACTGCTCGTGCTCCTGCTGCTGGGTCAGCTCGTCTATGCGCAGCGCGACGCGTTCGCCCAGGATCCCAGCCTGCGGCCGCTGCTGCTGCGCATGTGCGAGCCGCTCGGCTGCACGCTGCCGCCACGGCGCGATGTCGCCCGGATCGAGCTCGTTCGCCGCAGCGTCTACTCGCACCCGAACGCGGAGGACGCGTTGATCATCGACGCGACCTTCGTCAACAACGCGCCTTTCGCCCAGCCACACCCCGTCCTCACGGTCAGCCTCGGCGACGTCCGCGGCGAACCGCTCATCCGCCGCAACTTCCGGCCGCAGGAATACCTGCCGGGGCTCGATCCGGACCAGCGCATGGCCCCGGGGGCGCCGGTGCGCGTGACCCTCGAGGTGCGCGATCCGGGGCGCGCCGTGCGCACCTTCGAACTCGATTTTTCCTGACCCCGATCACGCCGTCCGCAGCTTGTCGGCATGGTTCATGCTGCGCGTCCTGCACCCGCCCGCGCCGGCCGGCGGATCCTCGGAATTGTGAACATGAGCACCCCAGACGCGCCCCAGCCGCATGTTATACTCGCCCCCCGCTCGCGGGCTGAGGATCGACGCGCCTCCCGGGGCAGTGGAGGGCCATCGGCGCAGTCACCCCACCCGGCCTGGAACGAGGGACCGTCAAGCCAGCGGCAAAAGGACGAGACACGGCTCGACTCGTCGAACTTCGAACAACAAGGCTTGGCTTGCCGCATGAACGTCATTCAACAGCCCGACTGCGGCGATAGCGTCGAGACGCCCCTGCGGCGTTGCGTGTTCCAGGAACTCGACCGCTACTTCAACGCGCTCGAGGGTCAGCAGCCCTGCGATCTGTACAAGATGGTCATCCGCGAGACCGAACAGGCCCTGCTCCAGTATGTGCTGGCGCAGACACGCGGCAACCAGTGCCGCGCCGCGAGCCTGCTCGGCATGAATCGCGGCACGCTGCGCAAGAAGCTCGATTTCTACGGCATCGGCCGCTGACCCCGAACCCGGCGTCCGGGGGCGGAGCTCCGCCCGGAGCGAGTATGAAACCCGGAGCCCCGGCTCACTGATGACGAACACCAGTACGCCCATCCGACGCGCCCTGCTCAGCGTGTCGGACAAGACCGGCCTGATCGAATTCGCGCACGCGCTGGCCGCGCGCAACGTGGAACTGCTCTCCACCGGGGGCACGGCGCGCGCGCTGCGCGACGCCGGCCTGAACGTGACCGAGGTGGCCGAGCACACCGGCGCACCCGAGATCATGGACGGCCGCGTCAAGACCCTGCACCCGCGCATCCATGGCGGCATCCTCGGTCGCCGCGAAACCGACCGGGAGGTGATGCGCGAGCACGACATCGTCCCGATCGACCTGGTGGTGGTGAACCTCTACCCGTTCCGCGAGACGGTCGCGCGGCCCGGCGTCACCCGCGAGCAGGCGATCGAGCAGATCGACATCGGCGGACCCGCCATGGTCCGTGCCGCGGCCAAGAACCAGCAGGACGTCACGGTCGTCACCGACCCCAACGACTACAACGAGTTGCGCGGGGAAATCGAGGGCGGTGGTGTCTCCGCGAACACGCGGCGGCGGCTGGCCTTGAAGGCGTTCCGCCACACGGCGGCCTACGACGCCGCCATTGCCGACTGGCTCGCGCGTGCCGACGGTGATACCGAGGGTGACGACGACCTGCTTCCGCGCGAACTGAGCAACCGCTTCGAGCGCGTGCAGCCGCTACGCTACGGCGAGAACCCCCACCAGCGTGCCGCCTTCTATGCCGCGCCGGACGGCCCGCCCGCGACCGTGACGCGCGCCCGCGTGCTGCAGGGCAAGGCCCTGTCCTTCAACAACATTGCCGACGCCGATACCGCGCTCGAATGCGTCAAGCAGTTCGACGAGCCTGCCTGTGTCATCGTCAAGCATGCCAATCCCTGCGGCGTCGCCATCGCGGGCGATGCGGTCGGTGCCTACGAGGCCGCCTATGCCACCGACCCGGTCTCGGCGTTCGGCGGCATCATCGCTTTCAACCGGCCGCTCGACGCGGCACTCGCGCGCGTCCTGATCGAGCGCCAGTTCATCGAGGTCCTGATCGCGCCCGAGGTCGGCGAGGACGCGCTGGCCGTGCTGGCGGAGAAGAAGAACGTGCGGGTACTGGCGAGCGGTCCGTTCGAGGGTATCGCCGGCGGGCTGGACTATCGGGGCGTGGCCGGTGGACTGCTGGTGCAGGAACGCGACGTGCCGCTCACGGACGACGGGGGGCTGCGTACCGTCACCTGCAAGCGGCCGGATGCGGACATGATGCGCGACCTCCAGTTCGCCTGGCGGGTCGCCAAGTCGGTCAAGTCGAATGCCATCGTCTACGCCCGCGAGGGCCGCACGATCGGTGTCGGTGCAGGCCAGATGAGCCGCGTCATCTCGACGCGGATCTGCGGCATCAAGGCGGCCGACGCGGGCCTCGAGACACGCGGGGCGGTCATGGCCTCGGACGCGTTCATTCCCTTTCGCGACGTGCTCGACGTCGCCGCCGCGGACGGCATCGCCGCCGTGGTGCAGCCCGGCGGCTCGATGCACGATGACGAGGTCATCGCGGCTGCGGACGAGCTGGGGCTGGTCATGGTGTTCACGGGAATGCGCCACTTCCGGCATTGAAACAACGGGATCGCGAATGGACGCGAGTGAGCACCAATTGACAATCCCCGTCGCAAGGATGACGCAGGTGCGCCCTTGCGCCGGCAGACGCACACGCCCGGGTTGCAACGAAACGCGTGCGGTGGCCCGCAGCGGGAGTGCACCTCCGGA
>JAWWAE010000198.1:0-4049 GCA_033721835.1 Halofilum sp. (in: g-proteobacteria) | reverse complement strand
GATCCGGCCGGGATACCGGTTCGACGTGTCCTGCCAGGGCTCGGTGCCGGAGTCGATCATCGCCTTTCTCGAGTCGGAGGATTACGAGGGGGCAGTGCGCAACGCGATCTCGCTCGGCGGCGACGCGGATACGATGGCCTGCATCGCCGGCGGAATCGCGGAGGCGTTCTACGGCGGGGTGCCGGCGGCGATCGAGCGGCAGGCGCTGGCGTTGCTCGATCCGCGGTTGCGGGAGGTGGTGGAGGCGTTTCGGGACCGGTTCGGGTTGGTGGGCGAGTCGTGACGGGGCCGTTGACCGTACGCGTTTCCGCGGCGCCGGGGCGCCGCGAAAAAGCGCACCTACGGCGCTTGCGCGAGGTCGTCGAGGCGTTTCGCGGTCGGTTCGGGTTGGAGGGCGAGCCGTAGAGGCAATGTCGACCGTACGCGTTTCCACGGCGCCGGTGGCGCCGCGGAAAAGCGCACCTACGCGGTTGTGGACGAGCTGCGGCGGCGGTTGGGTCTGGTGGGCAGCGGGCCTGGATTGCTTCCTCGCTTCGCTCCTCGCAATGACCTGTGTCAGGTTCGGCCGGGGGCTGCGGGTAGTACAATTCGGCGGTTTCGGGCGGGTCGGCCGGTCGCTGCGGCGGCGGGCTGGACGGGAGGCGGCGTGGACGATGCAGGTGCATTCGAGAAGATCGTCGGGCGGACGATCGAGACGGTGATCTACAAGCAGAACCCGCAGCATCCGCGGCAGCAGGTGTTCCTGCTGTTCACGGACGGGACCTATTTCGAGATCTTCGGCGGCGAGGAGGGGCCCATACGGGGTGCGGACCGGGTCGAGCGCGGGGACGCGGAGCTGGTGGAGTACCTGGGGCAGAAGGGGCAGAAGATCCGGCGGTTTCCGGGCTCGTAACGCCGCGCATTCGTTCGGATCAGGGCGTACGCTTTTCCACGGCGCCGGGGGGCGCCGTGGAAAAGCGCACCTACGACCACGCGCCAGCGGCTACCGGGTTGCGCAACCACCAATCGAACACGGGAGGCGGCATGATCAGCGCACGGGCCGACGTGGTGGGCAGCCTGCTGCGGCCGGGCTGGTTGCTGGACGCGCAGGAGCGCTACCGGGCGGGCGAGCTCGACCGGGTGGCGTTCAAGCGGGTCGAGGACCGGGCGGTCGATGCCGTGGTGGCGATGCAGGAGGCCGCCGGGCTCGAGGTCGTGACCGACGGCGAGATGCGGCGGCTGTCGTTCCAGAGCCAGCTGACGCAGGCGGTCGAGGGCTTCGGCGACTGGGACCTCGACGCCTTCCTCTGGGGTGACTGGCACGGTGACGCCGAGGTCGGCGACCTGAAGAAGGAGCGCCCGGAGCTGGCGGTGACCGACCGCCTGCGGCGGCGGCGCTCGCTCTCGGGCGAGGAGTTCGTCTACCTGCGCGGGCGCACCCGCGCCATCCCCAAGATCACGCTGCCGAGCCCGGGCCTGTTCGGCAATTTCTGGTCGCCGGAGCAGTCGAGCCACGCCTACGGCTCGCTGCAGGCGTTCCTCGAGGACGTCGCCCGCATCCTGCGCGAGGAGGTCGAGGAGCTGGCCGAGTACGGCGCGACCTACATCCAGCTCGATGCACCGCACTACCCGCTGCTGATCGACCCCGAGACGCGGGCCTTTTACGAGGGCCGCGGCTGGTCGGTGCGGGAGTGGCTGGAGCTCGGGATCGAACTCGACAACCGGGTGCTGGCGCCGATCGAGGGCGTCACCTTCGGTCTGCACCTGTGCCGCGGCAACCAGGGCAGCCGCTGGCTGGTCGCCGGCGGCTACGATTCGATCGCGGAGCCGATCTTCCGGAATTCGGTCGCCGACCGACTGCTGCTCGAATACGACGACGAGCGTTCCGGCGGTTTCGAGCCGCTGGCCGCGGTGCCCGACGACAAGGTGGTGGTGCTGGGGCTGGTCTCGAGCAAGCACGGGCGGCTGGAGGACCCGGCCGAACTGCTGGCGCGGGTGGACGAGGCCAGCCGCTTTGTCGACCGCGAGCGGCTGGCAATTTCGCCCCAGTGCGGGTTCGGAACTTCCGTTGTGGGTAACAAACTGACCATCGACGAGCAGGCGGCGAAGCTGCGGCTGGTCGCCGCGACCGGCGCGCGCATGGGCGCCTGAGCGGGCGGCGCGGGGGTTCCCGGCGGCGCCACGCGGCGGTTTGCGACCGGGTTCACGCCGGGCGCCCGAAACCCGGCACGGAGGTTGCACCCTCGTAGGTGGGAAGAGACAGGAGCCAGGATGGCTTGGAGCCTCCTCTGCACTCACTTTGGGCACGCCTCCGGGCGTGCCGTTCTTTTTCCGGGAATGGGCACCCGGTCGCAGTTTCGAGGCCGCTGACGGGTCTACCCTCGGGGTGTGTGCACGGGCGTGCGGGGTTTCGGGCAGCCCGTGAACTGTCCGTTACAAGCGCATGAATTGTTGAAGAATTACGGGACGCGGACCGCCGGACCGTGTATGCTTTCGGCCAATGTGCCAGCCGGGCCCGGACCCCCGGTCGGGAGCGACAATGATCAGAACAGGGACATTGCTGCGTCTGGTGCTTTTCCTGGCCCTCCTCGGGCTGGCGGGCGGGCGTGCGGTCGCCGGCAGCGACTTCGCGGCCTGCGTCGCGACACTCGGCGACCAGGCCAAGCGCGCGGGCATCTCGCCGGCCGTGGTCGAGGCCAGCCTGGCCGGGATCGAGCGCCAGGAGCGCGTGATCGAGCTCGATCGCGGCCAGCCCGAGTTCGTCACCACCTTTGCCGACTACTTCGACCACCGGGTCACCGAGCGCCGCGTCGAGCGCGGTCGCGAGCTGCTGGAGGAGCACGAGCGGCTGCTCGACCGCGTCTACCGCGACTACGGCGTGCCGCCGCGCTACCTGGTGGCCTTCTGGGGGCTGGAGACCAACTACGGCTCCTACTTCGGCCGCATGCCGGTGCTCGACTCGATCGCCACCCTGGCCTGCGACGAGCGCCGCAGCGAGTTCTTCACCACCCAGCTGATCGCCGCCCTGCGCATCATCGACGAGGGCGCGATCAGCCCGCGCCGCATGCAGGGTTCCTGGGCCGGGGCCATGGGCCACGTCCAGTTCATGCCCTCGGTGTTCCTGAAGTACGCGGTCGACTACGACGGCGACGGCCGCCGCGACCTCTGGGGCAGCCTGCCCGACGCCATGGCCTCGGCCGCCAACTATCTCAGCGACATCGGCTGGGAGACCGGCTGGCGCTGGGGCCGCGAGGTGCGGCTGCCGGAGAACTTCCCCTACCACTACGCCGGCCGCGACCAGTGGCGGCCGCTGGACGAGTGGCGCGAACTCGGGGTGCGCGATGCCTACGGCCGCAAGCTCGCCGGCGGCGACATCGAGGCCGCGCTGCTGGTCCCGCAGGGCCATGCCGGGCCGGCGTTCCTGGTCTACCCGAACTTCGAGGTGATCATGCGCTGGAACCGCTCGCAGCTGTACGCGCTGGCGGTGGGCCGGCTGGCCGATCGCCTGGCCGGCGCGACCACCCTGGTGCAGCAGCCGCCGGAGGGCCCCAGGCTCCGCCGCGAGCAGGTGGCCGCGCTGCAGGAGCACCTCAAGGCGAAGGGCTTCGACAGCGGCCCGATCGACGGCATCCCCGGGCCGCTGACCCGCCAGGCGCTGCGCGCCTACCAGCAGACCCAGGGCATGGTCGCCGACGGCTATCCCTCGCCCGCCCTGCTGGCCCACGTGGCGCCGCAGTTGGCGGAGGCCTCGGAGTAGGGCCGACTGCCGCCGGTTGGCGGTTCCCCATCCGCGCCGCCCTGCGGGCGGCCCCCTCACCCCGTCCCTCTCCCGCTGGGAGAGGGGGTCATCCTTGCGGCGGCTTCGGTCGCTCGCCCCCGCTCCCGCCGAGACAGGGCGCATCCGTGCGGCTCCCGAAGTCTTCAGCCCCTCTCCCCCCGGGAGAGGGGTTGGGGTGAGGGGCATCGCGCCAGCGATGCGCATGGCTGGTCCCAAATGCTGCCCGCCTGGTGCGCGGCCCGCGTTGCGTGTGGCGCAGACACGCAATCCAGTGCGCGCGCAGCGCGCTCCT
>JAWWAE010000197.1:0-4071 GCA_033721835.1 Halofilum sp. (in: g-proteobacteria) | reverse complement strand
ACTGGCCGCGTCGATCTGGACCGATCGCGTGGGTGATGCCCACCGCGTAGCGCAGGACCTGCGTGCCGGCACGGTCTGGATCAACACCTACGACCGGAGCGCCGTCTTCACCCCGTTCGGGGGCTACAAGCAGTCCGGTATTGGCCGCGACCGCTCGCTGCATGCCTTCGACAAGTACATGGAGATGAAGACCACCTGGCTGGAGATCGATTAGTCCCGCAGCGGTTCGGGCGAAACGACGTGAACCGCGAATGAACGCGAATAAGGCCACGTCAGCGGGCCAGCCGCGTCAGAGCAGAGCCCGGAGCGGGTCGCCACCGGCGCGCATTGAAGAACCACGAATGAACACGAATGGACACGAATCAAACGACGGGGCCCCCAGAATGACGTAGGTGCGCTTTTGCGAAGCAAACGCGTACGCCCGCGATGCTACGAAGCGTACGCGTTCGCCTGCGGCGAAAGCGGACCTACGCGTCTGCTTCGCTCGGGCGCATCTGCGAGAACCACAAAATGGACACAAGATGAACACAAGATGATCCCCTGCCGCGGCGTTGACTCCACGCGGGGATGTTTCATTTTGTGGCTATCTTGTGTTCATTTTGTGGTTCCATCCTTTCCGCCCCGTCGACCGCATCCCGCCAGCGAAGCTCCGACGCGCCTCAAGGCACGACACGCCACTATTCGCGTTCATTCGCGTCCATTCGCGGTTCCCCGCCCCGCCCCACGCGAACGGTCACGGGGGCTTGCCGCGCGGGCCCGGCACGCCCATGCTCGCAGTGCTGGCACCGCGGGAAGCACCGAGTCATGACGCAGCCCACCCCCTTTTCCATCTCCAACCGCAAGATCGACCCCACGCGCCGGCGCGCGACCCGCCCGGACGGCACGCCGTCCGACAATGACCGGGTCGAGATCGGCCCCACGCCGCTCGCGTTCGAGGAGTGGGCGGCGGCCGGGCTCGAGGCGCCGGACCTCGAGGCCATGCGGACCTGGCGCCTGCAGCGGCTGCAGGCGGAGCTGCAGCGGCGCGACTATGCCGGCCTGCTGCTGTTCGATCCGCTGAACATCCGCTACGCGACCGACACGACCAACATGCAGCTGTGGATCGCCCACAACCCCTGCCGGGCCTGCTTCGTCTCGGCCGGCGGCTACGTCATCCTGTGGGAGTTCCACAACTGCGAGCACCTGTCCGGGCACCTGCCGCTGGTGCGCGAGATCCGTCACGGCGCCTCCTTCTTCTACTTCGAGACCGGCGACCGCACGGAGGAGAAGGCCGGGGAATTCGCCGCCGAGGTCGCGCAGATCCTGGCCGAGCACGGCGGCGGCAACCGCCGACTCGCGGTCGACCGCATCGAGACCGCCGGCGCCGATGCACTACGCCGCCACGGCATCGAGATCCACGAGGGCCAGGCGGTGACCGAGCACGCGCGGGTGATCAAGGGCCCGGACGAGATCCGGGCCATGCGCTGCGCCATCCACTCCTGCGAGCGGGCGATGGAACTGATGCACGAGGCGGCCCGGCCCGGCGTGACCGAGAACGACGTCTGGGCGGTGCTGCACGCCGAGAACATCCGCCGCGGCGGCGAGTGGATCGAGACCCGCCTGCTCAGCTCCGGCCCCCGCACCAACCCGTGGTTTCAGGAATGCGGCCCGCGGGTGATCGGCAACAACGAATTGCTGGCCTTCGACACCGACCTGGTCGGCGCCTACGGCATCTGCACCGACATCTCCCGCACCTGGTTCATCGGCGACGGCGAGCCCGAGCCGCACATGATCGAACTGCATCGCGTGGCGCTGGAGCACATCGAGACCAACAAGCAGCTTTTGCGGCCGGGCGTCGGCTTCCTCGAACTGACCGAAAAGGCCCACCGGCTGCCCGAGCCCTACCGCGCCCAGCGCTACGGGGTGGTGTTCCACGGCGTCGGCCTGTGCGACGAGTACCCCGCCATCCGCTATCCCGAGGACGTCGCCGCGCACGGCTACGACGGCGTGCTCGAACCCGGCATGGTGCTCACCGCCGAGGTCTACGTCGGCGCGGTCGGCGGGCCCTACGGCGTGAAGCTCGAGGACCAGGTGCTGGTCACCGAGGACGGCCCCGAGACGCTGAGCCTGGCGCCGTTCGACGAGCGGCTCGCGGGCAGCCCGCTGGCGGCCGCCTGACGCGCGCGTGTTCGACCTCGGCTTCTGGGAACTGCTGGTGATCGGCGTGGTCGCCCTGCTGGTCGTCGGGCCGGACCGGCTGCCGGCGCTGGCCACCCGCACCGGTCGCCTAGTCGGCCGCGTCCGGCTCAAGGCCCGGCGCATCCAGGCGCAGATCCAGCAGGAACTCGAGGCCGAGCACCTGAAGGGCCTGGTCGACCAGCGCGACCAGGAACTGGGCAGCCTGCGGCGCGAGGTGGAGGACGTGAAGAAGGAGTTCGACCACGCCGCCCGGACCGCCCGCCACGGCGGTCTTGCGGGACCGAGCAGCCATCCGAAGGACATGCTGGAGGAGCAGCAGGACGCAGGCTCGGCCGACGCCCCGGGGGAGCAGCGCCCGGCTCCCGAAGCCGATGACGCCAATAACGAGGAGCGAAGGGCCGGCAACAAGGAGTCGTAGGTCGCGCTTCAGTGCGACAGCCGCACGCCGGCAGCGATTTCAGCCGAGCCTTCTCCGCACCACTGCATCCTGAACCGCTGGACCCCGTCGGGGCTGTCGGACTGACCAATCTGCCGGGAGCAGATTGGGTCTGCGCGTAGCGCAGCCCCGAACAGCGCGCTCCAGGGATGGAGTGCGCAACTCCGACCTACGATCGTCCTTGCGCCTCTGTACGTTGTTTCTGCTCCGATATCGTTGTTTTTTCTCCGCCGGCAACGAAGCCCCCTGTCCCCTGGGAGAGGGGTTGGGGTGAGGGTACCGAGCGCAGCGAGGCGATCAGGCCGGGACCCGATCGCCCTCGTGGCTTGGGCGCATCGCTGCGCGCTGCCCCCTTTTCCTGTCACTCTCCCTGAGGGAGAGGGGATCCTTCGCTGAGTGGCGTACCGGCGGCTGGACCATGGCCCCTGTACAGGGGCTGTCCTGATTCATCCCAGCACGCTGAAGCTGCTGTTCGGATTGATCTCGCGGTTGCGCGAGAAGAAGCCGACCGGGATCTCTTCGCCGGTGTACTTCATGCGGAACGGCATCGGCTCGGCGTCGTGATCGGCCCCGCCCTCGCAGTACTCGATCAGCTCGGCCATCAGTGCGCCGGCGACGGGCGCGTTCTTGTACTGGTTGCCGCTGGTGCCGATGGCGACGTAGAACCCCGGCAGGTCGGTCTTGTCGTAGATCGGGATCCAGTCCTCGGTGACGTCGTACAGGTCGACCACGCCGGGAATGCTGTTGGGCACCCCGAGCGCCGGCATGCGCTGGGCCAGGCGCATCACCTGCGCCTTGCCGCGGTCGCTGATGTTGCGGTCGAAGTCGTCGGGATCGACCCACTGCAGGCCGTCGCAGGGCGGATCCTCGCTGCCGATCAGGATGCTGCCGCCCGCGGTGGGGCGACTGTAGGCGGCGACGTCGCTGTCGGAGGTGACGATACCCGAGGTCTGCTCGTAGTTGCCCCCGACCGGCACATGCGGCACCTCGTGACGCAGCGCGCGGGTGGTGATCTTCATCGTGCCCGCGAGACCGGCCATGGCGTTCACCTTCGACGAGTGCGGCCCCGCCACGTTGACGACCACCGGCGCGGCGATCCGCTCGCCACCCTCGAGCTCGACTCCGGCGGTCCGGCCATCCTCGCGCAGGATCGCCGTCACCTTGCTGTTGAAGCGGAAGGCCGCGCCGGACGCCTCGGCGGCGCGCTGCAGGTTGTGCACCGAGAGTTGCGGATCGTCGACGTAGCCGCCGCAGGGGAACAGCACCGCGCCGTGGATGCTGTCGCCGGTCGGCTCGCCGAACTCGGGGTCGTCCAGCGCCTTCGCCGGCCCGTATCGATGCAGGTCCCAGCCCGGCATGCGCTCGCGGATCTGGTCGATATCCCATTCCTCGTAGGGGATGCCGAGCCGGTCCGCCATCTCCAGGATCGGCCTGAGGTACTGGTTCTGCTCGGTCTT
>JAWWAE010000196.1:0-4178 GCA_033721835.1 Halofilum sp. (in: g-proteobacteria) | reverse complement strand
GCGCGCGGGTGACCGCGAGGCCGCGACGGCCGCCTACGGCAAGGCGGTGCCGCTGGTCGACCGCATGGCCGGCAAGGGCCTGATCCACCAGAACCGGGCCGCCCGCTACAAGAGCCGCCTGAACAACCGCATCCGCGCGCTCGGCTGAGCCCGCCTATCTCGCCGATTTTCGGCTGCGGCCCCGAATCTGCCGGCCACGCCTGCGTTGCGCTTGATTCGGGTGCTCGACGTACTGTCGAAGTACGCCTGCGCGCCAGAACCTGCGCGCGCCTTGTCCTGACCGGCATCTTCGGGCCCTCGCTTCGCAAATCGGCGAGATAGGCGGGCTGGCCCGGCGCTGCAGGATCGACCCCGAGAAAGCCGGCGCCAGCCGGCTTTCGTGTTTTCGGGCCCGGGCCATGCGCTGACCCCGTCGGCCCGAGCTATCGTCCCGCCGGGCTTTGTGGAAGACTTGAGGGCCCGGCATCACCCGTAATTCTTGCGGAGGCACCATGACCGACATCCAGGTACCGGCCGACGGCGCGAAGATCAGCCTCGACAAGGGCGTCCTCAACGTCCCCGACAATCCGATCATCACCTACATCGAGGGCGACGGCATCGGGATCGACATCACGCCGGTGATGCAGCGCGTGGTCGACGCCGCGGTCGAGAAGGCCTACGGGGGCAGCCGCAAGATCCACTGGATGGAGGTGCTGGCCGGGGAGAAGGCCAACAACGAGGTCGGCGCCTGGCTGCCGGACGAGACGGTCGACGCCATCCGCGAGTATCTGATCTCGATCAAGGGCCCGATGACCACCCCGGTCGGCGGCGGCATCCGCTCGCTCAACGTGGCCCTGCGGCAGGTGCTGGACCTGTACGTCTGTCTGCGGCCGGTGCGCTGGTTCAACGGCGTGCCGTCGCCGGTGAAGCACCCCGAGAAGGTCGACATGGCGATCTTCCGCGAGAACACCGAGGACATCTACGCCGGCATCGAGTTTCAGGCCGGGTCGGAGGACAACGAGAAGTTCAAGCAACTGCTGCAGGAGCACTTCCCCTCCGCCTACGCCAACATCCGTTTCCCCGACGAGTGCGGCCTCGGCATCAAGCCGATCTCCCGCGAGGGCACGGAGCGGCTGGTGCGCGCCGCCATCCGCTACGCCATCGACAACAAGCGCAAGTCGGTGACGATCGTGCACAAGGGCAACATCATGAAGTACACCGAGGGTGCCTTCCGCAGTTGGGCCTACGCGCTGGCCGAGCGTGAGTTTGCCGACGAGACCTACACCTGGAGCCAGTGGGAGCGGGCCGTCGCCGACAAGGGCCAGGAGGCGGCCAACAAGGAGCAGGAGGCCGCGCTGGCGGAAGGGCGCGTGCTGATCAAGGACTCGATCGCCGACATCACGCTGCAGCAGGTGCTCACCCGGCCGGAGGACTTCGAGGTGATCGCCACAATGAATCTTAATGGCGATTACCTTTCCGACGCGCTGGCGGCGCAGGTCGGTGGCATCGGCATCGCGCCCGGCGGCAACATCAACGATGAGAGCGGCCATGCCGTGTTCGAGGCGACGCATGGCACGGCACCGAAATACGCAGGCAAGGACATGGTCAATCCCGGCTCGCTGGTGCTGTCGGCCGAGATGATGCTGCGGCACCTGGGCTGGCACGAGGCGGCCGACCTGGTGCTGGTGGGCATGGACGCGGCCATCGCCAGCAAGAACGTGACCTACGACTTCGCCCGCCTGATGGATGGCGCAACCAAGGTCAGTTGCTCCCAGTTCGGCGAGGCCATCGTCAAGCGCATGCAGCAGTGAGCTGCGGGCGTACATCCATTCCGACCCGGCGCCCGCCCACGGGTGCGGCGACCGCGCGCCGTCAGGGATGAAGTCGCGCGGCAGCGAACAGGCCGTGGCCGAGGCGGCGCGCCTGATCCACGACGGCTTCGACCGCTACAACCGGCAGTTTCGCCGCATCACCGATCGCGCCCGTCGCCGCTTCGAGGAGCGCGACTGGAAAGGCCAGTTCGAGGACATCGCGGCCCGGGTCGAGCTCTACGAGTACTGGGCGAAGCGGACCGAGAACGCGCTGCGCAAGCAGCTCGGGCCGCGCGTCACGGATCATGACCTGTGGCCGCACATCCGCGGCTACTACGGCGACCGCATCGAGGCGATGCCGGACGCCGGCTTCATGAAGACCTTCTTCAACTCGATCACCCGCCGGATCTTCGGCACCATCGGCGTCGATCGGGCGGTGGAGTTCGTGCAGCCGCCGCCCGAGGAGGGCATCACCTCGCTCACCATGCGCCGCTATCCCTGCTGGGGCGAACTCGAGGAGAGCTGCGCGCGGGTACTGAAGGACTACCGCGTGCGCATCCCGTTCGCCGACCGGGCCGGCGATGCGCGCACGATGGCACAGGCGATCCGCGATCACCTCGGCGACCCCGATGCCGACACGCAGTGCCTGCGCTTCGAGTTCATCGACTCGCATTTCTTCCAGGGCACGCGCGGCTACCTGGTGGGCCGCATCCGGCTCGTCAGCGGCAGCCAGCCGATCGTGGTCGCGCTGAAGAACGCCGACGACGGCATCCGTGTCGACGCGGTGCTGCTGCATCGCGAGCAGATCGGCGTCGTGTTCTCCTACACCCGCTCGTACTACTTCGCCGATCCGACCTCGGTCGTCGCGGCCGTGCAGTTCCTGCACTCGCTGCTGCCGCGCAAGCCCATCGACGAACTCTATACGGTGCTCGGGCGGCTGCGGCAGGGGAAGACCGAGCGCTATCGCTCGCTGGTCGCGCACATGGAGCAGACCAGCGACGAGTTCGTGCATGCGCCGGGCGACCCGGGGCTGGTGATGATCGTGTTCACGCTGCCCTCGTTCAATCTCGTGTTCAAGATCATGCGTGACGTGTTCCGGCCGCCGAAGACGACCACGCACCGGGAGGTCGATGAGCGCTACCGACTCGTGTCCCGGCACGACCACGCCGGCCGCCTGATCGACACGCAGCATTTCCGCAACCTGGAACTGCCGCGCGAGCGGTTCTCGCAGGCCCTGTACGACGAACTGATCGAAGAGGCCGGGCGCAGCGTCGGTCACGACGGCGACCAGCTCGTGTTCTCGCAGGCCTACGTCGAGCGCCGGGTGCGACCGCTGAACCTGCACATCCGCGAGGTGGACGCCGAGGAGGCGGTGCGCGCCATCCTCGACTACGGCCGCTGCATCAAGGACCTGGCCGAGACCAACATCTTCGCGGGCGACCTGCTGCTGAAGAACTTCGGGGTCACGAACTCCGGCCGTGTCGTGTTCTACGATTACGACGAGGTGTCCCTGGTGACCGACTGCAGCTTCCGCGAGCTGCCCGAACCCGACGACGATTTCTCCCTGATGGACCCGGGTACGCTGCAGTACGTCGGCGCCAACGACATCTTCCCGGAGGAATTCATGCGCTTCCTGTCGATGCCGCAGGCGCTGCGCCGCGAATTCCTGCAGGCACACGGCGACCTGCTCACGGCCGACTACTGGCGCGACGTCAAGCGCCGGCGCGAGCGTGGCGAGATCGCCGAGGTCGTGCCCTATGCCCGCCAGAGCGTGGCCCGGGAACCGATCCCGCTGTGAAGCGGCGTAATCCGGCTTCGGGCTGCGCTGTTGGCTGTCCGATGCGCCCTCGCCGTCGGACGCGCACTACGGAGTGGTTCTCGCAGAGGCGCAGAGCACGCGGAGAAACACGATGAACGCAGATTCGGGATTGCGTGCTTCAGGGGCGCCAAGGATGCCAGGCCGGCCTGCGCGCCGGCGTGTGCCGGGCGCCTGCGGGGTCCGCTGGCCGCGACTCACTCACCGCGCGCTCATCCTGCCCTTCTCTGCGTGCTCTGCGCCTCTGCGAGAGTCCCCGGGTACAGACTTGCCGATGGCAGCGCCGATGAATACCGGCGCAACCCCGCGCTGTTTCCCGGCGCCGATGGCCCCCGGAACCCCGAGCCGCGAACCGCCGTCCGAGGTGTGTTCTAATCTGCCCCCAGTATTGATCCGGTTGCTTTCCCAATGAGCGATCCCCAGCCGCTGTCCAGCGACGTCGTGACCGAGCGCCGCCAGCTCGTCGAGTACCTGGCCTCCGGCTGCAAGCCACGCGAGCGCTGGCGCATCGGTACCGAGCACGAGAAGTTCGTGTTCCGGCTCTCCGACCACCGACCGGTGCCGCACGAAGG
>JAWWAE010000195.1:0-4230 GCA_033721835.1 Halofilum sp. (in: g-proteobacteria) | reverse complement strand
CCTGCAGGGTGGCGCGCTCGCCGGAGCCCGGGGCGCCCACGTTGACGCGCTTGCCGCGCAGGCCCTGCAGGTCGGCGATGCCGCTGCCGGGCGCGGCGACCAGTGTCAGTGTCTCGGGGTGGAGCGCGGCCACCACGCGCAGGCCGCCGAAGCCACCGCGGTCGGCGAAGGGCCCGCTGCCGCGGTAGGCGTGCTGGACCAGGTCCGACTGGGCGAAGCCGAAGTCGCGCTCACCGCGGCGCAGCGCATCGATGTTCTCGATCGAGCCGGCCGAGCTGGTGGCGGTGCAGCGGATCTGGTGGTCGGTGCGGCCGGCATTCACGAGGGCGCAGATGGCGCCGCCGGCGTGGTAGGGCACGCCCATGACGTTGCCGGTGCCGATGGTGATGAACTGCCGGGCCGCGATTGCGTCGGTGGCAGTCAGCAGCAGGCCCGCGGCCAGCAGCACCGCTCCCTGTGCGCGCATGACGGACGATGACTTCACTGGGCTGGACTCCCGGTTCCCTGTCTGCGTGGCGAGCTGTGCCGGCCGGCGACCGCGGGCAACGTATTCTAGCAGCGGTGCGGCGGGCGATCCTCCGCCGATCGGTGGTCGCGCGCGTTGACGCGCACGCCGGATCGACGGGCCTCCCGGTTGCCCGGAGCATACTCCCTTTCCGCGCTTCGCTCGCGTGCGCGCGCGGGCTTTGACAGGCCGCGCCCCGATCGCTACGAAGGTCCGGATGAACGACCCGTCACGCAAGATCATCCACGTCGACATGGACGCGTTCTACGCCTCGGTGGAGCAGCGCGACCACCCGGAGCTGCGCGGGCGCCCGGTCGCGGTGGGCGGCACGCCCGAGGGCCGCGGCGTGGTCGCGGCCGCCAGCTACGAGGCGCGGCGCCACGGGGTGCGCTCGGCCATGTCCAGCGCGAAGGCGCGGCGCGCCTGCCCGGAGCTGGTGTTCGTGCGCCCCCGGTTCGCGGTCTACCGGGCGGAATCGGCGCGCATCCGCGCGATCTTCCGCGACTACACCGACCGCATCGAGCCGCTGTCGCTGGACGAGGCCTACCTCGACGTGAGCGACAGCCCCCTGCACCAGGGCTCCGCCACCCGCATCGCGCAGGAGATCCGCGACCGGATCCGGCACGAGACGGGCCTGACCGCCTCGGCCGGCGTCGCCGGCAACAAGTTCCTGGCCAAGCTCGCCTCCGATGTCGACAAGCCCGACGGGCTGTTCGTGATCGAGCCGGCCGCGGGGCCCGAGTTCGTCGCCGCCCTCGGCGTCGCGCGCTTTCACGGCATCGGCCCGGCGACCGCCGCGCGCATGCGGGCGCTCGGGATCGAGACCGGCGCCGACCTGCGGCAATGGAGCGAGGCGGAACTGCGGGCCCGCTTCGGCCGGGTCGGCAGCCGCTACTACTGGCTGGCGCGGGCGGTGGACGAGCGGCCCGTGACCACCGGCGGGCGCCGCAAGTCGATCGGGCAGGAGACCACCTTCGCCGAGGACCTGTATGCCTCCGAGGAGATGCTGGCGGTGCTGGAACGGCTGGCAGAGCCGGTGATCCGGCGGCTCGGCGAGCTCGACCTGCGCGCGCGCACGCTGACGATCAAGGTCCGCTTCGGCGACTTCACCACCTGCACGCGCAGCCGCACGGACGATCCCGGTTTCACCGAGCTGGCCGCCGTCGAGGCCGTGCTGCCCGAGCTGCTGCAGCGCGCCGGCGCCCCCGGCCGTCCGGTGCGGCTGCTGGGCGTGACCGTCTCAAACCTGCACCCGCGCGGCCCGTCGCAGGCGGGGTTGTGGGAGGGCTGAAGCCCGTAGCCGTTGCCGTACGTGCGAGCGCCCTGGTCGTGGAACCGTAGGTGCGCTTTTGCGAAGCAAACGCGTACGCCAACCAACGCAATGGGTCCTGACTCACCCGTACGCACACCCCGGGCTCAAGCCGGAACCGCACACGTGCCGCCGCGCTCACGACAAGCATGAGATATGACGGCTGGGCGTACGCGTTTGCCTGCGGCAAAAGCGCACCTACGAGCCCCGGCCGGCAGGCGGGAATCAGGCGATGTCGCGGAAATCGGTGCTGTCGAAGATGCGGTCGGCGGCGCCGGTGACGAAGCCGGAGAACAGCTCCCCGTTCGGCAGCGGGTGGCGCAGGGCGAACTCGAGGTAGCCGCCGGGGATGTCGTGGCGGCCATCGGCGAACTGGACCTCGCAGGGCGCCGCGAGGGTGGCCGACTGCTCGAGCAGCGTCTCGGGCGAACCCATGATCTCGCCCTCGCGATCGTTGAGCCCGAACCCGTTGTCCCGCAGGAACGCATTCAGCTCCGCCAGCGAGTCGAACGACTCGAGCGCGTTCACCGAGACCGTGAAATGGTTCGCCCGGTAGCCAAAGGCTGCCACCCAGGCGGCGTACTCGGACTCGCTGCGCAACCGCTGGTAGGAATCGTGCAGCACCGGGTACCAGGGGCAGCCGCCCAGGACCAGGGCGTCCTCGGGCAGGGCGGCGGTGTCCACCTGCCGCGTCAGCGCCGCGACGATGTCACGCAGGCCCCGCGAGCATTCCTCCAGCTTGAGTTCGCTGATGAAGACCCCGGGCATGCCGGGTGCCGGATGCTCGTAGTGGCGGCCGTGGAGTTTCCGCTCCGGGAACTCGTACTCGGCCCCGGCGCTGTAGCCCAGCCGCTCGAAGCTCTGCGCGGTGGCGTCGATCCCGAGGCGGTCGTGGCGGAAGGTGCGCAGGGCGATGTGGTCGGTCACGACCCGGTCGCCGCGGTCGGCGAGCAGCTGCTGCAGCCGCTGCGCCTGCGGATTGATGCGGATGAAATCCGACCACAGCCGATCGAACAGGAACTGGATCGCTTCGCTCATGCCGTTGATCCCCGCCGGATCGAGCACCGGTCCGGGCGGTGTGGCCGCGGTACCCCCGTGTCCCGCGCGCCCATCGACCCGGCAAAGCTAGCCGAAAAACGGGCGCCTGGGAACTGCCGTCCGCGATCCTGCGGGCGCCCGGGGTACGCACGTACAATGGCGGCATCACCCACGGAGCCCGCGCGCTTGTCCGCCGAGTCCGCCGTATTCGCCCGCCTGGCCGCCGGCCTCGATGGCGACGTCCACCGCGATCTCCTGCACCGGCGCCTGGTGGCACAGGATGCCTCCCCCTACCGCCGCCTGCCGGCGGCGCTGGTCGAGCCCCGTGACGAGTGCGACTGCGAGCGGCTGGTGACCCTGGCCGCGGAACTCGGTCTGGCGCTGATCGCGCGCGGCGGCGGAACCAGCCTGGCCGGCCAGTGCGTCGGCGACGGGGTCGTGGTCGACACCGCGCGCCACATGAACAGGGTGCTCGCGATCGATGCCGCGGCCGGCACGGCCCGGGTCGAGCCCGGCGTCACGGCCGGCCAGCTCAATGCCGCGGCGGCCGGCCACGGGCTCGCACTCGGCCCCGATCCGTCGACCGCGAACCGGGCGACCATCGGCGGCATGCTGGGCAACAACGCCTGGGGCCCGCACGCGCCCGCCGACGGCAGCATGCGCGACCAGGTACTGGGGCTGCGGGCGGTGCTGGCCGACGGGATCGCCCGCGAGATCGGCGCCGGCGGGTTGCTCGACGCCGCCGACCGTGCGCGGCGTGGCGCGCTGGCCCGGCTGGTCGACCACCACGCCGCGGCACTGCGCGAGCGGGTGCCCGGCGCCGACTCCGGCCTCTGCAGCAACACCGGCTACCCGTTGCACGACCTGCTCGCGGACCGGCCGTGGGTCGACGACGGTGCCTCGTTCAACGAGGCGCGGCTGTTCGCCGGCGCCGAGGGCACGCTGGGACTGGTGACCGAGGTCACGTTGCGGCTGCGGCCGCTGCGCAGCGAGCGCCAGCTGCTGTGCCCGCACTTCGACGACCTGCGCAGCGCCCTGCGCGCGGTCCGGCCCGCGCTCGACGCCGGTGCCTGCGCCGTCGAGCTGGTCGACGACCGCATCCTGGCGCTGACCCGCGGCCACCCCGAGCAGGCCGCCAACCGCTTCTGGCTCCGCGGCGAACCGCGCGCGGTGCTGATCGTCGAGTTCGCCGACGGCGCGGCGCCCGGCGATCTGCCGCGCCGCCTGCGGGCCGCCGGGGCCGGCGCGATCCCGGCCGTGGAGGGGGCCGGGGTCGAGCGGGTCTGGTCGCTGCGCCGGGCCGGGCTCGGACTGCTGATGGGCCAGCGGGGCGCGCGCAGGCCGGTGTCCGGGTTCGAGGACACGGCCGTGCCGCTGG
>JAWWAE010000194.1:0-4238 GCA_033721835.1 Halofilum sp. (in: g-proteobacteria) | reverse complement strand
CGCCGTGCTCACCGCCGCCACCGACATCGCGAACGCGCGGCTGGTGTTCGAGAACGGCTGCGTGGCCAACGTCACCGCCAGCCGCGTCAGCGCCAAGACCGAGCGCCGCATGCGCTTCTTCCAGAGCGACTGCTACCTGGCGGTGGATTTCCACGGTCGCCGCCTGACCGTGCACCGCAAGGGCGAGAAGGAGATGTACCCGGGCATCCCGGAGCTGGTGACCGAGGACCAGCACTTCGAGAAGAGCGACGCCATCCGTGCCGAGATCGAGGACTTCGTGCACGCGATCGGGAGCGGCGGCGAGCCGCTGGTCACCGGCAACGACGGCCGCCGCGCGCTGGCCACCGCGATCCACATCGTCGAGCAGTTCGGCAAGAGCCTGGACGGCAGCGACAAGGGCCCAGGGCCCAGGGCCCAGGATGAAACGTGAAAGAGAGTCAGGGATGGCAAACAGGAACAGGAAACGTGGGGCCGGGAGACCGGTACCCGGGCAACGAACCTGATTCTCGTTCCCTGGGCCCTGGGCGCTTGCGACTGGGCCCTCTCGCACAAGAATTCATGGCGATCGAAGCGAGCACATGACCGACAGGAAACAATGGGAATTCTGGATCGACCGCGGCGGCACCTTCACCGACATCGTCGCCCGTGACCCCGACGGCGAGCTGGCCACCCACAAGCTGCTCTCGGTGAACCCGGACCAGTACGAGGACGCCGCCCTGGCCGGCATCCGCCACCTGCTGCAGATCGGCCTCGACGACCCGATCCCCGCCGACGACATCGCCAGCGTCAAGATGGGCACCACCGTGGCCACCAACGCCCTGCTGGAACACAAGGGCGAGCGCACCGCGCTGGTCACCACCCGCGGCTTCCACGATGCGCTGCGCATCGCCTACCAGGCGCGGCCCGACATCTTCGCGCTGAACATCCAGTTGCCGGAGATGCTGTATGAGCGCGCGGTCGAGGTCGACGAGCGCCTGGCCGCCGACGGCTCGGTGCTGGAGCCGCTCGACGAGCACGGCGCCCGCGAGGCGCTGCAGGCGCTGCGCGACGACGGCTTCGACTGCCTCGCCATCGCCCTCCTGCACGCCTACCGCAACGCCGAGCACGAGGAAAAGCTGGCGGAGTTCGCGCAGACGCTCGGCTTTTCGCAGATCTCGGTCAGCCACGAGGTCAGCCCGACCATGAAGCTGGTCGCCCGCGGCGACACCACCGTGGTCGACGCCTACCTGTCGCCGGTGCTCAACCGCTACATCGACCGGGTGCAATCCGACCTCGGCGATACCCGGCTGATGTTCATGCAGTCCAGCGGCGGCCTGGCCGAGGCCCACTCCTTCCGCGGCAAGGACGCGATCCTGTCCGGCCCCGCCGGCGGCGTGGTCGGCATGGTGCGCACCGCCGAGGCAGCCGGCCACGAGCGCCTGATCGGGTTCGACATGGGCGGCACCTCGACCGACGTCAGCCACTACGCCGGCGAATACGAGCGCGCGTTCGAGAACGAGGCCGCCGGCTTCCGCCTGCGCGCGCCCATGATGCGCATCCACACCGTCGCCGCCGGCGGCGGCTCGATCCTGCACTTCGACGGCACCCGCTACCGCGTGGGCCCGGACTCCGGCGGTGCCGACCCGGGCCCGGCCTGCTATCGCAAGGGCGGCCCGCTGACCGTCACCGACTGCAACGTCATGCTCGGCAAGCTGCAGCCGGAGCTGTTCCCGAACGTGTTCGGCCCGAACGCGGACGAGCCGCTCGATACCGACGCGGTGGTGGAGAAGTTCGAACAGATGCAACAGGAGATCCGCGAGGCCACCGGCGACGAGCGCAGCGCCGAGCAGGTGGCCGAGGGCTTCCTGCGGATCGCGGTCGAGAACATGGCCAACGCGATCAAGAAGATCTCGGTCGCCCGCGGCTACGACGTCTCCGGCTACACGCTGTGCTGCTTCGGCGGCGCCGGCGGCCAGCACGCCTGCCTGGTGGCCGATGCCCTGGGCATGGAGCGGGTGCTGCTACACCCCTACGCCGGCGTGCTGTCGGCCTTCGGCATCGGCCTGGCCGACGTGCGCAGCGTGCACGAGCAGGCGCTGGAGAAGCCACTGAACGAGGAGCTCGAGCCCGAGCTGGAGCAACTGCTCGACGAGCTGGCCGAGGACGCCGTCGCCGACCTGCACCAGCAGGGCGTCGACGACGACGCGATCGAGACGCGCCGCCGCGTGCATGTGCGCTACGCGGGCTCCGACACCTCGATGCTGGTTGACGCCGGCAACGCGAAGGAGATCCGGGAACGCTTCGAGGACGCGCATCGCCAGCAGTACGGCTTCGTCTCGCCGGAGAAGGACATCGTCATCGAGACCGCCCAGGTCGAGGGCATCGGCACCAGCGACACCCCGGCCGCGGTGCCGGCGGTGCTGCCGGGCGACGAAGACGCCAGCGACGAGCCGGTCATGCGCCAGCGCACGATCATGGCCGGCGAGGCCCACGACACGCCGTTCTACCGGCGCGAGCAGCTCGCGCCGGGACACCCGGTCGACGGTCCGGCCGTGATCGCCGAGCCGAACGCGACCACCGTCATCGAGCCGGGCTGGCGCGGCGAGATCACCGACCGCGGTGACCTGCAACTCGAGCGCGTCGAGGCGCGCGCCGGCATGGGCGAGGTCTCGACCGAGGCCGACCCGGTCATGCTGGAGGTGTTCAACAACCTGTTCATGTCCATCGCGGAGCAGATGGGCGTGGTGCTGGAGACCACCGCCTACTCGGTGAATATCAAGGAGCGGCTCGACTTCTCCTGCGCCGTGTTCAACGGCGAGGGCGAGCTGATCGCCAACGCCCCCCACATGCCGGTGCACCTCGGCTCGATGAGCGAGAGTGTGAAGACCATCCACCGCGACAACGCCGGCAAGATGCAGCCCGGCGACGTGTACATGCTGAATGACCCCTACAACGGCGGCACCCACCTGCCCGACATCACGGTGGTGAAGCCGGTGTTCGACGAGGCCGGCGAGCGGATCCTGTTCTACACCGCCAGTCGCGGCCACCACGCGGACGTCGGCGGCATCACGCCGGGCTCTATGGCCCCGGACAGCACGAACCTGGAACAGGAGGGCGTGCTGCTGGACAACGTCAAGATGGTCGACGAGGGCAACTTCCTCGAGGACGAGATCCGCGATCTGTTCACCTCGGCCAAACATCCGGCGCGCAACGTGGACAACAACCTGGCCGACCTGAAGGCGCAGATGGCCGCCTGCGAGAAGGGCGTGCAGGAGCTCAATCGCATGATCGACCAGTTCGGTCTGGATGTCGTCGAGGCCTACATGAAGCACGTGCAGGACAACGCCGAGGAGCAGGTGCGCCAGGTCATCGACGCGCTCGACGACGGCGAGTTCACCTACGAGATGGACGGTGGCGAGGAGATCCACGTAGAGATCACGGTGAACCGGGAGGACCGCTCGGCGAGGATCGATTTCACCGGCACCAGCGACCAGCTCGACAACAACTTCAATGCCCCGGCCGCGGTCTGCAAGGCGGCGGTGTTGTACGTGTTCCGCTGCCTGGTCGCCGACGTGATCCCGCTCAACGGCGGCTGCCTGAAGCCGCTGGAGATCGTCATTCCCGAGCGCTGCATGCTCAACCCCGAGTACCCGGCCGCGGTCGTCGCCGGCAACGTCGAGACGTCGCAGGCCATCGTCGATACCCTGTTCGGCGCGCTGCACGTGATGGGCGCGGCCCAGGGCACGATGAACAACTTCACCTGGGGCAACGACAACCACCAGTACTACGAGACGATCTGCGGCGGCAGCGGCGCCGGTCCCGACTTCGAGGGCACCAGCGCCGTGCACACCCACATGACCAACTCGCGCCTGACCGACCCCGAGGTGCTGGAGTGGCGCTTCCCGGTGCGCCTCGAGGACTTCCGCATCCGCCGGGACTCGGGCGGCGACGGCCAGCACAAGGGGGGCGACGGCACCGTGCGCCGCGTGCGCTTCCTCGAGCCGATGACCGCATCGATCCTGTCCGGCCACCGCCGCGTCCCGCCCTACGGCATGAACGGCGGCGACCCCGGCGCCTGCGGGCGCAACACCGTCGAGCGCGCGGATGGCAGCACCGAGGAACTGCAGGGGCGAGACCGCACCGAGATGGACACCGACGACGTGTTCGTCATCGAGACACCCGGCGGCGGCGGTTACGGCAAGAAGTAGGTGCGCTTTCGCCGCAGGCGAACGCGTACGTGTTGCAGGAGAAGCGCGATG
>JAWWAE010000193.1:0-4262 GCA_033721835.1 Halofilum sp. (in: g-proteobacteria) | reverse complement strand
GATGGCCTGGCTGGCCTGGATCGCCGTCAGCTTGTCGGGGAGGATGGTGCGCACCAGCCTGGGACGTTCGTGATCGGACCCCGCCTGCACGGTGGTCAGGGACGAAAGCGCCTGGAGCAAGGGATCGTAGGCGGGCTTTTTCGCCAGCGGGCCATCGAAACCGAAGCCGGCAATGGACATGTACACCAGCCGCGGGTTCAATGCCCGCAAGGTCTTCGCGTCGATGCCCAGTCGTTCCACGACACCGGGGCGGAAATTCTGGATGAAGACATCAGCCTCGGCCGCCAGCTTCCTGAGGGATTCGATTTCATCGGGGTCCTTAAGGTTCAATACCACGGACTTCTTGTTGCGGTTGTTGTTCAGGAACGAGGCCGAGAAACCGCCGCGCCGCGTGGCCAGATGTCGCGTGTAATCGCCGTCCTCCCGCTCGATCTTGATGACTTCCGCGCCCTGGTCCGCCAGAATCCCGGTTGCCATCGGACCGGCCACGACAGTGGTCAAATCGATGATTCTTATGCCGCTGAGTGGCCCGGCCATTGATTGTCCCCCCAAATACCTGTTCCGAGTCCTGCTCCCGTGAACACGGGGCCAGTCAGTGCGCCAACTGAATTTCGGTTACTGTCCCCGGAATTCCGCACATTCGCCGTATCCGCTTCCGCTGTCACCGGGAACGCAGGTACTCGGCGACCGCCTGATAGGCAGGCAGAGAGGTCGGATCGATGCGCGCGTTCTTTGCCGTCGGGAAGGAGGAGAGCCGCACCAGCACCATTCGTGCCGTCGGGTCGACATAGATCGTCTGACCATGGACCCCGCGTGCCGCGAATGCCCCGTGCTCATTGTGCAGAACCCACCACATGCTGCGGTAACTGCCACCTTCCAGCGTGACGTATCCGGCCCTGGCAAATGCCGCCTTGTCTCCGCCTGCCCGGATGCGGTCGACGACCTCCGCGGGGAACAACCGCCGCCCGTTGATGGTGCCGCCGTCGAGCATCAGCAGGCCGATCCGCCCCAGGTCGCGCAGGCCCGCGCTCAGCCCGCCGCCGGCGAACGGGGTGCCCTTGGCGTCGACCGTCATGTAGGCGTCCTGCTCGGCACCCATGCGGCTCCAGATTCGTTCCGAGAGCAACTCGGTGACTTCCAAGCCGCTGACCCGGGAGATGACCCAGCCGAGGGCATCGCTGTTGACCGTCTTGTAGCCGAAGGCGTCTCCGTGTCGCCCTTCGGGCATGACCGTTTTCAGGTATTCGAGGTAACCGTCCGGTCCGTCGTAACCCGGCGGCTTCGGCAAGGGGCTCGCCGCCGCCGAGTACACCCAGATGTCGGCCTCTGGATCGGCGTAGTCCTCGCTGAACGACAGCCCGGTCGTCATGTCCATGACCTGTCGCACCGTGGCCGAGCCGAACGCACTACCGGCCAGCTCGGGAACGATGGTGGAGACCGGCGCATCCTCGTCCAGGCGACCCTCGACCACGAGAATCTCGGCCAGGAGACCGGTCAGGGACTTGGTCATCGACATGGCCGCGTGCTTGCCGGCCTCGTCGAGGCAACCGGAGTAGCGCTCGTAGACGACCTTGCCGTCGTGAATGATCAGCATGCCATCCGTGTAGTTGACGGCCAGGGATTCCTTCCAGCTCATCGGCTTCGTCGAGCCGATGGGCGTGAAGGTCAGTGCGTCGATGGCCGTTTCGTCGAGGTCGTACTCGAGGGGGGCCGGGGCGCCGAGGCCGCGGCTGACCTGTTCGGTCGGCAGCAACTCGCGCAGATGGCAGACCGACCAGCGGAGCCTCGGAAAACTGAAGAAATTCGAATCGGGATGCATGACCAGCCGGTCGGGTGGCGGCGGGAAGCCCTCCATCCACCCCATCACCCGCGGGTCGGATTGCTCGGCCGACAGGGGTGCCGCATGCAATACGGGCACGGACGCCAGCACGATCCCAATGCAGGCCGGCACCGACGCGATCATCCACTTCCAAACACGGCACCACATTGCTCGATCCCCTCACTAAGGCGGTCTTGTGCGGACCCGCGGTTCGGGGTCAGAGTAACAGCTTACGGGCCGGTACAGCCGAATCACTGCTGCCTTCGGCGGGTCGCGGCCGGGGGCCAGGGAGTCCAGGCCTTAGGCGCGTTCCGGTCCGGGCCTCCATCTCGCGTACGAACTGCTCATTGCCCAGCGCCAGCCCCTGTTCCGGGCGACAAATTGGGGTCTGACCCCGTTTCCCCCAATGTTGGATTGCGAGACCTGACGCCAGGGCTCTCGACTCCCGCAGTTGGCATACGCGGAGATCGGTATACCGTCCCCGGAACTCCCGGAATTCAGGGTGGTGCGCGGAACGCGAGCCCCCGGGAATCCGTATACTGTCCCCCCGAATCGCCGCAGCTGCGATTGCCCTGCTGACACCCCCGGAGAAACAATGCCTGCCCGTGAAAATTGGGTCGTGCTCAAGTTCGGCGGCACGAGCGTAGCGAGTGTCGACCGATGGCAGACGATCGCGGATGCCATCGAGCGCTGCGCCGCCGACGGCGAGCGGGTGATGGTGGTCTGCTCGGCGCTCTCCGGCGTCTCCAACCTGCTCCAGGCGCTGATCGACGCGATCGGCGCCGAGGGCGACACGGCGGCCACGCTCGCCGAGCTCCGCGCGAAACACGAGGCGCTGGCCGAGGCCATGGGCCTGGACGCCGACGCCGAGATCGGCGCCACGCTCGCCGAGCTCGAGCGCATCGTCGAGGGCGCCCGGCTCATCGGCAAGGTGCCCGCCGAGGTGCGCGCACGGCTCATGTCGATGGGCGAGCTGATGTCGACGCGCCTCGGCGCCGCGTGGCTGCGGGCGCGCGGCACCTCCGTCGCCTGGCGCGACGCCCGCTCGCTGCTGCAGGCGGAGCCGACCGCGGCCGGCGCCGGCCACAGTCACCACTACCTGTCCGCGACCTGTAACTACGCCCCGGACGCGGGGCTGATCGACGACCTCGCCGGGCTTTCGGAAAACGCGGTGCTCACGCAGGGCTTCATCGCGGCCGACAGCCACGGCGATACCGTGCTGCTCGGGCGCGGCGGCTCCGACACCTCCGCGGCCTACCTGGCCGGCAAGCTGGCCGCGCAGCGCCTCGAGATCTGGACCGACGTCCCGGGGATGTTCACCGCCAACCCGAAGCACCGGACCGACGCCCGCCTGTTGCGCGCGGTCACCTTCGAGGAGGCGCAGGTGCTCGCCGCCCTGGGCGCGCGCATACTCCACCCACGCTGCATCCCGCCGGTGCGCGACAACGACATCCCCCTGCACATCCGCTGCACGCAGGCACCGGACATGGACGGCACCGTCATCTCCAGCGCCACCGCGGCGAAGGAGCCGGGCGTCAAGGCGGTCGTGAGCCGCCACCACCTGTACCTGATCCGGATCGACTGCTACGGACACTGGCACCTGGCAGGCACGCTGGCCAGGGCCACCGGCGTATTCGCGCAGCACGGGATCGCCATCGACCTGATCGCCAACTCCGCCTCGAGCATCACCGTGACGATCGACCCGGTCGCCAGCCCGCTCACCGAGCACGATCTCGACCGCCTCGTCGCCAGCCTGGAGGCGATCGGCACGACCAACGTCAACCCCGAGGTCGGCTCGGTCAGCATCGTCGGCTCCAACATCGCCTCGGTCATGTCTCGCCTGTCACCGGCCCTCAGGCCGATGGAGGCCCAGCAAATCCACCTGGTCAGCGATGCGGGTCCGGACGATGCGCTCAGCTTCGTGCTCGAGCCCGAGGACGTCAATTATCTCCTCAACCCGCTGCACGATTGGCTGATGGCCCAGCCGCAATCCGAAGCCATCTTCGGCCCAGCCTGGTGGGAGTTGAGCGGGCAGCTGAGCCGGGGGAGTTCGCGGTCAGAATAACAACCGGCCCGTCATCTCCGCCGAGACACCGTCATCGCCGGCCCCTCCTGGTCGTGGACCCGCGGACTCCCGCAACCAGCCTACGCAGAGATCGGTATACCCTCCCCGGAACTCCGGAATTCTCCGATCTCTACGTCTGAAAACATGGCCTGCCCTCTAACTATTGGGCGCGCTCCTTGGCGTGCTGGGAACAAACGGTTTACCGTGCCGAGCGATCAGAGAAATTGGCAGCGATCATGATGGACGAACTCGACGAATTCGGTGTCACCCGCATGCTGGGTATGAACGCTTTCTGGATGCTGAGCGACGCACACATAAAGTGGCAGCAGAAAGAGTACTGGAAACAGCGGCAGGCTGAACAGACCCCGCAGGAGTGCT
>JAWWAE010000192.1:0-4263 GCA_033721835.1 Halofilum sp. (in: g-proteobacteria) | reverse complement strand
GGCGTCGCGGTCCGCGCGCAGCGCCGCCAGCACGGCCTCGAAGTCGGCCGGCGGGTCGGCCTGCCAGCCCAGCCACTCGCCCGACTCCGGGTGGGCGAACTCGAGCCGGGCGGCGTGCAGGGCCTGGCGGCCGAGCCCGTTGAGCGCGGCCTCCAGCCCCGGCTGCGGCTGCCGCGGCAGGCGCCGGCGACCGCCGTACATCGGGTCGCCCACCAGCGGCAGCCCCGCGTGCGCCATGTGCACCCGGATCTGGTGGGTGCGGCCGGTGTCCAGCCGCGCCCGGATGTGTGCGTGGGCGCGGAACTTCTCCTCGATCCGGAAGTGGGTCACGGCCGGCTTGCCGTCACGCACGACCGCCTGCCGCTGGCGGTCGCGCGGGTGGCGGCCGATCGGGGCGTCGATGGTGTCGCCGGCAATCGGCACGCCATTGACGATCGCCTGGTACTCGCGCAGCACGCCGCGGTCGTGCAGCTGCTGCACCAGCCGGTGGTGGGCACTCAGGGTACGCGCGACCACCATCAGCCCGGTCGTGTCCTTGTCCAGGCGGTGCACGATCCCGGCGCGCGGCACCGCGGCCAGCGCCGGATCGTGGTGCAGCAGGCCGTTCTGCAGGGTGCCGCCGCGGTGCCCGGCCGCCGGGTGCACCACCAGCCCGGCCGGCTTGTCGACGATGATCAAGTGCTCGTCCTCGTGCACGATCGCGAACGGGACGGCCTCCGCCTCGGCCTCCTGGGTCGGATCGACCGCACGGGCGATGCCGGGGTCCAGCATCACCACCTCGCCACCGCCGACGGGCGTGCGCGGGGCCGGGCTCATGCCGTCGACGTGCAGGTGCCCGGCCTTCAGCCACTGCTGCAGGCGCGTGCGCGAGTATTCCGGGAACAGCTCGGCCAGCACCCGGTCGAGGCGCTGGCCGGCGAGCGCCTCCGGGATACGGCGGGTATCGGGTTCCTCGAATTCCATGGCCTCGGAAGCCTAGCCCCTCGTACGGTAGAATGGGAAGACTGAGCAATCACCGGAACGCCCTGCCATGTCGCTCCCGCTGCGTGCCACCCTGGCCGCGATTCTCGCGCTCGCCCTCGGCGCCTGTTCCCAGAAGGACTACGATCCGACCGCGGACTGGACAAAGGAACGCCTGTACGACGAGGCCAAGCGGGCCATGGAGGCCGCCGATTTCGAGCAGGCGGTGGAGTACTTCGAGATCCTCGAGGCCCGCTACCCGTTCGGGGCATTGGCGCTGCAGGCGCAGCTCGAGATCGCCTACGGCTACTACAAGTTCGACGAGTTCGAGTCGGCCATCGCCGCCTGCGACCGCTTCATCAAGCTGCACCCGACCCACGAGTCGGTCGCCTACGCCTACTACCTGCGGGGACTCGTGCGCTACGAGCAGGGTACGGGCTTCGTCAACAATTTCTACCCGCGCGACATGGCGCAGATGGATCAGGGCCGCCTGCGACTGGCGTTTTCGGACTTCCGCACCATCGTGCGGGAACACCCGGACAGCGCCTACGCGGACGACGCGCGCAAGCGGATGACCTACCTGCGCAACGAGATGGCGCGCCACGAGCTCGAGATCGCGCGCTTCTACTTCGAGCGCAGCGCGTACTCCGCCACCCTCAACCGGATCGACTACCTGCTGCGCCATTATGACGGCGCGCCGAGCGTGCCGGAGGCCCTCGAGCTGCAGGCCCTGGCCTACGAGCGCCTCGGCCTGCCGCAGCTCGCCGCCGACAGCCGCCGCGTGCTCGCCCGCAATTGGCCGGAGCGGATCGCCGGCGGCGACCCGGTCACGGCCGAATCGGCGGAATGATCCCCGCTCAGAAGGGATAGCGTGACGTGATCGGGTAGCGCCGCTCGCGGCCGAAGGCACGCGCCGTCACCTTGGGGCCCGGCGCCGCCTGGCGCCGCTTGTACTCGCTGCGTACCAGCATCCGCGCCACCCGCCGCACCGTCTCCTCGTCGTGGCCGGCGGCGACGATGTCCTCGACCCGGTCGTCACGCTCCACCAGCGCCTCGAGGATCGGGTCCAGCTCCTCGTAGGGCGGCAGGTTGTCGGTGTCGAGCTGGTCCGGTGCCAGCTCTGCCGATGGGGGCCGCTCGAGGGTGCGCGTCGGGATCACGTGCGACTGTCGGTTGCGCCAGCGCGCCAGCTCGTACACCAGGGTCTTCGGCACGTCCTTCAGTGGCGCGAAGCCGCCGGCCATGTCCCCGTAGAGCGTGGCGTAGCCGACCGCCATCTCGCTCTTGTTGCCGGTGCTGAGCACCAGCCTGTTGTACTTGTTCGACAGCGCCATCAGCAGCACGCCACGGCAGCGTGCCTGCAGGTTCTCCTCGGTGACGTCCGGTTCGCGATCCGAGAACGGTTCGGCCAGGCAGTCGAGGAAGGCCGCGTACGGGCCCTCGATCGGGAGCGTCAGCCGCTGCACGCCGAGCGTATCGGCCTCGGCGGCCGCGTCCTCCAGGCTCATCGGCGCCGTGTGCCGCGACGGCATGAGCACGGCCGTCACCCGCTCCGGGCCGAGCGCGTCGACCGCGAGTGCGAGCGTCAGCGCCGAGTCGATCCCGCCCGACAGGCCGACGAACACGCCCGCGAAACCGTTCTTGTCGATGTAGTCGGCGACCGCCAGCCGCAGCGCGCCGTACACCGCCCCGGTCTCGTCCGCCGGCGGCGGCGCCGGCGCGGCGCCACGTGCCGCGAGCCGACCATCGGACTGCAGGCGCACGACCCCGCTCGCCGCCTCGCAGGCAGGCAGCCGCAGGACCTCGCCGCCGCCGGCGTCGAGCGCGAACGAGTCGCCGTCGAAGACCAGGTCGTCCTGGCCGCCGAACTGGTTCACGTAGATCACGGGCAGGCCGGTCTCGGCGCAGCGTTGCGCGGCGACCGTGCGCCGCAGAGCGGGTTTCTGCCGGTGGAACGGCGAGGCATTGGGACACAGCAGGACCTCGGCCCCGGCCGCCCGCAGGTCGGCCGCCGGCTCGGGGGACCAGAGGTCCTCGCACACCAGAATGCCCAGCCGGCGGCCGTCGATGGTCACGGTGCCCGCCACCTCGCCGGGGCTGAAGTGGCGCTTCTCGTCGAACACGCCATAGTTCGGCAGGCAGCGCTTGCCGACACTCGACAACCGCTCGCCGCCATCGAGCACCACGGCCGCATTCTGCAGCCCGTCCGCGGTCGCCACCGGCGCGCCGACCACGACCGCGACGCCGCTGGTGGCGAGACGCGCCGCCAGCCAGGCGAGCGCCCGCTCGACCAGCTCCGGCAGGTCGGGCCGCAGCACCAGGTCGTCCGGGGGATAGCCGACCAGCACCAGCTCCGACAGCAACGCCACCCGGAACGGGGCACTCGCGCGCAGCCGCTCCACGGCCTCGGCGACGCGGCGTGCATTGCCGTCGATGTCCCCCATGACCGGGTTGATCTGCAGCAGCGCGATGTCGATCGCCGCCCGTTCGCTCACGCCATTGCACCCCGCCGCGCACTGGGTCGGGCCCCCGAACGGGGCCGTGGAAGGGGCGATTGTGCGACAACGGCCGGCGACGGCCAAGCGGGCCGGCCGCCGGGCCCGGTTCGGGTGCGATAGTTGCTAGTATTCGGGCCGCCGCCAACAAAGGCGCGACCCGTCCGCCGGCGTGGCGCGCCCATGCAATGCTGACCAGGGATGCCCCAGCGCCGATGAACGAAGGCGTCACGCCCACCGCCAGCACCCAGCCCGACTGGGAATCGCTGCGACTGCTGAACAGCTACCGGCTGTTCGTCGTGATCATGCTGCTGACGGGGTTCCTCGCCGCGCCCGGGGACATCGCGTTCGGCCACAGTGCCCCGCGGGTGTTCTACATCGCCACCAGCGGTTATGCCGTGCTGGCGCTGCTGTTCGCCGTCTGGCTGCGCCGCCGACGCCCCGGCCACCAGACCCAGTGCTATGTCCACTTCTACACCGACATCGTGCTGCTCGGGGTGGCGATCTACGCCTCCGGCGGCGTGGCGAGCGGGCTCGGCATCCTGCTGGTGATCCCGGTCGCCGCCGCCGGCACGCTACTGCAGACGCGGTACTCCCTGGTGTATGCGGCGCTGGCCACGCTGGTGTTGCTCACCTCGGAGCTCGTGCGCCACCTGCAGGGCGGGCTGGCGGACGCCGCCTACACCCAGGCCGCGCTGCTCGGGCTCGCCACCTTCGCGGCCGCAGGCCTGGCCCGCCTGCTGGCCCGCCGCCATGCCCAGAGCGCGGCGCTGGCGCGGCAGCGGTCGGTCGATCTCAAGCGCATGGC
>JAWWAE010000191.1:0-4267 GCA_033721835.1 Halofilum sp. (in: g-proteobacteria) | reverse complement strand
GTCGACCCGGTCGCGGCCATCCTGCTTGGCCCGGTAGAGGGCATCGTCGAGCCGCTTGAGCAACTGCAGGCGTTCCTCGCCGCCGGCATACTCGGCGACCCCGAGGCTGACGGTGATGCGTCCCGGGCCGTCGAAGCTGTGCTCGGCGACGCGCCGGCGCAGCCGCTCGGCGGCCCAGGCGCCGGCCGCGAGATTGGTCTCGGGCAGCAGCACCATGAACTCCTCGCCGCCCCAGCGGGCCACGCAGTCGGGATTGCGGATCTCCGCGCGCAGCAGTTCGCCGAGTTGCATCAGCACCCGGTCGCCGACGTCGTGACCGTAATTGTCGTTGACCTGCTTGAAGCGGTCGATGTCGAGCATGATCAGGGTGCAGGGGGTGCCGTAGCGGGCGACGCGGTCGAACTCGTCGTCGAGCGCGGTCTCGAAGCGACTGCGGTTCCAGAGGCCGGTCAGGGCGTCCCGGCTCGCCTGGCGCTCGAGCTCGCGGTTGGCCTCGTTCAGCTTGGCGCTCAGGTAGTGCGCGTGGCGCAGATTGCGGCCGAAGTTCACCCCGGCCAGTGCCATGGCCAGGCCGAACAGCAAGGTCATCACGCCCAGCAGCACGCTGGCACGGTCGCCCAGGTAGAAGAAGGTGATCACCGGCGGGCTCAGGGTCGCGACCAGGTAGGTGATGTACACGCGCGGCACCGAGCCCTGGACGCCGATCGCGCCGGCGACGATGCCGGCGATGGCGACCATCAGCACCAGCGCCTGCTGCGGCGGCACCTGCGGCACGAACAGCGGCACGGCCACGCCCCAGCAGAGGCCGCTGAGCGCGGCCAGCACCAGGAAGTACCAGCCCCAGCTGCCCGCTTCGCGCTCGTCGTGGTGGTACGCCGAGTGCAGCGCCATGCGCAGCACCGTGACCGTGACGATCAGCCCGAGCCAGCCGAACACCAGGGTCTGTCCGACGTGGCCCAGGAGCGCGGTCACCACCAGCGTCGCCAGCAGGAGGTTGACCGCGACCGCGGTCCCGAACTGATCGAACAGGTGGCGCACGGCGGCGACCTCGGCGGCCGTGTGGACGTCCTCCACGGCCGTCGGCTCGTCTGCGCGGGTCGGCGCGGCTGGCTCGGCATCGGCATCGCGCGATGCCGGCCTCCTGTGATCGGTCCGATTCCAGGTCATCGCATCCACTGTGAAATACCTTGCAGGGCGCGCGTCGGGCCGGGGGCAGCGCGCTCGCCCGGGGGGTCGTGTGGTAAGCCGATCACGCAAGATTCGTACCGACCGGTGTTCGTGGCGCGCCGCGGGGGCTAGACGGGGTCGCCGCGCTCCAGCCGCGCGAGGAAACTCTCGGCCTGGTCCCACAGGGCGTGGCGGCGCGCGGGCTGCATCCGCTCGAGGTTGCGGTAGGGCATGCGCAGCCGGTGATTGTCGCCGATGCGCTCGCGATGGCGCATCAGGAAGTGCCAGTAGAGGGCGTTGAAGGGGCAGGCCTCCTCGCCGGTGGCCTGGTTGACGTTGTAGCGGCAGGACTTGCAGTAATCCGACATGCGGCGGATGTACTTGCCGCTGGCCGCGTAGGGCTTGGAACCGAGCATGCCGCCGTCGCCGAACAGGGCCATGCCCAGGGTGTTCGGCAGCTCGACCCACTCGTAGGCATCGGCGTAGACGGCCAGGTACCACTCGCAGACCTCGGTCGGCTCGATCCCGGCGAGCAGGGCGAAGTTGCCGGTGACCATCAGGCGCTGGATGTGGTGGGCGTAGGCGTGGTCGCGGGTGGTCTCGATCGCCTCGCGCAGGCAGTGCATGTCGGTGTCCGCGCTCCAGTAGAACTCCGGCAGCGCGCGCTCGTGGCCGAGCGCGTTGTAGCCGGCGTAGGCGGGCATGTGGCGCCAGTACACGCCGCGCACGTACTCGCGCCAGCCGAGGATCTGGCGCACGAAGCCCTCGACCGCGTTCAGCGGCGCCCGGCCGTCGCGCCAGGCCTGCTCCGCGCGCGCGACCAGGTCGCGCGGCGACAGCAGGCCGAGGTTGAGATAGGGCGACAGCACGCTGTGAAAGAGCCACGGCTCGCCGCTCTGCATCGCGTCCTGGTAGTCGCCGAACCGCGGCAGGGCGTGCCGGATGAAATGGGTCCGCGCGCGGCGGGCGTTGGCGCGGGTGGTGGCCCAGGCGAAGCCGTCGAGCGTGCCGAAGTGATGGCCGAAGCGCCGCTGCACCAGCGCGAGCACCTCGCGCGTGATCGCATCGGGCCTGAAGCCCGGCGGCTTGGGGATGTCGAGCCCGCCCTTGGGCAGCGGTTTGCGGTTGGCGGTGTCGTAGTTCCACTGGCCGCCGGCGGGCCGGTCGGCGTCCATCAGCACGCCATGCCGCCGGCGCATGCGGCGGTAGAAGTCCTCCATCCGCATCAGTTTGCGATCGGCGGCCCAGTCGTTGAACTCGTCGACGGAGCAGAAGAAGCGATCGTCGGCGTGGCGGTACACGGGCAGGCCGAGCCGCTCGGGCCAGCCGTCGAACTCGTTCGCCAGACGCCACTCGCCGGGCTCGGTCACGTGCACGGCCTCCGCGCCGTGGCGTTCCACGGCGCGCTCGACCTCGCCCCGGAGCGACCCGGAATTGTCCGGGTCATCGAGCGGCACGTGGTCGACGGTCCAGCCGGCGGCGCGCAGCTCGGCGGCGAAGTGGCGCATGGCGCTGAGCACCAGCGCGATCTTCTGCGGATGGTGGTGGACGTAGGTGGCCTCGGCGTCGACCTCGGCCAGCAACACCACGTCCCGCTCCCGGTCGCCCGCCCGCAGGGCGGCGACATCGGGGTCGAGCTGGTCACCGAGGACGAGGATCAGGGCGCTCATGCAGCCATCGATTCGCCCGCTTCGGGGCCACGGATTCCGCTGCCGCCCGGACCGTCAGCCGGCCAGCATGCGCAGGCCGATCAGCAGCATGAACAGCGCGAACGCGCGCCGCAGGGCGAGCACCGGGATCGCATGGGCGAGGCGCGCCCCCAGCGGCGCGCAGGCGATGCTGAGCGGCGCGACCGCGAGGAAGGCCGGCCAGTAGATGTAGCCGCTGGCGGCGGCCGGCATGCCGGGGACGTCGAGGCCGGCGACGGCGAACGCCGCGGCGCCGGCGACGGCGATCGGCAGCCCGCAGGCCGCCGAGGTGGCAACGGCCTCGCGCAGCGGCACGTTGCACCAGGCCAGCAGTGGCACGGTCATCGTGCCGCCGCCGATGCCGAGCAGCGAGGACAGGGTGCCGATGCCGGCGCCGGCCGCGGTGAATGCGGCCGTGCCGGGCGGCTGCCGGTGTGGCGCCGGCTGGCCGCCGAAGGCCAGCCGCGCCGAGACGACGACCAGGAACAGGCCGAAGCCGACCGCCAGCGTGCGCGTCGGCAGCGCGTCCGCGATCACCGCGCCGAGCGCGGCGCCGACGACGATGCCGGGCGTCATGCGCGCCACCAGGGGCCAGCGCACCGCACCACGGCGGTGATGGGCGCGGATCGACGACAGCGAGGTGACGACGATGGTGGCCAGCGAGGTGCCGACGGCGACCTGCATCAGGCGTTCGGCCGGGACCTCGCCGCCGGCCAGCAGGAAGGCGAGCCCGGGCACCACGATGACGCCGCCGCCGACCCCGAGCAGGCCGGCCAGCGTGCCCGCGGCCGCGCCGACCAGCGCGAACGGCAGCAGCTCGAGGATCATGCGCGCGCCTGCGCGTGCAGGTGCCGCAGCGTGGCGAGGTCCAGGCAGGGGGCGCCGCCGGCGCTGCCCTGGAGGATGTGCCAGGGGGTGTCGGGCTCACCGAGCGAGTCCGCCACCAGCAGGCTGCCGGGGAACTCGTGACCGGCCGTGTAGCTGCTGGTGGTGACGATCGTGGGCAGGCCGCAGGCGACGGCCGCGCGGCAGCCGTTCTCGGAGTCCTCGATCGCGACCGCGGCCGCCGGCGGCAGCTCGAGCCGTTCCAGCACCCGCCGATAGACCTCGGGGTCCGGCTTCTTGCGGACCACGTCGTCGCCGGTGACGATCGCCTCGAACCAGTCCTCTGCGCCTTCGCCGAGGGCGGTGTTCAGCAGTGCGCAGACATTGGCCCGCAGGCTGGACGAGGCGATTGCGAGCCGCAGCCCGGCGGTCCGTGCCTCCTCCAGCAGGCGCCGGATGCCGGCCCGCAGCGGGACCTGCCCGGCCTCGAGCAGGGCGCGGTAGTGGCGGTTCTTGCGTGCGTGGGCGTCGCCGACGAAGCCGCTGTGCCCGTCGTCGGGCACGAAATCGGGCCGGTACTGGTGCAG
>JAWWAE010000190.1:0-4305 GCA_033721835.1 Halofilum sp. (in: g-proteobacteria) | reverse complement strand
GGCGAGTATGGGGCCCGCTGCGACCCCCGCGGGAGATGTGCGATGCGCCAGATCATGGTCCTCAACGCCAAGGGTGGTTCCGGCAAGTCCACCATCGCCACCAACCTCGCCAGCTACTACGCCGACCGCGGCCACGACGTCGTCCTGGCCGACTGCGACCCGCAGGGCTCCTCGCTGGCCTGGCTGGAGGCGCGCCCCGCCGGGCGGCCGCCGATCCGCGGCGTCGACGCCTCGGAGAAGGGTTCGCGCCTGCCCCGCGGCGCCGACGTCGCGATCCTCGACGCCCCCGCCGCCGCGCACGGCCCGGACCTGGGCAATCTGATGCGGCGGGCCGACACCTTCATCGTGCCGGTGCTGCCGTCGCCGATCGACATGCGCGCGGCGGTCGACTTCGTCGGCGAGCTGCGACGCAACAAGCGCATCGCCGGCAAGCAGGCCAAGTTCGGCGTGATCGCCAACCGCGCGCGCGAGTACACCAACGTCTATCACGACCTGGAGCAGTTCCTGCGCAAGCTGAAGGTGCCGGTCCTGACCCACCTGCGCGACAACATGAACTACATCCGCGCGGCCGAGCGCGGTGTGGGCATCTTCGAGATGGCCCCGTACGCGACCGCCACCGACCGCGAGCAGTGGAAGCCGGTCATCCGCTGGCTCAACAGCAAGCGCAGCCGCCCCGGCGGCTGACCCGCTCTCCCAAGCAGCCCCGTCGCGTGGCTGTGGTGTGATGCGGGGTACCGCGGGTTCTCGCAGAGGACGCAGAGGCGCAGAGACCGCAGAGGAAACCATAGAGGGAACCGAGTCGGGGTTTGTTTCCATTCTCCGCGTTCTCCGCCTCTCTGCGGACTCCGCGAGATCCCCTGGCGTGACCCGGCTATGGCATTGCCCGGCGGGGCTGCTCGCGACAACCCGTCACCGCAACCGTCCCCTTTCCCGCGCCCGGCCGATGCGCCACAATCGCCGGCCTTGTCCATAGTCCGTGCGCATCCCATGTCCCATCGCATCCGCATCCTGCCGAGCGGGCACGAGTTCACCGCCGACGCCGAGGAACCCGTGCTCGATGCCGCGCTGCGGCAGGGCCACGTGCTGCCCTACGGCTGCCGCAACGGCACCTGCGCGACCTGCATCGGCAAGGTGGTGGAGGGCGCGGTCAGCTATCCCGGCGGCCCGCCGCCGGCACTGACCGAGGCCGAGGCGGCGACCGGGCAGGCGCTGCTGTGCCAGGCCCGCGCGGACAGCGATTGCGAGATCGAGATCCGCGAGATCGACCAGGCACAGGACATCGTCGTGCGCACCCTGCCGGTGCGCGTGATGCAGATCGAGCAGGCGGCGCACGACGTGGTCATCCTGCGCCTGAAGCTGCCGGCCGCCGAGCGGCTGCAGTTCCTGGCCGGCCAGTACATCGACCTGCTGCTGAAGGACGGCAAGCGCCGCAGCTTCTCGCTGGCCAACCCGCCGCACGACGACGAGCAGCTGGAGCTGCACGTGCGGCGCGTCCCCGGTGGCCGCTTCTCCGATCGGCTGCTGTCGGACATGCGCGAGAAGGCCCTGCTGCGCTTCGAGGGCCCGCACGGCACGTTCTTCCTGCGCGAGGACTCGCAGCGCCCGATCATCCTCATGGCGGGCGGAACCGGCTTCGCGCCGATCAAGAGCATCGTCGAGCACGCGATCGCCGCGGACATCCAGCGCCCCATGCACCTGTTCTGGGGCGTGCGCGCGCGCCGCGACCTGTACCTGGACGGGCTCGCGCGCCAGTGGGCCGAGCAGTACCCGAACATCGACTACACGCCGGTGCTCTCGGAGCCCGACCCGGCGGACGAGTGGCAGGGGGAGACCGGCTTCGTGCACGAGGCGGTGGGCCGCGCCCATCCCGACCTCAGCGGGCACCAGGTCTACATGTCGGGTCCGCCGCCGATGATCGAGGCCGGTCGCAAGTCGTTCCGCGCGGCCGGGCTGCCGCGCGACCAGCTGTTCTTCGATTCCTTCGATTACGCGGCCGACGCGGTCGCCGGCATGATCGCCGCCGGCCTCTCGCCCGACTAGCGGCACCGCCATGCGCACCGACGTGCAGCTGCGGCGCGCCACCGAGGCGGACCTGCCGGAACTGCTCGGGCACGTCCGCGCCCTGCACGAGCTCGAGCGTCTCGAGCGCGCGGACGCCGAGCGGGAGGCCGCCCTGCGACCCCTGCTGGGCGACAGCGACATGGGCCGGATCTACCTGCTGCGGGTCGGCCCCCGCACGATCGGCTATGTCGCCCTCGGGTTTGGCTACAGCATCGAGTTCGGCGGCCGCGACGCCTACGTCGACGAGCTGTTCCTCCAGCCCGCGTACCGCGGCCAGGGCATCGGACGCCGCGTCCTGCAACTGCTGCGCCGCGAGGCCGCCGCGCTCGGCCTCCATGCCCTGCACCTGGAGGTCGCGCGCGACAACGAGCCCGCCCAGCGACTCTACCGCTCCGCGGGCTTCGAGCTGCGCGCGCGCTACTGCCTGATGTCCGCCCGGCTCGACACGGATGCCCAGCCGGACCCGCAGGACCCGTAGCGCGGTCCGGGGCCGCGGAGCACGGGGAGCCGGCATTCACTCTGGTGACGAGCGGCCGGCGAGGTTGTCATGCAAGACGGCAGCGAGCGCGCGTGCTCGCGATTCGGCCACCGGGACCGGCGGCCGCTGGTGACCGATCAGTCGCCGGGCGCGTGGTCGCGCGCGACACTGGGATCGCGGCGGGCGAAGGCCCGGCGGGCCTCGTCGCGGGCCAGGCGGGTGGCCGACAGTTCCTCCTGCTTCTTGACGGCGCGCTGCAGGCCGAGGCGGTAGTGCTCGCGGGCCGGGTCGGACTCGTTCATCTCGTCGAGCAGTTGCGCCAGCTCCAGGTAGGCCTCCGCGGTGGCGCCGGACTCGATGCTGGACTCGAGGTAGACCCGCGCCTTGCCCCAGAGGCGACCGCGCGCGGCGAGCCGGCCGAGGGTCAGCAACAGCATCGGGCTGCGGCCGTGGTCCTCGAGCCAGCTCTCGGCGTGCCCGAGCTGCTTGTTGTTGTCCTCGTGCCGAACCAGACCATAGTCGCGGGCCAGCCGCTCGTCCCAGTGTCGGCCCAGGTGCTGCCGCAGCCGGCGCTCGGCCAGGATCATCGCCCCGGCCTCGATCAGACGCTGGACGTAGAGGTGCAGCACCAGCGGGTCCTCGCGCATGCGTTTCGGGACCGAATCCCAGACCTCGGTTGGCGCCGCCTCGCCGGTCCCGGGCTCCGCCAGCCGTCCCAGGCTCGCCGCGCGCTCCAGCGTCGCCAGCCGTTCGGGCTCCACGACGTGGTGGCGGCGCAGCTCCGGCAGGATCTCGTGCAGGCGGTTCCAGTCCTCCAGTTCGACGTACAGCCGCGCGAGCAGCCGGATCACGTACACGTGGTCCGGCGCCAGCCCGCGCAGCCGGGTCAGCGTGGCCAGCGCATACTCGGTCTGGTGATGGGCCAGCTGCAGCTCGGCCTGGGTCAGCGAGACGGCGACATCGGCCTCCGGGTTCGACTCGATGGCGAGCTTCAGATAGCGGTCACGGCGCGCGTAGGCGCCGGCCTGCTGGGCGGCGCGTGCCGCGGCCAGGTAGTTGAGCAGGTTCGTGTCCGATTCGTCGGCATGGCGGGTCAGCAGCTTCTCCGCCCGTTCCCAGCGGCCCTCGGCCATCTCGATCAGGCCGCGGACCAGTGCGCGGCGCGCCTTCTCCGTGCGCCGGTGCCGCAGGCCATGGCGCCATGCGCGCGGGCTGCGCATGAGCATCGCGAGCAGCCGCAGCAGGGCGTAGAAGATGGCGAACGCCGCCAAGATGACCACCAGCGCGAACGCCAGCGTCGTCTCCAGCGTCCAGCGGCCGATGTCGATGTACAGGTAGCCGGGGTCGTGCTGCATCCCGGCCGCGATCCCGACCGCCGCGAGCAGAACGACCAGTGCGACCAGCAGCCAGCGCACGCTCAGTCTCCCGCCGCCGGTTCGGCGGCCGCGGCGTCGCGGCGCGCGTGCTCGATCTCGCGCGCCAGCCGGTTGGCGAGCGTGACGGTATCCGTGAGATCGGGCAGGTCGGTCTCGACGCTGCGCCGGCGCAGGTCCGCCAGGCCCTGTCGGAACCGGGTGGTCGTGCCCGCTTCGGGATCGAAGTGGGCCTCCAGTACCTCGGCCGCGCGCTGCAGTGCCGTGGTGTAGTCGTCGCCATTGCGTGCCAGCGCGGCCCGGCGGGCGTCCTCCAGCGCCAGCCGCATCGCCTCGGCCGGGCGCAGGCCGTCGGCCGCGCGTGGATCGATCTCGGCGGGCCCGCTCGGCCGC
>JAWWAE010000189.1:0-4320 GCA_033721835.1 Halofilum sp. (in: g-proteobacteria) | reverse complement strand
GCAGGCGCTGCACGAGGTCGGTCAACACGTACGCGAGTCGTGTGCGAACGGGCGTGCGGCCATTGCGGGCGATCTTCGAAATCTTCGGACCGACGTCCCGCGCGAGCAGGCGTGCCAGCGCACGGATCAGGCCCGGATCCTCGGTCATCGCCGACTCGAGCGCGCGTGCCGGAACGTGCAGCGTCAGGCTCGACGTGACCGATCGCGCCACGGTCGAGCGCGGCTCCTCGCCGCAGAAGCTGCGATAGCCGAAACCCTCGCCCGTGCTGGCAAGACGGAACGCGGCAACGAAGCCATTCGGTGCCGTCCATTCGAGGAGGACGCAACCGTGACCGATGAAATAGATGCCGTCGGGCGAGCTTCCCTGGCGATAGATGACTTCGTTCGCGCGGTGGTGCGACGCGACGAGGCCTTGCCCCAGGCGTTGCAACGTGGACTCGTTGACGCCGTCTCCCAGGGCGTGGCTCAAGATCGCGTGCACGTCTCATCACTCCTCAGAAATGGTCCGGGGGCAGCAAGAGGTACGGGCATGAGAGGCGTGCGCGTGCAGCGCACGCGAGGCCCCGGGCGGGACCCAAGGCTAGCACCAGCCCAGGAGCGGTGCCAGTTGCGCGGCGAGGCAGTCCCCGCGTATACAGGGTGGCCTCCGCGCTCCGCGGAGAGCCGCCTGCGAGCGCGGCGGGAGTGCCGCCGGGTGTCGCGCGTCGACGACCGGGAACCATCCCTTCAACACAACGATTCGCCCGCCGGATCGGTACGGGATTCCGCTGGCGACAAAGGAGAGCCATGAAGGCAAGCATCGCGGTTCTCGCCGGGACGGCGCGTCCCGGCTTTCTGCTGCTAACGCCCGTGTGCGTCTTCCTCGGCATTGCTGCGTCGACCGAGGCCTTGCGTGAGCCGGCGAGCTATGCATGGCTGCTGCTGGCCCTTGCCGGTGCCGTGTTCGCGCACATGAGCGTCAACATGCTGAACGAGTACGAGGACTTCACGAATGGGCTCGATCTGCGCACCGAGCGTACGCCGTTCAGCGGTGGCAGCGGCTCACTCCCCGAGGCCCCCACGAGTGCGACCCTGATCCGCAACGCCGGTGCGCTCTCGCTCGCGATCACCCTCGTGATCGGGCTGGTGCTCGTGCATTATCGCGGGTCGGCACTGCTGCCGCTGGGCCTGCTCGGGCTGGTGCTCGTCGGGAGCTACTCCACCCATATCGTGCGTTGGCCGCTGGCGTCGTTGATTGCACCCGGTCTCGGCTTCGGGCCATTGATGGTCATGGGGACCTCGTTCGTCGTGAGCGGGCACTACTCCCAGGCTGCGCTGGTCGCTTCGCTCGTGCCCCTGTTCCTGGTCAGCGGCCTGCTGTTGCTCAACCAGTTTCCCGATGTCGAGGCCGACCGAAGCGTGGGCCGCAGCAACCTCCCCATCCGGCTCGGGCGCCGCCGAAGCAGCGTCGTCTTCGCGCTGCTGCTGGCCGCTGCGTATGGGTCGATCGCGGCCGGCATGATGACTGGCGAGCTGCCGTGGGCGGCGGCGATCGCATTGTTGCCGGGGCTGGGAGCCCCATGGCTCGCCGTCGGCGTGTACCGCCACGCCGACGACGTCGAGCGGCTGGTTCCCATGCTCGGCTGGAACGTGGGACTGACGCTCGCGACGCCGCTGTTGCTCGGACTGGGCATGCTGGTGGCCTGAGCCCGTGACCGACCCGCCTTGCCCGCCGCTCACGCGAGCGCGGCCCGACTCGGCGAGCGGGTGGGTGACCCGACCGGTTCCGCCGTGGTGGCAACGCGAGGAGATGCCCGTGCACCCGCCCACCGGCGGCAGCGACCAGATGGCGCGACCCGTGGAGCTGATGCTGGCGGGCCTCGCCCTGGCGCTGCTCGCACCGCTGATGGCCCTGATCGCGCTCGCCGTCTGGCTCGAGCGCCGCGGCCCGGTGCTCTATCGCGAGCCGCGGCTGGGACGGCAGGGACAGCCGTTCGCGGTGACCAAGTTCCGCACGCTCGCGGCCAGGGCGGATGGCCGCCGGGTGGTGCGGCCCGATGCATCCGGTCCCGGGCGGCTCGGGCGCGTGCTGCGGGCAATGCACCTGGACGAATTGCCGCAACTGGTTGCGGTCGTCCGCGGCGACATGAGCCTGGTCGGCCCGCGGCCCGAGCGGCCCGAGACCTGGTCCGCGCTCGCCCCTTCACTGCGGCAGCGGGCGCTGGCCCTGCGTCCCGGCCTGACCAGCCCCGCGGCCTTGCGTTACCTGTGCGAGGATTCGGTGCTGATCGAGTTCGCGGACCCCGACCGCCTCTACCGGGAGGCGCTCTTTCCGGCCAAGCTGGGCGAGGACCTGTCTTACTTCGAGACCCGCACGCTGTACACGGACCTGAAGGTGCTCGCCGCGACGATCCGGCGGGCGTGGTTCGCGCGCGGCGCCGACGCGGACTGCCGGCAGCGGGTCCGCGCCCTGCTGCTCGCCCACGACGCCGGGCGCGACGACGACACGATGGAGACCGGTCGAGCATGAATTCCGAGTTCGATGGCTCCGCGGATCGCGGGCCGGGACCGTTCCCGTCGGCATTCGCCGACCGCGACTTCCGGCGTGCGCTGTGGCGCCTTGCCGATCCGAAGATCAGCCTCACCAGCCTCGCCTCGATCTATCTCGGCGTCAGCGTGGCGGCGCTGGAGGGCCGGTTCAGCCTCGCCTGGTTCCTGGTGACCCTGCTGGCCTTCTTCGCCATCGAGGTGGCCAAGAATGCCTGGGGCGATGTCTTCGACTACGACTCCGGCGCCGACCTGGAAGTGGCGCCCGAGGACCGGACCCCGTTCTCGGGCGGCAAGCGGGTGCTGGTCGACGGCCTGATCACCCGGGGCCAGACCTGGGCCATCGCGGTCGCGTTCACGCTCGCCGGCCTGCTGCTCGGGCTCGCGATCGTGCTGCTGCGCGAGCCGGCCGCGCTCTGGATCGGCGCGCTCGGGTTCGTGCTCGGCTGGTCCTATCACGGCCCGCCGCTCCGCTTCGCCTACCGCGGCCTCGGCGAGCTCGACGTGGTGATCTGCTACGGGCCGCTGATCGCGCTCAGTGCCTACCTGATCCAGGCGCACGCGCTGAGCTGGCCCGTGTTCTGGCTGTCGCTGCCGCTCGGGCTGATCATCGCGGCCTTCCTGTGGGTGAACGAGTTCCCGGATGCACCGTCGGATCGCCGGGTCGGCAAGCGCAACCTGGTGGTCGTCCTCGGCCGGCCCGCGGCGGCCCGCGTCCTGCCGCTGATCTACCTCGCGGCACTGGCCATCCTGCTGCTGCTGCCGCTGGCGGGGCTGCCGGCCACGGTCTGGCTGGGGGCGATCGCGATGCTCCCGGCGGCGCTTGCCTGTCGCTGGGTCTGGCGGGAGCCGGAGACGTTCCACCGGACCCGTCCGGCGCAGCCGGCGGCGCTGCTGAGTTTCCTGCTCTACTCCGCCGGGGCCGGCACCGGCGTGCTGCTGGGCTGAATCGTGGCACCCGCGCGACCGCCGTCGGCCCGCGTCCGTCGCGCCGGTGCCCTGTATCCGGCCGCGGGCGGCGGCTAGGGACCGATGTCACGCCTCCAGTTCCAGCGCCGGGTCCCGTACGAGCGCGCGGGGGTCTTCGACATCGTGGCCGACGTGGAGCGCTACCCCGAGTTCATCCCGGGTTGCCGCTCCGCCCGCATCGTCGAACGCGACGGTGACCGGCTGCTGGTCGAGCAGGAGATGGGCGTCGGCGCCTGGTCGTGGCGGTTCCGCACGCGGGCGACCCTGTCGCGGCCGGGGCGGATCGAGATCACGACCCGCGAGGCCCCGTTCTCGCACCTCGACCAGGTCTGGCGCTTCGAGGATCTGGCCACCGGCGGTACCCGGGTGCTGCTGGACGTCGACTACCGCCTGCGCAACCCGTTGCTGCGGGGGCTCGTCTCGAGCCTGTTCGCCGAGGGTTTTCGCCGGACCGTGGCGGCCTTCGAGCGGCGCCTGCACCAGCGCCTCGAGCCCCGCGGCGAGCGTCGCTGACAGGCTGGCGGGCATCGATGCCCGGCCCACTGGCTCCCGACCCGGACCGTCCGGCTGGCTGTCCACGGGCACCCGGCGCACCCGGTCGCGTCGCCCGCGAGCGGTCGACCTGCGTGGATGTCCCGGCGCGATCCGGGTTCGTCGCGGGACTCAGTCGGTCGCGATCCGCAGGCCGGCCGCGATCGCCGGCGGCGCCAGCGTCAGCGCCAGCACCAGCACCCCGGCGAGGAAGTACAGCGGGCCGGCGACCTCCAGTCCGGCGACCGCGCGGTCGACCGCGCCCGCGGCGAAGATCAGGACCGGCACGTAGAG
>JAWWAE010000188.1:0-4326 GCA_033721835.1 Halofilum sp. (in: g-proteobacteria) | reverse complement strand
CCGCCTGTTTCTCGTCTGGATCGCCCGCATCGGCATGCTGCCGTTCGTGCTCTACCGGGTCGCGCTGGGCGTGGTCCTGCTGGCCGTCTTCGCCGGTTGAAGAAACAGGGAACCGCGAATGGACGCGAATGAACGCGAATAAGGGCTCGTAGCGGCGGGTCGCGTGTCAGGGCTTCGCCAGCGGGGGTATCAGGTGCCCAGCGCAGCTCCGACCAGCGGCCAGTTGACGACGAGCCCATTCGCGTTCATTCGCGTCCATTCGCGGTTCCCTGTTTCTTCAACCGGCGAAGACGGCCAGCAGGACCACGCCCAGCGCGACCCGGTAGAGCACGAACGGCAGCATGCCGATGCGGGCGATCCAGGCGAGGAACAGGCGGATGCAGAGCCAGGCGCTCGCGCCCGCCAGCAGCGTCGCCGCCAGCAGGGCGCCCCAGGCGACCGGCGCCCCGCTGGCGAACAGCTCGGTGACCTGCAGGCCGCCGGAGAGGGCGATCACCGGGATCGACAGCAGGAAGGAGAAGCGCGCGGCGGCGACCCGGTCGAGGCCGAGCGCGAGCGCCGCGGTCATGGTCACGCCCGAGCGCGAGGTGCCCGGGATCAGCGCCAGCGCCTGCGCCAGCCCGATCGCGAGCGCGCCCTGCCAGCCGAGCGTGGTCTCCGCGCGCAGGCGCGGCCCGAAGCGGTCGGCGGCCCAGAGCAGCAGACCGAAACCGATGCTGGCCCAGGCGATGACCGCCGGCGCGCGCAGCACGGTCTCGACCGTGTCCTTGAACAGCAGGCCGGCCAGCCCGACGGGGATCGTCGCCAGCACCAGCAGCCACGCCAGGCGCCCGTCGGTGCCCGGGGCCTGGCCCCGCAGCGGCCGCAGGCCGCCGACGACCATGCGCGCGACCTCGGCCCGGAAGTACAGCAGCACCGCCAGCAGCGTGCCCACGTGGACGGCGATGTCGAACGCCAGACCCTGGTCGCGCCAGTCGGTCACCACCGGCACCAGGATCAGGTGCGCCGAGCTCGATATGGGCAGGAACTCGGTGATGCCCTGCACCAGGGCCAGCACGATCAGCTGCAGCGGGTCCATGTGCGGTCCGGGTTGCGGTTCGGCGGCAGTCTACCAGCACGGACCCGTAGGCCGGCTTGCGAGCGCAGCCATCGCTGCGAGGAGCCGCAGGCGACGCGGCAGGAGCCAGCCGGCATGTTGCCGCCAGGCAACCGCGTCCCGGCCGGGAACGACAATCATCCACGTGCCGGCTGCCGCCTGCGGCGAAAGCCGGCCTACGCCGCTGGATTGCTTCGTCGCTTCGCTCCTCGCAAAGACGCAACGGGCTTCCGGCGGTGCGCCAAACAAGGATTGACGTCATCGCGAGACGGCGCCAGCCGCCGCGGCGATCCAGGCGAGGGGATTTTGCCGCCGCGCCTCGCCTTCTCCGCCCGCGCCGCGACCGGTAGAATGCGCGCCCTGTCGTTCCCCCCGCCAGTCACCGGGTACCGTCCTTGAAGGAAACCGTCGCCAGCCTGCTCGAACGGGCGCTCGACTCGCTCGTGGAGCGCGGCCTCATTGCGGCCGACGCCCGGCCCGCGATCCGCGTCGAGCGCGCCCGCGAGCGCGGCCACGGCGACCTCGCGAGCAACGTCGCCATGGCGATGGCGAAGGCGGCGCGCCGCAACCCGCGCGAGCTCGCCGCCGAGATCGTCGCCGCCCTGCCCGCGGACCCGCGGATCGAACGGGTCGAGGTCGCCGGCCCGGGTTTCATCAACTTCCACCTCGCCACCGGGGTGCGCACCGAGGTCGTGCGCGCGATTCTCGACCGGGGCGCGGACTTCGGCCGCGCGACCGAGCCCAGCGGCCGGCGCGTCCATGTCGAGTTCGTCTCGGCCAACCCGACCGGGCCGCTGCACGTCGGCCACGGCCGCGGCGCGGCCTACGGCGCCAGCGTCTGCAACCTGCTCGAGGCCGCCGGCGACGAGGTGCACCGCGAGTACTACGTCAACGACGGCGGCCGCCAGATGAACATCCTGGCGATCAGCGTCTGGCTGCGATACCTGGAGTCGCTGGGCGAGTCGCTGCCGTTCCCGGCGAACGGCTATCGCGGCGAGTACGTCCGTCACATCGCCGCGTCCCTGTATGACCTGCACGGCGACCGCCTGCAGCGGCCCGCGGCCGACGTACTGGCCGATCTCCCGGCGGACGAGCGCGACGGCGGCGACAAGGAGACCTACATCGACGCCCTGGTGCGCAGGGCGCGCGAGCTGCTGGGCGCGGACTGGGAGATCGTGTTCGAGCACGGCTGCGCCGAGCTGGTGGCCGAGATTCGCGACGATCTCGAGCACTTCGGCGTCGTCTACGATCGCTGGTACTCGGAGCGCAGCCTGTACGAGAGCGACGCGGTCGAACGGACGCTGCAGGCCCTGCGCGACGCCGGTCACCTGTACGTCCGCGACGGCGCCGAGTGGTTCCGCTCGACCGCATTCGGCGACGAGAAGGACCGGGTGGTCGTGCGCGAGAACGGGGAGAAGACCTACTTCGGCGCCGACATCGCCTACCACCGTGACAAGATCGAGCGCGACAACAGCCACCTGATCGACGTGCTGGGCGCCGATCATCACGGCTACATCGCGCGCATGAGCGCCGCGCTGCAGGCACTCGGGCTCGAGCGCGAGCGCTTCCGGGTGCTGCTGGTGCAGTTCGCCGCGCTCTGGCGCGGCAGCGAGAAGATCCCGATGTCGACCCGGGCCGGCGAGTTCGTCACCCTGCGGCAGCTCTGCGACGAGGTGGGCACCGATGCCGCGCGTTTCTTCTACGTGCTCCGCCGCAACGACCAGCACCTCGACTTCGACCTCGAGCTGGCCAAGGCGCAGACGCAGGACAACCCGGTCTACTACATCCAGTACGTGCACGCGCGCATCCACTCGGTGATGCGCCAGCTCGAGGCCCGCGGCATGGTCTGGGAGCGCGAACATGCGCTTGCGAGCCTCGACCGGCTCGGCACGCCGCACGAGGAGAAGCTGCTGGCGGCCCTGGAGCGATTTCCCGAGGTCGTGGCCCAGGCGGCATCCGAGTGCGCGCCGCACCGAGTGTGCTATTACCTGCTGGAGGAGGTCGCGAACGCGTTCCACACCTGGTACAACGCCGAGACCTTCCTCGTCGATGACGCCGCGCTGCGTGACGCGCGGCTGGGCCTGGTCCAGGCGACCGGCCAGGTGATCCGCAACGGGCTCGGGCTGGTCGGCGTCTCCGCGCCGGAGAGCATGTGATGGGACGGGCAAGCCTGCATGTCTCGCCGCCGTTCGTAGCGAGGGCGACGAGGCGTAACTGTGACGCGGCGCACGGACCAGAGTGCTGCGCCGGCGTGGTCGACACTACGTCAAGCGGCGCGCCGGGAGTACGCCGCGTCACGGCGAGCGCATCGGCGACCGCAGCAGGAGGGCGGTGAGACATGCAGGCTCGGCACAAGACCAGGACGCAGACCGGCGCCAGCCAGGGCCTGCCCGGCTGGGCGATGCTCGTGATCGGCCTGATCATTGGCCTGTTCGTCGCCTTCCTGGTGTACCTGGACGACCTCGACGCCCCGCCGTCGGCAGCGGTGGAGTCGCGCGAGGACGCCGACCCCGATCGCAGCGTCGCCGGCACCGAAGACAGCGACGACGACAAGCCGCGCTTCGAGTTCTACTCGATCCTTCCCGACCTCGAGGTGATCGTGCCGGACGCGCCCCCGGCCGAGGGCGTCACCGGCGAGGAAGGCACCGAGGACACCATCAGCACGGATATCGACCCCGAGGGCAGCTACTTCCTCCAGGTGGGCTCGTTCCAGAAGGCCGAACAGGCCGATCGCATGAAGGCCCAGGTGCTGCTGCTCGGCCTCGACGTCGGCATCCAGACCGTCGAGGTCAGCGGCGAACGCTGGCACCGCGTCCGCATCGGTCCCTACGCCGACCAGGCCAAGCTCGCCGCCGCCCAGCGCCGCCTGCGCGAGAACGACATCGACTACCTGGTGTTGCGGCAGAAGTCGGGGGGTTGAGCGGCAGCGGCTGACGCGCACTGCAACGGCGCGCACGCGGGCAACCAGATCCAGGGATGATTGTGGGTCCGGCTTTAGCCGGACAGCCATCTCCGGGTACGGCTTTCCCGAGCAATCAGGTCACCTCATTGCCGGTTGCGACCCCCGGTTTCGCTCCGCTGACGCGGAGCGAGGTACTTTCTTGGTGCCAAGAAAGTACCCAAAGAAGCGTTGCGCTGGTTGCCGCGACCGGATTCGGGCTCCGCCCGAATCCGGCTGCCCTGTGCTTCTCGCGGTAGAGTCGGTGCTCGCTGCGCTCGCGCTGGATGTG
>JAWWAE010000187.1:0-4339 GCA_033721835.1 Halofilum sp. (in: g-proteobacteria) | reverse complement strand
GCTGGCCTCGGAGCTCAGCCGCGCGCTCGACGAGCTGCAGGCCTGTTCCGAGCTGCACGAGCTGCTTGGCGAGCGTTTCACGGCCGCCTACCTGGCGGCCAAGCGGGCCGAGTACAGCGCCTATTTCCGCGTCATCAGCTCGTGGGAGCGGCAGTACCTGCTGCTGCGCGTCTGACGGGCAACGGGTCCCGGCATACCGGTGGCGCGGCCGGGCCGATGTCCGTAGGCTGCCGTTATGAGCAGAACGGGGCGGTTGATCGCGCTATTGCTGCTGGCCGTGCTGCTGGCCCTCGGCGGCTGGTGGCTCTATGACCGGTATTGGCGCCCGCAGCGAGTGGCCGAGCCGGCACCGCCGCCGGATGCCGCGGCGGACGAGGGGTCGATTCCGCCGGTCGTCCAGTACCCGGTGCCGGAGCCGCGTGGCGACGAGGAGCGCGCGGCACCACCGGGCGGAACGGCGGACGACACTGCGCCGGCAGCGGAACCCGGGCCATTGCCGCCCCTGGCCGAGAGCGACCAGCATATGCGCGCCATGCTCGGGCGCGTATTCGCAACCGAGGTGCTGGCCGACTGGCTGATCGACGAGCGCATCGTCGAGCGCCTGGTCGTGACCATCAACAGCCTCGATGGCCCCAGCATCTCGTTACGCTTCTGGCCAGTGGAGCACATCGAGGGCCTGCCCCTGATCGAACGGGAAGGCGAGCGCCTGCACTGGAGTCCACGCAACGCGGAGCGCTACCGGCCGCTGGTGTACATCCTCCAGTCGACCGATCCACAGGCCGTGGCGGAGATCTATTTCCGCAACTACCCGCTGTTCCAGCAGGCGTGGCGCCGGCTGGGTGTCGAACCGGCCCATTTCAACGACCGGCTGGTCGAGATCGTCGATCACCTGCTCGGCGCACCCGAGGTCGGGGCGACCTTCGAGGTGAAGCAGCCGAAGGTCCTCTACGAGTTTGCCGATCCGCAACTCGAGGCCGAGTCCTGGGGCCGCAAGCTGCTGATGCGCATGGGCCCGGAGAACGCCGCCGCGGTCAAGCGGTGGCTGCGGGAACTGAGGGCGGAGCTCGTGCGCGGCGCTGAAGAGGGGACTGGAACCGCGAATGGACGCGAATGAACGCGAATATGGGCGCGTCAGCGAGTCATTCGCGTCAGAGCTGCGCTGATGGCAAAACTAAAAAAGCCACCACAGATGAACACGGATCAACACGGATGATTCAGGAAAATACGCAGAGTTTCTGATTTCGGCTTGCCACCGGGCAACGCAAGACCCTTTGTTCCCGGCTGTCATTATCTGTGTCCATCTGTGTTTATCTGTGGTTCCCCAGAACCGCCCCGGTCGTGACACGCTGCATGCGAAGCACTGACACACCCGCATGAGTTGACGTGCCCATATTCGCGTTCATTCGCGTCCATTCGCGGTTCACTTCTTCCCCTCCCGCTCCACGAATCGACGCATGGCCTCCAGCGTGTCCTCGCTGACGTGGTGCTCGATGCCCTCGGCGTCACGCCGGGCGATGGCGTCGTCGACGCCCAGGGTCAACAGGAACTCGAGCACCAGTGCGTGGCGCCGGCGTGACTGTTCGGCCAGTGCACGGCCGGCGTCGGTGAGCAGGATGTTGCGGTAGGGCTCGCGCACCACCAGGCCGCGCTCGTCGAGCCGGCGCAGCATCTTGGCCACCGTGGCCTGGGCGACGCCGAAGCGGTGGGCGAGGTCGACGGCCCGGGCCTCGCCCTTGCTGTCGATCAGGTCCGCGACCAGCTCGACGTAGTCCTCGACCAGTTCGGTCTCGTGGGCATGGCGCACGCTGGCGTGCTGGCGCGCGTGCTCGTCGGGGGCGGGCATGTGCGGCTGGTCGCCGGCGGGGCGGGTTGGGCCGCGGTCGCGTGACATGGCGGTACTACACACGAGGGCCCCGGTTTTGACAAGGCCGTCCGGGGGCGCTAAGTTAGCACAGGCTAACTCTTGGATGAGGTCCAGATGGCGGCCCGAAAATTCCTGCCCGGACGCCGCCGCCTCCTTGCGGGCGGCGGTCTCGGCGCGCTGCTGGGGCCGTGGCTCGGCCGTTATGCGCATGCTGCCGGCGGCTACGACGCCGGCGCCGCCGGCCGCCTGGCCGAGGCCCGCAGCATGGGCATGACCACGGTCGGCGCGGTCGATCCCGCCGTCAACGGTTTCGACCCCACGGCGATGCTGACCGACTGGAACGGCGGCCGGCTCTCCCGGCTCGACAGCGGCCAGCCCCTGCGCGAGTACGACATCGTCGCGGTCGACAAGGAGATCGAGGTCGCACCGGGGTTGCGGTTCGCCGCCTGGACCTACAACGGCCGGGTGCCGGGTCCGACGCTGCGGGTGACCGAGGGGGACCGCGTCCGGATCCGCTTTCGCAACGCGGGCAGCCACCCGCACACGATGCACTTCCACGGCATCCATTCCGCGGCCATGGACGGCGTGCCCGGCGCCGGCGAGGCCGCCCCCGGCGAGACGTTCGTCTACGAGTTCGACGCCTTTCCGTTCGGCTGTCACCTGTACCACTGCCATTCCGTGCCGCTGAAGCGCCACATCCACAAGGGCCTCTACGGGACGTTCATCGTCGACCCCGATCCTGCGCGTCACCCCCAACATGCCGACATCGCCCGCTCGCGCCTGCTGGGCACGCCGGAGAACGCCGGCTGGCAGGAACTGATGATGCTGATGAACGGCTTCGACACCAACTTCGACGGTGACAACGAGGTCTACGCGGTCAACTCCATCGCGCACGCGTATGCCAAGCAGCCGATCCCCATCACCCGTGACCGCCCGGTACGCGTGTACCTGGTGAACGTGACCGAGTTCGACCCGGTCAACTCGTTCCACGTGCACGCCAACTTCTTCGACTACTACGACCACGGCACGACCTTGGAGCCGACGCTGCGCACGGTCGACACGATCTCGCAGATCCAGGCCCAGCGCGGAATCCTCGAGTTCACCTTCGCCGAGCACGAGCCCGGGCTCTACATGTTCCATGCCCACCAGAGCGAGTTCGTCGAGCTGGGCTGGATGGGTTTCTTCGAGGTGCAGCCATGAACGCCCGCGCGTCGCTGTCGATCACCGCACTGCTGGCCGTGCTGGTGGTCGCGGTCGCCGCCTTCCTGCGCTTCGATCCGCTGGTGGCGCTCACCGGTGAGCCGGCCCCGGTACCGCCGGCGCTGACCATCGAGCGCGTGACCGTCGACGACGATGGATTCCACCTGCGCGTCCGCGGCGACGCGCGCGAGCCGGTCCGAATCGCCCAGGTGCTGGTGAACGAGGCCTACTGGCGGTTCGAGCAGACCCCGCCCGGCCCGATCGGCCGCGGCGAACAGGTACGGCTGGACATCCCCTTCATGTGGGTCCACGGCGAGCCGCACGAGCTGCGGCTGCTCACCGCGGACGGCAGTACCTTCGACCACGCGATCGATGTGACCACCGCGACCCCGGTCCTGACCGCGGGCCGTCTCGCCGGCTATGCGCTGGTCGGCCTGTTCGTCGGCGTCGTGCCGGTCGCGCTCGGCATGGCGCTGTTCCCGGTGATCCGCGGCGCCGGCGCGCGCGGGCTCGGCTTCGTGCTGGCCCTGACCCTGGGGCTGCTGGCCTTCCTGCTGGTGGACACGCTCGCGCATGCGCTGGAGGCGGCCGCGGAGTCGGCCGCGGTGTTCGACGCGGACGTCATGGTCTGGCTGATCGCGTTCGCAAGCTTCGCCGTGATCCTGGCACTCGGGCGCCGGCATGGGACGCCGCGTGGTTACGCGCTGGCCCTGTGTCTTGCCTTCGGCATCGGCGTGCACAACCTGGGCGAGGGCCTGGCGATCGGCGGCGCGGTCGCCGCCGGCGAGGTCGCGCTCGGGACCTTCCTGGTGCTCGGGTTCACGCTGCACAACGTCACCGAGGGCATCGGTATCGTCACGCCGCTGGCGCGCGAGCGGGTGCGCTGGCTCGCCTTCCTCGGGCTGCTGCTGCTCGCGGGCCTGCCGGCCGTGTTCGGTCTCTGGATTGGCGTGCGCGCGGCGTTGCCGCACTGGACGGCGCTGTGTCTTGCCATCGGCGCCGGTGCGATCGCCCAGGTCCTGTTCGAGGTCGGCGACCTGCTGCGGCGCACCACCGCCGGCCGCTGGGCCGCCTGGAATCCGCTCGCCGGCTTCCTTACCGGGGTCGGCATCATGTACGGGACGGCCCTGCTGGTGTAGTACCGCGATCGAGGCGGGTGGCTTCTCCGCTCGGTGCTGCCGATGGCAAAGCGCGCCGTGTCGCTCGTAGGCCTCGGAATTCAGACCGTCTCGGCCCTGGCCGCCCGCACCAGCGGCTGGTCGGGAATGGGCCAGT
>JAWWAE010000186.1:0-4397 GCA_033721835.1 Halofilum sp. (in: g-proteobacteria) | reverse complement strand
CTGTGGGTGTTTGCCTACGGATCGCTCCTGTGGCGGCCGGGATTTCCGTATCGAACCCGGCGCAGGGCCCGGCTGCACGGCTATCATCGTGCCCTGCGCGTATGGTCGGTCCACCACCGTGGCACCGACCATCGGCCGGGCCTCGTGCTGGGACTGGACCGTGGCGGCTGCTGCGTCGGCACCGCGTTCGAGGTGGCCGCGGAACACCGGCGCTCGGTCGCCGAGTACCTGTGGGAACGCGAGATGGTCACCTCGGTGTACGTCCCGCGCGTGGTCCCGGTGCACGTGGACGAGGGCGAACCCGGCCGGATCCCGGCACTGACCTTCGTCCTCGACCGCGAACACCCGCAATACGCGGGCAGCCTGTCGGCCGCGGAGGCCGTCCGGCACGTGCGCGCGGCCAGCGGCCTCAGCGGCGACAATCCCGAGTACGTGCGCGAGACGGTGCGCGGACTGGAGCGGATCGGTATCGACGACCACGGCCTGCGCGCGGTGGTGCGGCTGCTGGACGGAGGCGACTGAGTCGCCTGGCTGGCGGGTCCACGGAGCCGCCGCCGACGGCCGCTCAGAGATAGCCCATCTCGCGCAGGATGCGCTCGTAGGTGCCATCCTCGCGGATCGCCCGCAGCCCGCGATGGAAGTCGGCCAGCAGCTGCTCGCCGTCGGGAACCGCCCGCGAGATCATGATGTGCAGCGTGCTCTCCTTCAGCGACGGCTGCAGGAAGCGCAGCCGGTCGAGGTCCCGCTGCTGCTGCTGCGCGGCGTAGCGGATGTTGGCGAAGCTGCCGGCGACCATGTCGATGCGCCCGGCATAGAGCTTGCGGACGTTCCGCGCCAGATCCTCCGCCGGTTCCTTGGTCAGGTAGTCTGCGTTGTCGAACTCCTCGGTCACGATGTAGCCACGCCCGTAGCCGATGGTGTATCCGGCCAGCTCGCGCAGACTCGAGAATGATTCCAGGCCGACGTCCGTGAGGGTGACCAGTCCCACCTCGGCCGTGTAGATCGGCTCGCTGGCCCAGTAGGTCTCGGCACGCTCATCGCTGTAGTAGGCGCCGAGCAGCACCTCGCGATCGCCCTGCTTGACCTCCAGCATCGCCCGCGCCCAGGGCATGAATTCGACGTTGACAGTGTGGCCGCCGCGCTCGAAGGCCTCGCGCACGAGCTCGGTGAAGAAGCCGTTGCGGGGCAGGTTCTCCCCGTAGAATGGCTCCCAGTTGACCGTGCACATCGTGAGTTGGCGCGCCTGCGCCGATGGCACGGTCAGCGTACCGGCAGCCAGCAATGCCATGGCGAACAGCAGTAACCGCTTCAGTCGATGCATTGGCAGTGTCCTCCGCACGGCCGCGTCAGCCTCCCTGTCCGGTGCCGCTCTGCGGGCGCGAACCACTGTCCCGCTTCATGCGCTGGATCGCGATCCGCAGACTCGTCTGCAGTTTGTTGATCGCGCTGCCGAGCAGTCCGATCTCGTCACGCGAAGTGATCTCGATCTTGGTGCTGAGCTGGCCGGCCGCGATCTGTTCCGAGGCTTCGGTGAGCCGGCGAATCGGGTTCACGACCACACGCCGCAACAGGATCAGCGTGACGACGATCAGCGCGAGGGACAGGGCCCCGGCGCGCTGCACCTCGCTGCGCACGAGGTTCTCGAACTGTGCCTGCAGGAACCGGCGGGTGACGTAGACCTCGAGCACGCCGATCATTTCCGCGTTGTCGTGCAGCAGCGTGGTCTTGCTGACGATGAAATCGCCGCGCGGATTGCCGCGGGCCTCGACCAGCCCCCAGTCGGAACCGCGTTGGCGGCCCATGTACAGCGTCTCGCGGTCCTCGCCGCGGATGATCACGGCGAACACCCGTCGCTCGAGCATGGTGGCCTCGATCGAGTCGACGAGCTGTTCCTCGTTGAGTGCCCACAGCGGGCCGATGATGTGCTGGGACAGGCGTTGAACCGTGGTCTCGGCGAGGCGCTGCAGGTCCGCGTCCAGCCGGGCCCGCGCCTGGGTCACGTTCATGACCGCGAAACCGGCGAGGATCAACGTTGTCACCAGCAGCAGCGTGATCAGGATCTTCAGCTGCAGGCTGCGATACCAGGAGACCCTGGTCGTCTTGCGCTTTTGTCTGTCCATGTTCGAGTCGCCTCCGGGGGTGGCTGGTGCCTCTGAGGGCGCGCCAGCCAGGTCGGGCTCGTGCCTGGGGTCCTGCTCTGCGGCCGGTGGCGAGCTGTTCCGTTGCCGGACTCAGCCGCCGACGCGGGCGTCGTGGCGGAACCGTTCGGCCTCCTCCTCCTCGTCGATGTGCTCGGCCAGGCGTTCGACCAGGAGTCCCACGCCCTCGACCGTCGTCAGCCGCTCGCCGAGGTCCTCCACCAACTCGTCGAACAGCGCCGCGCCAACGGGCCCGATCGCGGCCACGTAGCGCTCGCGCAGCCCATCGAGGTCGAGCGGTGCGCGCTGGGCCGGGGTTGGCTCGGTGGACTGCGGCACACTGCCGGTTGTCAGGATCTCGAGGATCGTGCGGGTGTCGAGGTCGCCCTCGCCGGGCAGTTCGGTCGGCTCGGACGCCGTTTGATACTTCAGCTGTGCCATCCCGGCCAATGCCGCCGCGGCGTCGTAGCCGCGTGCCTGGCGATATTTCATCCCGGTGATGCGGCCCCCGGCGAGCGTGATCATCGCCGAGTGCTGCTGTTCCGTGGTGATGAAGAACGCACCCGACTGGCCGCTTTCCGTGGCCGAGCGTAGCGCCGCCACCACGTCCTCCAGGGGCACGAGATCACTCATCTGCGGGGCCACTCACTTTCCCTGTAAATGCAAGCAGGAAACATACCCGGCGCCACGTGGCGACCGGCGGGGCGCAGGACGTCCTCCTCCCCGAACGCGCGTTCGGACGGGGCCGAGCGCGGCGTTGTTGTCAATTCGACTGTATGCCCTCCACGAGGGCCTTGCAACGAGGAGCCGGCAGCTCGAGGGTTGCCCGCGTCGCTCGCTGCGGCGTCGCGAGCGGGGGAACTGCCCGGATTGGTCACAATTGGACAGCCTGCGGCGCAATTCCGTGGCTGGCGTCGCGCCCTCGTGCGACCCCGGGAACCGTGGTTCGCACGTATACTCAATGTCTGCAGTGGAAACGGCCTCCGGGGCCCGGGAGAAGGGGCACGATGGGACTTCACCACGCCGTCTGGGCACGTGCCACGGCCTGGTTCAACCGCGAACAGCCGCAGCAGGACGTGCCGCCGTGCGATTTCGAGCGACTCAGCTACGAGATCCGCGTCGGCGACGTGCTGCTGCTCGAGGGACGCTCGCGACTGGGGCAGGTGATCAAGCTGGTCACGCTGAGCAACTGGACCCATGCCGCGCTCTACATCGGCCGCCTGCACGAGATCGACGACCCGCGGATGCGCGAACGGGTACGCGAGCACTATGACGCCGACGCCGACGAGCAGCTGATCATCGAGGCATTGCTCGGTTACGGGACCATCGTCACGCCGTTGTCGAAATACGCCGAGGATCACCTGCGGATCTGCCGGCCGACGCAGCTGGCACGCCGTGATGCGCAGGCCGTCATCAACTACTGCACGGAGCGCCTCGGGACCGATTACGATGTGCGGCAGCTGTTCGACCTGGCGCGATTCCTCGTGCCATACGGCGTCCTGCCCCGGCGCTGGCGCTCATCGCTGTTCACGCACCGTCCCGGTGGGCCCACCAGAACCGTGTGCTCGACCCTTCTGGCCGAGGCCTTCGCCTCGGTCCGCTACCCGGTGCTGCCGCTGCTGGGCGAGGACGCGAGCGGCCAACCGCGTTTGCGCAAGCGCAACTTCAAGCTGTTCACGCCCAGCGACTTCGACTACTCGCCCTACTTCGACATCATCAAGTACCCGTTGATGGCGTTCGACGATCTCTCGGTCTACCGCCGGCTGCCCTGGGACCGCGAGAGCCTGGCGGCCGCCCAGGCGACGGCGACGCCGCCGGCCGAGGGCGCGCCCTCGCTGGAGCCGGAGCCCGGACCGCCCGCGCAGCCGCCGCCCGGCCGTACCTCCGAGGACGCCGAGGATCCCAAGGGTGCCAAGGGCAATGTGTCGCCGGCGGGTGATTGATAGAATCGGGGATCGTTCAGCCCCGATCATGACGCGGTCCGCGACCGCCAAGGAGTCCGTGTGGCACGCTCGCGCGCTGCTTCATCCAGTCCCCGCCCCGTCTTCCTCGTCGACGGCAACCGCACCCCGTTCCTGAAGTTCCGCGGCAAGCCCAATGCCTTCAGCGCGGCCGATCTGGCCGTGGCCGCCGGGCGGACGCTGCTCTTGCGGCAGCCATTCGATGCCGGTGACCTGGACCAGGTGATCTTCGGCTGTGCGGGGCCGGGCGCCGACGAGGCGAACATCGCGCGCATCATCGCCCTGCGGCTGGGTTGCG
>JAWWAE010000185.1:0-4560 GCA_033721835.1 Halofilum sp. (in: g-proteobacteria) | reverse complement strand
CGGCGCGGGGAGCGCATGCCGGTGGTGCGCTTCGGTGCCGGCATGGCATTCGTGCTGTTTCTCGGCGTGTTCCTGGCGCAGGGTTTCTGGTGGCTGGCCGCCGTCATGGCGCTGTTCACCTTCTTCTGGAACGCGGCCCTGCCGCAGTTCGAGGCCAATACCTTCAACTGGCTCGGTAGCGCACGCTCGGGCTACAGCCGCGTGCGCCTGTGGGGCTCGATCGGCTTCATCGGGACCTCGGCCGCGCTCGGGCCACTGCTGGACGTGACCGGGGTGGGGGCGCTGCCCTGGTTCGTCGCCGCGCTTTACCTCGGGCTCTGGGCGGCGAGCCTGGCCGCGCCGGCGGCACCGCGCCACGGCCCGGCCGACGACCCCGGCCCGATCGCCCGCGTGCTGCGCCGGCCGCACGTCTGGTCGCTTTTGCTGGTCTGCTTCCTGATGCAGGCGAGCCACGGGCCCTACTACACCTTCTTCTCGATCCACCTGCAGGATCATGGCTACGACGGGCTCGCCATCGGCGCGCTGTGGGCGCTGGGCGTGATCGCCGAGGTGGGGGTGTTCCTGCTGATGCACCGGCTGCTGCCGCGCTTCGGCGCCCGGCCGCTGCTGCTCGCGAGCCTGGGGCTGACCGCGCTGCGCTGGCTGGTCATCGCGCGCTTCGTCGACGCGCTGCCGTTGCTGCTGGCGGCCCAGCTACTGCACGCGGCCAGCTTCGGTCTCTACCACGCGGTCGCGATCTCGCTGATCGACCGCTTCTTCACCGGCTCGCACCAGGGCCGCGGGCAGGCGTTCTACTCCAGCCTCAGCTTCGGGGCGGGGCAGGCGGCGGGCAGCTTCGGCACGGGCCTGCTCTGGGGGGCGATCGGCGGCGCCGCCACCTTCGCCGCCGCCGGCGCGGTCGCGGCCGCCGCCTTCCTGGTCGCGGCGATCGGCCTGCGCGAGGTGCGCCACTGAAGTCGGCGCCGCCGCCCATGCAGCGACGGTATGATGCGCGGAACCCTGACCCGCGAGCGGTGCCCGGCCATGTCGAGCGATCGAACCGAACCCGAGTGTGACCGTCTTCGCGCCGGACGCTGGCGCGCCCTGGCCGGCGTCCTGCTGCTGATGGCGTCGCAGGTGCCGGCCGCCGAGGCGCCGGCCATGGCCGCGATCCCCGCCGAGGGCCGCGAGTTGACCCTGACGATCTACCGCGGCGACGTCGTGCTGGTGCAGGACCGCCGTACCATCGACCTGCCGGCCGGGCGCGGCGAGGCCCGCTGGGCCGGCGTGGCGTCCGGTCTGCATCCGGGCTCGGTCCGGCTGGAGGGGGCCGCGGCGCTGCTCGGCTTCACGCTCGATCACCGCCCCTGGTCGCTCACCGGCCTGGTCGAGGCCCATCTCGGCCACGAGGTGCAGGTGGTGCGCGGCGTCGGCCAGCAGCGCGAGGTGGTGCGGGCCCGGGTGATCGCCACCCAGCCGCTGCTGCTGGAGAACGATGACGGGGTGTTCGCTGCGACCCCCGGGCAACTGGTGTTCCCGCAAGGTGCCCCGGCCGGAATGGGCGACGCCCCGTCGCTGGTGCTCGCGCTGCAGAACCGGGGCGGGGTTCGGGGTCGCCACGAGCTCGCCTACCTCGCCACCGGAATCGGCTGGTCCGCGGAGCACGTGGCCCTGCTGTCGGCCGATGCGCGGCGCATGGACCTGGTCACGCGGGCGCGGCTCGACAATCGCTCGGGCATGGTCATCGACCGGGCCAGCGTGTACCTGATCGCCGGCCAGGTGAACATCCCGCCCGCTCGGCCGGCGGCGCCCGGCATGCGCCAGCGCGGCGGGGTGGCCGCCGAGGCCGCGCTCGCAAGTGCCGACGTCGTGCCGCAGGTGGCCGGCGACCAGTACCGGTTCCGGTTGCCGGAACCGCTCGACCTGGCCGACGGTGCCTCGCGGACGCTGCGCCTGCGGGGCCACGATTCGATCGCGGTCACGCGCAGCTACGCGGCGGTCGGTCGGGCGCAGCCGCGCGAGCAGCGGGGTGAGAGCGGCTGGCAGCCGCTGCCGCTGGAGACCCGCCTGGAGTGGGAGCAGCCGGAAGGCCCGCTGCCCGCGGGCCCGGTACGGGTCTACGCGCGCGAGGACGGGGTGCTGCGGCTGGTCGGGGGCGACCAGGTACGCGACCGGCCGCAGGGTGCCCGGGTGCGGATCGTGCCCGGCCGCCCGTTCGACCTGACCGCGCGCCGGCGGCAGACGGAGTTTCGCCGCATCGACGGGCGCCGCTTCGAAAGCGCCCAGGAGATCCGCCTGCAAAACGCCCGCGCGGAGCCGGTGGAGGTCGTGGTCGAGGAGACCCTGCCGGGCGACTGGGAGCTGCTGGCCGCGAGCGACGAGTGGCAGCGGGCCGCGGCCCACCTCGCCGTCTGGCGGGTCGAGGTGCCGGCCGGCGGCGAGCGCTCGATCACCTACCGGGCGAAGATCCAGCGCTGAGCCGGTGCGAATGGCCGGCGATTATCGTCCCTCGGGCCGGTGCGGGGGCTGCCCCCGAGGTCGATCGCCTGCAGGCCCGCTGCCAACCCGCTCACGGTTCCTGCAGCTCGATCCCCCCGGGCGTCGCCACCAGTACCGACGCGCGCTCGTACCAGTCCCCCAGCACCCAGCGCTCGACCATGCGGCCGTCGATCTCGTGGTCGTGCCGGCCCGGCTTGTGGGTATGGCCGTGGATCAGCCGATCGACGCCGGTGCGGACGACGGCCGCGGCCACCGCGTTCGCGTTCACGTCGAGCGCGGTCGCCTCCTTGGCGGCCATGGCGTCGCCGCTGTCGCTGCGCAGGCCCGCGGCCAGCTCGCGTCGCTCGCGCAGCGGCCGCGCCAGGAACTCGCGCTGCCAGTCCGGGTCGCGCACCCGCGCACGGAAGCGCTGGTAGTCGACGTCGTCGGTGCACAGCGTGTCGCCATGGCACAGCAGCGTGGGGACACCGAACAGCTCGATCCGCTGTTCGTCACCGAGCGGTCGCAGACCGCTGCGGGCGAAGAAGCCGTCGCCGACCAGGAAGTCGCGGTTGCCGGGCAGGAACCAGCCGGGCACGCCGGCCGCGGTGGCGCCGGCCAGGGCGTCGAGCACGCGCGCATGCGCGGGATCGTCGTCGTCGTCGCCGATCCAGACCTCGAACAGGTCGCCCAGGACATAGAGCGCGCGGGCATTCGTGACCGTCTCGCGGCAGAAGCGCTCGAAGCGCTCGATCATCGCCGGCCGCGCCGGATCCAGGTGCAGGTCGGCGATGAACAGCACGGGCCCGGCGTCGTGGCGGAGGGGCTCCTCGGGCTCTGCGTGCATGGGGACTCGCTACGGTGGCCTGTGCGGATCATAGAGGCCAGCGCACGGCCGGGGAACCGGCGCGACCGCAGCACCGTTCGCGGTGCTACCATCCGCCGCCATGACCGCCGCCCGACTCCGCACCCGCTTTGCCCCCAGCCCGACCGGTGCGCTGCACCTGGGCAATGCGCGCACGGCATTGTTCAACTGGCTGTATGCACGCGGGCAGGGCGGCGACTTCGTCATCCGCAGCGAGGACACGGACGCGGAGCGCGGCGCGGCCGGGGACCTGGAGGCGTTGCTGTCGGCGTTGGCGTGGCTGGGGCTCGACTGGGACGAGGGGCCCGACCGCGGCGGCCCCCATGCGCCCTACGCCCAGTCCGCACGGCGCGAGCGCCACGATGCCTGCCTGCGGCAGCTGCTCGAGGCCGACCGGGCCTATCCCTGCTTCTGCAGCCGCGAGGAGCTGGCCGCGGCCCGGCGCCGTCAGCAGGCGGCCGGCCAGCCGCCGCGCTACCCGGGTACCTGCGCGAAGCTCGACGCCGACCAGCGCGCCGCCCGCCGGGCCGAGGGTCGTGCCGAGAGCGTGCGGCTGCGGGTCCCGCGGGAGGACAAGCTCGGCTTCGACGACCTGGTGCACGGGCCGCAGCGGGCGCTGCCGTCGACGCTCGGCGACTTCGTGATCGCGCGCGCCGACGGCAGCCCGACCTTCCTGTTCGCGAACGCGATCGACGACGCCGACATGGGGATCACCCATGTCCTGCGCGGCGAGGACCACCTCGCCAACACGCCGCGCCAGCTCCTGTTGCTCCGGGCGCTGGGGCTGCCGGCGCCGGCCTACGGGCACCTGCCGCTGGTGCTCGGCGCGGATGGGAGGCCGCTGTCCAAGCGCGCCGGCGCGGCCTCCCTGACCGAGCTGCAGGCGGCCGGCTACCGGCCCGAGGCGGTCGTCAACCACCTGGCGCGGATCGGCTTCGCGCCCGAGTCCGACGCGCTGCTGGCGCCGGCCGAGCTGGCCGCACGCTTCGACCTCGGCCACGTCGGGCGCGCTGCCGCACGCCACGACCCGCAGGCGCTGGCGCACTGGCAGCGGCTGGCGGTCGAGGCGCTGGACGCGGCGGATTTCCTCGACTGGCTCCAGGCCCACCGGCCGCAGGCCGCGATCGAGCTGCCGGTATCCGAGGCCGCGTTCGCCGCCGCCGTCCGGCCCAACGTGCGCCTGCCGGCGGATGCCTGGGACTGGGCGCGGCGGCTGTTCAGCGCGGACCCGGCACCGG
>JAWWAE010000184.1:0-4603 GCA_033721835.1 Halofilum sp. (in: g-proteobacteria) | reverse complement strand
TGGGCGGCGAGCCGCAGGTCGATCGCCCAGCGCCGCGACAGCGCGAGCGTCTGCTCGAGCGCGGCCTCGACCAGCGTGCGCTCCAGTCGCGACGGGTGCTCGTAGGCCTCGGCCCAGGCATGCAGGGCCCAGCCCGGCCGCGGCTGCCAGAGCGCGCCGAGGCGCAGGCCGGCGCCGGCGCTGGCCCCCTTCGGCAGCTCTCGGTCGGCCAGCAGCTGCAGCTGGCCGAGGCCGTAGACGGTCAGCGTGCGGCCCAGGCCCCAGGCCGGGCCGACGCCGCCCTCGAGCACGATCGAGCCCTCGGCGGTGGCGTCGTCGAGCCAGACCCGGCGGTAGCCGCCGCGGAAGCGCCACGACAGCGGCTTGATCAGCGGGCCGCGGCGCGCCAGCGAGACGATGTCGACCACCGACAGCTCCTCCAGGTCGGCCTCGCCCGCGCTACCGTCCTCGTCCTCGGGCACGCGAATGCGCGTGTCGAGGACCTCGATCTGCGCGCCCTCGGTGAAGCCCGGTGCGCGCTCGGTCAGGCCGTGGAACGAGGGCCGGAAGCCGAACTCGGCGAAGCTGCCGAACTCGTCGCTGCCGAGGCCGGCGCTGACGCGGGTCGCGTCGTGGCCGCGATGCGGCGCGGTGTCGGGCGCGGCGGCCGCCGGCGCGCGCCCGGGCGGCAACTGGCTGCGCCGGCGCAGGATCGGCAGCGCGCGCTCGCCGTAGGTGCCGCTGTCGATCACGCCCTCGGACTGGCGGTGCTTGAGCAGGTCGAACGCGGTCTCGAGCGCGATCGCCTGGTCGCGCGGCGCGAGCCCCGGCGGCGGTTCCGGTGCCTCGCCGGCGACCAGCGCGCCGACCCAGTCGCGGCCGGCGGGCGGCAGCCGCTGCAGGCGGTCGCGGATGCGGGTGACCAGCGCCGGGCGGAAGCGCGGCTCGTCGGTCAGCCCGGCGTCGACCACGCGCTTCAGGGTGGCGGTGGGCTCGGCCTGGTAGAAGAAGCCGTCGGCCAGCGAGAGCCCCGGGCGGGCCGTTTCCAGCAGCCGCAGCAGTTGGTAGGAGCAGTTCTCCGACAGGAAGTAGTAGTCGAAGCTGACCGCCTCCATCTCCCACAGGTGGCGCAGCATGCGGTCGATCTCGGCGGGCGTGAAATCGAGCGGGTAGGACCAGATGTCGCGGCTCTCGATCTCGCTGTAGTCGTTGACCAGCTCGTAGTACTTGCGCACCGAGTAGCGGCCCGGATACATCCCGGTCAGGCCCTTGACCGCGAACAGCACGCCGTTGCGCTCCTCGGTCTGGGCCGCGAAGTTGATCGCGTAGGCGGCGAGCTCGCCCCGGCCGGCCGCCGGTGGCGGGTCGATCCGCAGCAGGGTGTGGCCGAACATCGACGACGGGTTGTTGAGGTAGGCCGCCGGGAACACCAGCGCCAGCGAGTGCGGATCGATGGTGTCGCGCCAGCGCCGGTACTGCGGGCAGGAGCGGACCTCCATGCGCCCGCGGTCGAAGCCCAGCTGCTCGTCGAGCCAGTGGAAGCGGCCGATGAAGCGGCACTGCGGGTGCTCGTCACGCGGGCCGATCGCGCTGCCGGCAGGGCGGAAGAAGGCGCGCAGCGTGGCCGCGAGTTCCGCCGCGGCGTCGCGCTTGCCGCCGGCGGCGAGGAAGAAGTCGGCGCTGTCGACCTCGCTGACCACGCCGCCGCCGGCCGGCACGTAGTGCAGCAGGCGCTGCCACATGGGCGCCTCGTGCAGGCCGGTCGCGCGGGCGCGCTCGATCAGCTCGTCGCCGTAGTCCGGGGCGGCCGGCAGGGCGGCGGGGACGGCGCACAGCGCCAACAGCAGGATCGCGGACAGCCGGGGCATGCGGCGCAGTTCTTCACGGGTTGGGGGCGCGCCCGCGTGTCCGCGGCGCCCGGACGAAAACAGACCCCGGGACGCGGGGCGCCCCGGGGTCCGTCACTTGCTTACGACAGGTACGTGGACAGCTGGCTGTCCTCTGCCATCACCGCCTGCGTGGTCTTGACGACCTCCTCGGCGCTGGTGCTCGTCGAGGGGAAGATGCGAACGAAGTTCTGCTGCATCACGCGATTGAAGCGGTCCCGGTCGGCGCTCGCGACACCCAGCAGGTCGGCCATGGTGGCCAGGGTCTCGCCCTCGCCCGCGGCCACGTCGGCCGCCAGCCGATCCATGTTGTCGCCGGTGAACTCGTTGAGTTCGGCCATGTGATCGACCATGCCGGACGAATCGCAACCGAGCGTGCCGGAGGAGATGCCGAAGGTCTGGTTGCCCAGGGTACCGTTGGTGGTTACGGCGAGGACCTGCGGGCCAACGCCGCTCTGGCCGTCGAACAGCATGGTCCCGACGCCACAGCCGGTGCTGTCCTTGGCCGCTGCGACGCCCGGCAGTGCCAGGCCTGCGACCGCGATCATTGCCATCGTCTTGCGCATCACTCACTCCTTAACTGTCGTCACTTGATGCCCCGGCCACGGTGGCCTGCGGGGCGTGGATTGCGGGAGACCTTCTTGGTCTCCTCACCGGCCGAATGGACCCACCGGCGACGTTGCGCACCGTCGACTGTAACAGGATGGGGCCGGCGAAAGTGTGGAATGTGCCGCAGCGCGGGGGCGCAGCGATCGCGGGCTCGAGGCCGCCGGCGGCCGCTGGCGCGGAACCAGCGCACCTACAATTGTTCGCCGACCTCCAGCCACTCGTTCTCGGTGCGCTCGATCGCGGATTGGAGTTCCGCCTGGCGCCTGAGCAGTCGCTCGCGCTCGGCTGCGCGGTCCGGGTCGGTGTAGAGCGCCGGGTCGGCCAGCGCGGTCTCCAGCTCGGCCAGCTCGGCCTGCTGCCGCTCGAGATCACGCTCGAGCCGCTGCAGGCGGTCGCGCAGCGGCCGCAGCGCCTCGCGGCGCTGCGCGGCGGCGCGGCGGTCGCCCTGGCGGTCGCGTGTCGCGGTCGCTCGCGCCGGCGCCTCCGGCTCGGCGGCGGGGGCCTTCTCCTGCGCGCGATGGCGGCGCATCCACTCGCGGTAGTCGTCGAGCGTGCCGTCGAACGGCTGCACCGTGCCGTCGGCGACCAGCCAGAACTCGTCCACCGAGTCGCGCAGCAGGTGGCGGTCGTGGGTGACCAGTACCACCGCGCCGGCGTAGGCCTGCAGCGCCAGGTCGAGCGCGTGGCGCATCTCCAGGTCGAGGTGGTTGGTCGGCTCGTCCAGCAGCAGCAGGTTCGGCCGCCGCCAGGCCACGAGCGCCAGCGCCAGGCGCGCCTTCTCGCCGCCGGAGAACTTGCGCACCGGGGTCAGGGCGTCGTCGCCGGGGAAGCCGAAACCGCCGATGAAGTCGCGCAGCGGCTGCTCGCGCATCGCCGGCGACTCCTGCTTCAGGTGCCACAGCGGCGACTGGTCGAGGTGCAGCGCGTCGAGCTGATGCTGGGCGAAGTAGCCGACCTTCAGGTGCTGGCCCGTGATGCGCTCGCCCTCGACGGGCGGCCACTCGCCGACCAGGGTGCGGATCAGGGTCGACTTGCCGGCGCCGTTCGGGCCGAGCAGGCCGATCCGCTGGCCGGGCAGGATGCTGAAGTTGGCGCCGCGCAGGATCGCCTCCCGCTTGCCGGCACCGACGTGGTCGAGCGTGATCAGCGGGTTCGACACCTTCTCCGGGTCGGGGAAGCGAAAGCGGAACGGCGAGTCCACGTGAGCCGGCGCGATCTGCTCCATGCGCTCGAGTTCCTTCAGCCGGCTCTGCGCCTGGCGCGCCTTGCTGGCCTTGGCGCGGAAGCGGGCGACGAAGCCCTCGATCTCGCGGATGCGCTGCTGCTGCTTCTCGTACGCCGCCTGCTGGTTGGCCAGCCGCTCGGCGCGCTGGCGCTCGAAGGCGGAGTAGTTGCCACGGTAGTGCACCAGCCGGGTGCCGTCGAAGTGGACGACGTGCCCGACCACGTTGTCGAGGAAGTCGCGGTCGTGCGAGACCAGCAGCAGCGTGCCCGGGTACTGCGCCAGCCACTGTTCCAGCCACAGCACGGCGTCGAGATCGAGGTGGTTGGTCGGCTCGTCGAGCAGCAGCAGGTCGGATGGCCGCATCAGCGCCCGTGCCAGGTCGAGCCGCACGCGCCAGCCGCCGGAGAACCGCGCCACCGGCCAGTCGAACTGGTCGGCGCGGAAGCCGAGCCCCGACAGCAGGGCCTCGGCGCGGCTGCGGGCGGTGTAGCCGTCGAGCCGGTCGAGCTCGCCGTGCAGGTGGACGATGGCGTCGACGTCGTCGCCGGCCTCGGCCGCGGCGAGTTCCTGCTGTACCCGCATCAGCTCGCCGTGGCCGCCGAGCACGTGGGCGACGGCCGAGGTGTCACGGCCGGCCGTCTCCTGCGCCATGTGCGCGATGCGTGCGCCGCCGGGCAACGAGATCTCGCCGCGGTCGGCGGACAGCTCGCCCAGCAGCAGCTTGAACAGGCTCGACTTGCCGCAGCCGTTGCGCCCGATCACGCCCACGCGCCAGCCGTCGTGCAGGCGCAGGTTCACCCCGTCGAGCAGGGTCTCGCCGGCGATCTGCAGGTGGAGGTCGGTCAGGCTGAGCATGGATCCGGAACGGGCGCGGTTCGGGGAGCGCGCAGGGTACCGGAATGGC
>JAWWAE010000183.1:0-4608 GCA_033721835.1 Halofilum sp. (in: g-proteobacteria) | reverse complement strand
GAATCCCGCCTACCTGGCGGCGCGCTCGAACGCCGAGGTCGCGCGCTACGAGATCCGCCAGGCCCGCGCCGGGCACTACCCGCGCGTCGATCTGGTGGCACGGCACAGCCGCCAGGACACCGAGTTCGAGGGCGTGCCCCGTGACACCGAGACCGACTCGATCGGCGTCGAGCTGACCATCCCGCTGTACTCGGGCGGCGCCGTGGTCTCGGCGACCCGCCAGTCGCGGGCGCAGTTCGAGGCGGCACAGTCGCGGTCGGTGCAGGCGCAACGCAGCGCCGAGCGCGACACGCGCGACGCCTTCCGCGGCGTCACCGCGAGCATCAGCCAAGTGCGCGCACTGCAGCAGGCGGTCGAATCGAACCAGGCCGCGGTCGAGGCGACCCGGGCCGGCTTCCGCGTCGGCACCCGGACCGCGGTCGACGTGCTCGAGGCACTGCGCGACCTCTACCAGGCGCAGCGCGACTATGCCGGGGCCCGCTACCAGTACATCGTCAACCGGCTGCGGCTGAAACAGGCGGCGGGCACCCTGACGGTCGAGGACGTGCGCCTGGTCAACAGCTGGCTCGGCCGCGACGTGGACGACGACGGGGTGTCATGAACGGGCCGGGGCTGCTGCGCGGCGACGACTCGGTCCTGCTGCTGATCGACCTGCAGACCCGGCTGGCCGCGTCGATGCCGGCCGAGACCTACGCCCGCACGCGCGCGGCCGCAATCGCCCTGGCACGCGCCGCCGGCGAGCTCGGCGTGCCGGTGCTGGCGACACGACAGTACCCGAAGGGCCTCGGTCCGATCGACGGCGACCTCGAGTCCGCCCTGCCCGACGCGGCGATGACGATCGACAAGACCTGCTTCGCGGCCAGCGACTCGGAACCCCTGACCGAGGCCCTGCGGGCGACCGGCCGCCGGCAGGTGGTGATCGGCGGCATGGAGACCCATGTCTGCGTGCTGCAGACGGCCGCCGGGCTGGCGGCCTCCGGTCACGTGCCCTCGGTCGTCGCCGACGCGGCCTGCGCGCGCGACCCGGCCCACCACGAGAACGCACTCGCCCGCCTGCGCGCCGCCGGTATCGCGGTGACCAATCACGAATCGGTGCTGTTCGAATGGCTGCGCGACGCCCGGCACGATCGCTTCAAGGCGGTGTCGGCCCTGCTCAGGTGAGCGAAGACGCACCGCCCAGGAAGGGAAGCGGGGAGATCGGCGGCCCCGCGCTGGCGCACCCGCGCTGGTGGCCCACGTGGATCGGGCTCGGGCTGTTGTGGCTGGTTGCGCAGACGCCCTGGCGATTCCAGCGCGGGCTCGGTCGATTGTTGGGTCGGTTGCTGCATGCACTGCACCGGCAGCGGCGCCACATTGCTGCCGTCAATCTCGAGCTCTGCTTTCCCGAACTGGAGCCGGCCCAGCGGCGGCGGCTGCTGCGGCAGAACTTCGAGGCGCTCGGGATCTCGTTGTTCGAGATGGCCACCGCCTGGTGGGGGCCGGAACGCCGTCTGCGGTCGCTGTTCGTCCTGCGCGGGCGCGAACACCTCGCCGCCGCCCTCGAGCGGGGCAATGGCGTGATCCTGCTGCAGGGACATTTCCTGACGACCGACATCGGCGGCCAGTTGCTCGGCATGACGATCCCCTTCACCGCGACCTATGCGCCGCCGAGAAATCCCGTGATGCGCCGCCTGACCGAGCGGCTGCGCGGACGCCATATCGCGCACCAGCTCCATCATTCACGGGTGCGCGAGATCGTGCGGGAGTTGCAGGCCAACCATGTGATCTGGCACGGGCCCGACCAGAGCCCCAGCCGCAGGACCTCGGTCGAGGCGCGATTCTTCGGTTATCCGGCACTGAGCAGCGTCTCGACCGCCAAGCTCGCGCGGGCCAGTGGCGCGGCCGTGGTGCCGTACCACCCGGTGCGCCTGCCGAACGGCCGCTACGAGTTGCGCCTCGAGCCGCCGCTGGCCGACTTCCCGGGCGACGACCTGGCCGCCGCCACCCAGCGCGTGAACGATGTCCTCGAGAGCCACATCCGCGCCGCGCCGGAGCAGTACCTGTGGGCGCACAAGCGGTTCAAGCGGGTCGCCGAAGGCGCGCCCGACCCCTACGCATGAAACGGCCGCCGCGTCGCTACCGCGTGCTGAGCCGACTGCTCGTGCCGCTGCTGCTCGGCCACGTGCTGAAGCGGGCGCGGCGCGACGGCGGCTGGCGCTACCTGCGCGAGCGTCTCGGCTGGATCCAGCGACTCCAGGGGCCGTCGCCGGTCTGGCTGCACTGCGCCTCGGTCGGCGAGGTGATGACGGCCCAGCCATTGCTGCAGGCCCTCGCCGCACGCGGCGTCGGCCCGCTCGTGGTGTCGACCAACACCCCGACCGGCCACGCCACCGCCGTCCGCCGGCTGGGCAAGGATGCCCGGGTCGTGTACCTGCCGCTGGACCGCCCGCGCCCCTTGCGCCGCTTCCTCGACCGGCTGCGACCGCACCTGGCCGTGATCCTGGAGACGGAACTGTGGCCCTGGCTGTACGCCGAGCTCGGTCACCGCGGCATCCCGATCGCGCTGGTGAACGCGCGGCTGACGGCGCGGACGCTCGAGGCCCACCGATGGTGGCGCCCGGTCGCCGCCGACTGCGTCGGCCGCGTGACGCGCATCCTGGCGCGCTCGGAAGAGGACGCGGCGCGCTTCGGCACGCTGGGCGCGGGCGCCGACCGGGTGCAGCCGGTCGGCAACCTGAAGCTGGCCGCCGCCGCGGGCGAGGCGGCGGCGCCGATCACCCTCGGACGGCCATTCGTGCTCGCCGCCTCGACCCACGATGACGAGGAGCTGCGCCTGGCCGATGCCTGGCGTCAGGACGGCGACCCGGGTTACCTGCTGGTGATCGCGCCGCGGCACCCCGAGCGCGGCGCGGCCATTGCCCGCGAGTTGGCCGCCGACGGCCACCGCGTCGCCCGCCGCAGCCGGGACGAGCCCGTCACCGAGGACACTATGGTCTACCTGGCCGATACGCTGGGCGAGCTGACCGGGCTCATGGCCGCGGCGGAGCTGGTGATCATGGGCGGTTCGCTGGTCCCGCACGGCGGCCAGAACGTGCTCGAGGCGGCGCGGGCCCGGCGCGCGATCGTCACCGGGCCGCACATGGACAACTTCCAGGCCGAGACCGAGGCGCTGGTCGCGGCCGGCGCACTGCGCCAGGTCGCCGACGCCCGCGAGGCGGTCGCGGTCACCTGCGAGCTGCTGGGCACGCCGAAGGCCCGGGCGGCCATGGGCGAGGCCGGACACGAGATGCTGGCGGCGGGCGCGGATCTGGCCGACCGCTACGTCGCCGAGTTGGACCCGCTGCTCGCGCGACCGCGGTAGCCACGCTCGAGCGCCTCCCAGTCGCCCGCCGCAAAGGCGAACCCCGACTCCTGCCCCGCGAGCTTGTCGAGCGAGCGCCGCAGCCGCGACAGGTTACGCTCGCGCCAGCGCCCGGGCCTGCGGCGCAGCCGCCCGCGGTCGAAGTCGATCAGGTACAGCGAGTCGTCGTCGCCAACGAGGATGTTGTGCGCGTTCAGGTCCGCATGGTCGACACCTACCGCGTGGAAATCGGCGATCATCGAACCGATCCGGTACCACTGGTCCGTCGCCAGCGGGCGCGAGCGAAGCATCTCGGTCAGGGTATGCGTATTCTCGAGGTACTCGGTGAGCAGCACTGCGCGACAGAACGGCGACCAGGCCGCGACCGGCTCGATCCAGGCCGCGACCGGGGTCGGCACCGGCAACCCGCGGTCCTGCATGACCACCAGCAGTGCCAGTTCCCGCCAGGCGCGGCTGCGGCGCAGGCCGAGCCGCAGGTAACGGTCCCCCAGCCGACGCGCCATGCCGCCGCGCCGATATCGGCGCAGGACCAGCGCGCGGCCGTCGGCATCGAAGCGGAGCGTCGCACCACGGCCCGTGCCGCCGGGACGCGTCCCGGCCGCGGATTGCAGGGCGCGTGGATCGCACCAGTTCGCCGGCGGCCGCATCCGACCGGCCGGCCAGAGCAGGTGGGCATGGCCCACGCGCGCATGCTGCAGGAGTTCGCGGCTCGTCAAATCGCTCTCGATCATTCGCTCGTGCCGCCTGCAGTCGCGCGGCGAGCCGCGTCGTGATGGGTCGGCGCGGTCGTGTAGAATCCCCGCAGCCGTTTCGCGGCGCACCCATCGACTGCGGCAGCAGCCATGCTACATGCCCCCGAGAGTCTCTGCCTGCTGCGCCTGTCTGCGCTCGGCGACGTGACACACATGGTTCCGGTCGTGCGAACGCTGCAGCACGAGTGGCCCGACACGCGCCTCACCTGGATCATCGGACGACTCGAGGCGGAACTGGTCGGCGACCTGCCCGGGATCGAGTTCATCGTATTCGACAAGGCGCGCGGCCTGGCCGCCTTCCGGGACCTGTGGCGCGATCTCGACGGGCGCCGGTTCGACGCTCTGCTGCAGATGCAGGTCGCGCTACGCGCCAACCTCGCCGGCCGGCTCGTACGGTCGCCGGTGCGGATCGGCTTCGATCGCACCCGCTCACGCGACGGTCACGGCCTGTTCGTCAATCGACGGATCGAACCGCATCCAGGCGCGCACGTGCTCGACGGCCTGTTCGACTTCCTG
>JAWWAE010000182.1:0-4631 GCA_033721835.1 Halofilum sp. (in: g-proteobacteria) | reverse complement strand
CGTTCCAGCCGCTCGGCCTCGGCCTGGCGCGCCGCCGCCAGCTTCTCGCGCTGCTCCGCCAGCCGCTCGCGCTCGGCCTGCAGCTGCTGCAGCTCCTGCGATACCTGCTTCTGCTGGCTCTGCTTCTGCTGCACCTCCTGCTCCTGCTGCCTGCGCTGCTCGCGCAGCCTGGCCAGCTGCTGCTCCAGCTCGCGCTGACGCCGGATCGCGGCGCGTTCCTCGGCCTGTTCCTGCTGCTCCAGCCGCCTTACCGCCTCTTCGACCTCCTTCGGGTCGACCGCGGTCGCCTGCACCGGCTCCGAGCCCGGCAGATCGTCGTTCGGGTCCGAGGTGCCGATGCTGACGCCGACGACCATCAGCCCGACCAGCAGCAGATGGGCGACGATCGAGATCGGCAGCGCTTCGCGGTACTGACGGACGATGTCGAACATGGAACCCTACTGCGCCTCGGCCACGAGCCCGACGTGCGGCACGCCCGCCCGCTGCAGCAGTGCCATGCCGCGCACCACCCGCTGATAGCTGACATCGCCGTCCCCGCGCACCAGCACCCGGCGCTCGGCGTTGCGGCGCATGACGGCGGCGGCGAGCGTGATCACCTCCTGCGGCTCGAGCGCGCTCTCCGGGTCCTCGCCCACGTTCAGGAAGTAGTTGCCCTCGCGGTCGACGGTCAGGACCAGCGGCTCGGTATCGAGCTGCTCGATCGGCTTCGCGTCGGCGCGCGGCAGGTCGACCTCGACCCCGGTCTTCAGCAGCGGCGCGGTGATCATGAAGATCACCAGCAGCACGAGCATCACGTCGATGTAGGGCACGACGTTGATCTCGGACATCGGCCGGCGGCTGCCCTTCAGCGCCATCTCATTGCTCCGGGCGCGCGTGCAGCTGGCGGTGCAGGAGCGCGGTGAACTCCTCGACGAAGTTGTCGAGCCGCGTCTCCAGCCGCTCCATGTCGTAGCTGAAGCGGTTGTAGGCGATCACCGCCGGGATGGCGGCGAACAGGCCCATGGCCGTCGCCACCAGCGCCTCGGCGATGCCGGGCGCCACCAGCGCGAGCGTGGCCTGGCTGACGTCGCTCAGCGACTGGAAGGCGTTCATGATGCCCCAGACCGTGCCGAACAGGCCGACGTAGGGGCTGGTCGAGCCGACCGTGGCCAGGAACGACAGGTTGGCGTCGAGGCGGTCGGTCTCGCGCGACTTGGAGATGCGCATCGCGCGCTGGGCGCCGTCGAGCACGTGCTGCGGCCCGTGGCCGTGCTTGTGCAGGCGCGCGTACTCGCCGAAGCCCGCGGTGAACAGGCGCTGCACGCCGATCGCCGAGTCGCGGTCGGCCTGGGTCTCGCGGTAGAGCTCGGCCACCGAGCCGCCGGACCAGAAGCGCGCCTCGAACTCCCCGGAGGCGTTGCGCGTGGCACGTAGCTGGCGCCACTTGGCGTAGATCAGCGCCCAGGAGATGACCGAGGCGAGCAGCAGGATCGCCATGACCAGCTGCACCACGATGCTCGCCTCGGCGACCAGGTGGATGATGGACAGATCGGTACTCACCGGCTGATGTCTCCCTTGATGTCCCGCGGGATCCGCGCCGGGCGGAAGCTCGCCGCGTCGAGGCAGGCAATGCGCACCCGGGCCGTCAGCAGCTCGGCGCCGTCGGCCTCGCGGCGCACCGCCTGGGCGAAGTCGATCGAGGCCGAGCCGACGGCCTCGACCCGCAGCTCGACCGACAGCAGGTCGTCGAGCCGCGCCGGGCTGCGGTAGTCCGCGTTGATGGAACGCACGGCGAACAGCACGCCGCGCTGCGCGACCGTGTCGCGCTGGTCGTGGCCGAGCGAACGCAGCCACTCGGTACGCGCCCGCTCGAGGTACTTGAGATAGTTGGCGTAATAGACGACGCCACCCGCGTCGGTATCCTCGTAATACACGCGCACGGGCAGCCGGAAGTCCGTCGCCGTTTGCTCCCGCGCATCAGCCATCGGGACCGAACAGCTCCGCGGTCGAGGCGCCGCGCGGCACCTGCAGGCCGAAGTGGGCGAAGGCGTTGGCGGTCGCCGTGCGCCCCCGCGGCGTGCGCATCAGCAGGCCCTCCTGGATCAGGTAGGGCTCCACCACCTCCTCGATCGTGCCGGCCGACTCGCCGATGGCCGCGGCCAGGTTGTCGAGGCCGACCGGCCCGCCGCCGAACTTGTCGATGATGGTCCGCAGCAGCCGGTGGTCCATGCCGTCGAGGCCGAGCGCGTCGACCGCCAGCATGTCGAGCGCGCGATCGGCGATGGCCGCGGTGACCACGCCGTCACCCCGGACCTCGGCGTAGTCGCGCACCCGCCGCAGCAAGCGGTTGGCGATGCGCGGCGTGCCCCGCGCGCGGCGCGCGATCTCGTGCGCGCCCTCGCGCTCGATGCCGACGTCGAGGATGCCGGCCGAGCGCTCGACGATGGCGGCGAGGTCGGCCGCCGGGTAGAACTCGAGCCGCTGGACGATGCCGAAGCGATCGCGCAGCGGCGAGGTCAGCAGCCCGGCACGGGTGGTCGCGCCGACCAGCGTGAACGGCGGCACGTCGAGCTTGACCGAGCGCGCGGCCGGGCCCTCGCCGATGACGATGTCGAGCTGGTAGTCCTCCATCGCGGGATAGAGCACCTCCTCGACGATTGGCGACAGGCGGTGGATCTCGTCGACGAAGACCACGTCGCGCGGCTCGATGTTGGTCAGGAGCGCCGCCAGGTCGCCCGGGCGCTCCAGCACCGGCCCGGCCGTGTGGCGCAGGTTCACGCCCATCTCGTGGGCGATGATGGTCGCGAGCGTGGTCTTGCCGAGCCCCGGCGGGCCGAAAATCAGGCAGTGGTCGAGCGCCTCGGCGCGGCCGCGCGCGGCCTCGATGAAGATCCCGAGCTGCTCGTGGACGCTGGGCTGGCCGACGTACTCCGACAGCCGCCGCGGCCGGATCGCGCGCTCGACGGCCTCCTCGTCGCCGATCGGCTCCGCGCTGGTCAGTCGGTCCGAAGTGGTCATCGAAACGGGGGCTTCCTGGACATCCGGGCTCATGGCGTCGGTCCCGCGGCAACCTATCACGGGCGACCGACCGATTATACCGGCCGCCCCTCGGGGGCCGGTCAAAAAAAAGCCCCGCCGGGGGGAGGCGGGGCTACAAAGGCTGGCCTGGTGAACGCGGGTGCGGGCCGCGTCCGGGGGAGTCAGGCCAGTGCCAGAGGGGCTCGGTTGCACCGGGCGCCGATCAACTTTCGGCGCGGTCCGGCTGCGCGTGACGGCGGAACTCCCCCAGGGACAAAGTCCCGTCCCCGTCACGGTCAAACTTGTCGAAATGGGTCGCCAGCCCGGCGTTCGTCCGCCGCGCCTCGGCCGGCGTGACGCGGCCGTCGCCGTCGGCATCGAGCACCTCGAAGCGGTCGCGGACCTCGTCGCGCTGGCCGCCGGCGAAGCCGGTGCTGGCCGCGAGGATCGCCACGGACAGGAGCAGCAGGCCGAGAATCGTGCTGATCGAGGCACCCTTCATCCCGCTGCACTCCCGCTTGCCGTGGGTCCGTCCGCCGCCATCGCGGCCCTGTCTGAACCCATCAATGCATCGGCCGTGCCAAGTTTATTTTTATCGATATATCAGTGGCTTACAGAACCTCTGCGCATCGGGCCGTAGCGGGCCGATCGCGCGGGCCCGCCGCGGTGCCGGATTCTGTCGCCGGCCGGCGACACCCGCGCCCGCGGGCTGCCGCAAGCCCATGATCCGGCAGGGATCCGGGCTGTCGCCACGCGGCGACACCGGCTGTCGCCAGGCCCCGTTGCGGGGCCGGTGGCGACGCCACACAATCGGCCGACCCCAGCCGCGGAGCCGCGCCATGAACCCGCCCGGGCCCGAGGCCCCCGTCGGCCCGCCGGTCAGCGACCGCGGCCCGGCCGAGCCGCCGACCCGGCAGCCGCTGGCCGGGCGCCACGTCACCCTGCGCCCGCTCGACCCCGGGCCGGACCTCGACGCCCTGTACGCCGCCTCGCACGGCGATCCCGCGAGCGAGTCGCTGTGGACGTACATGCCCTACGGACCGTTCGACGGCCCGGGCGTGATGCGCGCCTGGCTGGACGACTGCGCCCGCTCCGACGACCCGTCGTTCCGCGCCGTGCTCGGCCCCGGCGGCGAGCCGGTCGGGATGGTGAGCTACCTCAACGTCGTCCCGGGGCACCGCCGCCTCGAGCTCGGCCACATCTGGTATGCCCCGTCGGTGCAGCGCACGGCGGTCAATACCGAATCGGTCTATCTCATGCTGGCCGAGGCCTTCGACGCCCGCGGCTACCGCCGGGTGGAATGGAAGTGCGACGCCCTCAACGCCCGCTCGCGCCGGGCCGCCCTGCGGCTCGGTTTCCGCTTCGAGGGCATCTTCCGCCAGCACATGATCGTCAAGCACCGCAACCGCGACACCGCCTGGTTCGCCCTGGTCGACGCCGACTGGCCGGCGGTGAAGGCCAACCTGGAACGCTGGCTCTATGGCGGCGAGGAGGGCCTGTCCCTGACCGAGCTCAACGCGCCGCTGGTGGCGGGGTTTCACGATCCCGCGGAGGAGATCGGGAACCGCGAATGAACGCGAATGAACGCGAATATCTGCGCGTAAGGACGTGTGGGCGGGTCAGGGCTTCGCCTG
>JAWWAE010000181.1:0-4634 GCA_033721835.1 Halofilum sp. (in: g-proteobacteria) | reverse complement strand
GGCTTTGATCCTTCCGGCGGTGTTCTGATTTTGTGTCTATCTTGTGTCCATTTTGTGGTTTCCCTGCCATCGCTCCGTCGGCCTGATACCCCCAGCGAAGCTCTGGCGTACCGCACCTGCTGACGCGGCCGATTCGCGTTCATTCGCGTCCATTCGCGGTTCCACAAACCCTAAACCTCGTGCCGCAGGATCCGCTGCTTCTGGCGTTCCCAGTCGCGCTGCTTCTCGGTCTCGCGCTTGTCGTGCTTGCGCTTGCCCTTCGCCAGGCCGATCTCGAGCTTGGCGCGGCCGCGCTTCCAGTAGAGCTGCAGCGGCACCAGGGTGTAGCCCTTGCGTTCCACCGCGCCGATCAGGCGGTCGATCTCGCGCCGGTGGAGCAGCAGCTTGCGCGTGCGCGCGGGGTCCGGCGCCACGTGGGTCGAGGCCGAGTTCAGTGGCGGCACGTGCGCGCCGAGCAGCCAGACCTCGCCGCGCTTGACCACGACGTAGGCCTCGGCGATCTGCGCCCGGCCCGAGCGCAGGCTCCGCACCTCCCAGCCCTCGAGCTCGAGACCGGCCTCGAACCGCTCCTCGATGAAGTAGTCGTGGCGCGCGCGGCGGTTGACCGCGACCACGTTGCCGCCGGGCTTGCCGTTCTTCGTCTTGCTCATCGGAACATTATAACGGACCTGTTTTCCCGGAGGTTGTTCAAGGAGTCTCGCAAAGGCGCCAAGACGCGAAGGACGCCAAGGGTGAATCAGAATGTCTCGCCGATGCCGCAGAGAACGCAAGCAAGGCCACGAAACTGGAACCTGTGTACCGCATCGCGGACGGAGCGGGCCCCCTGGCGATACGTGCCCAGGCCACCCGTCGGCGTGCTCACTGAACAGGCGCGCGGGCGTGTGTCCATGCGCAGGCACCCAGCTGCCTGATGTCCCTTTACCATTGCTGTCCTTTCGCGATTTCCCTGCGTACCCTGCGATCGCGGCGAGATTCATTTCCCTCCTTGGCGTCCTTCGCGTCTTGGCGCCTTTGCGAGATCCCGTGCACAACCCCCCGCAGAGGTTCGCTTGAGCGAAAGGGGCCGTTTGGTCACAATCCGCGGCTCCATCCGCCACCGGGCCATCGCCGTGCCGCGCATCCAGCGATCCGCCACTGTCCCGCACTCGCCCGAGGCGATGTTCGACCTGGTCAACGACGTGGAGTCCTACCCGAAGTTCCTGCCCTGGTGCCGCAGCGCCCGCGTGCTCGACCAGGGCGACGGCTGGCTGCGGGCGCGCATCGACATGGCCCGCGGCGCGCTGCACCACGCCTTCACCACCTGCAACTACCTCGAGCGCGGGCGCCGCATCCGGGTCGAGCTGGAGCGCGGGCCGTTCCGCCACCTCGAGGGCGACTGGCATTTCGAGCCGACCGCCGACGGCGGCTGCCGGGTATCGCTGGATCTCGAGTTCGAGTTCGCCGGCCGCGTGCTGAGCGCGATGGTCGGGCCGATCTTCAACCAGATCGCCTCCACCCTGGTCGACTCCTTCTGCCGCCGCGCGCGCGACCTCTACGGGCGGCGCTGATGCGGGTCGAGGTGGTGTACGCGCTGCCGCAACAGCAGGACCTGGTCGCGGTCGACCTGGCCCCCGGCGCCAGCGTGGCCGACGCGGTGCGCGCCTCCGGGCTGGCGCGGCGCCATCCGGAGATCGACCCCGAGCAGGGCCCGTTCAGCATATTCTCGCGGCGCTGCGGCCCGGAGCGGATCCTGCGCCCGGGCGACCGGGTCGAGATCCTGCGGCCGCTGAAGGTCGACCCGAAGGAGGCCCGCCGGCAACGCGCCCGCAAGCGCGAGTAGCCCGGATGGAGCGCAGCGGAATCCGGGGCCACGCGGTTCGAGCCCCCGGATTCCGCCCTTCGGGCTGCATCCGGGCTACGCCGCATTCGGCCGCGCCGACGCGGTCACCGCCTCCACGCATGCCGGCAAGGGCCCGTCCACCAGTGTCGGCGGACCGCGTGTCAGCCCTCGGCCTCGTCCTCCACCGCCGTCTCGTAGCGGTCCTCGATCCGGCTGACCGCGTCGCCCTCGAAATGGATGGTCAGCCGCCGCGGCGGGTCCTCGAGCCCGGCCCCCGCCTCGGTCGCGTAATAGACGTAGTCCCAGCGGTCGGCATGGAAGGGCGTCGCCAGCACCGGCGTGCCCAGCAGCTCGCGCACCTCGGCCCGGCTCATGCCGACGCGCAGGGCGCGGATCTCCTCCGCCTCGAGCCGGTTGCCCTGCTGCACATCCAGCCGGTCGACCTCGATCAGGCCGCAGCCGGCCAGCAGCAGGACGGGGAGCAGGCAGAGGAGGGAAAAACGCATCGTCATGTCCCGAAAAATGGGCTAGAATGAGTCTAAATCATATTGCGCTGCGGCGCAGGGGGCCTTGCCTTGGACCATCAGGAACTGCGCGATGCGGGCCTCAAGGTCACGCTGCCGCGGATCAAGGTGTTCGAGATCCTGCAGCAGAACCAGGGCGGCGACACCCACCAGCACCTCACGGCCGAGGACATCTATCGCGAACTGATCGACGCCGGTTCCCAGATCGGCCTGGCCACGGTGTACCGTGTCCTGTCCCAGTTCGAGGAGGCGGGGCTGGTGCACCGCCACCACTTCGAGAGTGGGCAGGCCATGTTCGAGCTCGCCCGCGGCAAGCACCACGACCACATCGTGTGCGTCCAGTGCGGCAAGATCGAGGAGTTCGTCGACGACGTGATCGAGGACCGCCAGCAGCGAATCGCGCGCCAGCGCGACTTCGACCTGGCCGATCACAGCCTCGTGTTATACGCGAATTGCCTCCGCTGCGACAAGGACGAGAAGGGCGGCACCGGCAAGCGCTGATCGCCGCGCGCAAGGGCCGCACGGCTGGCAGGGCCGTGCAGGAGCGGCTTTCGAAAGGAGCTCGCTGCGCGCGCCTGTAAAGCGTGTCTGCTCGACACGCAACGCGGGCCGCGACCAGGCGTGAACCGAACCTTGCCCGCAGCCGCCCGCGACACCCTCACGCGTTCTCCAGCAACTCCCTGGCATGCGCCCGGCTGCGCTCGGTGATCTCGCGCCCGCCCAGCATGCGCGCGATCTCCTCGATCCGTTCGTCCACCGCCAGGTCGTGCAGCTCGGTGCGGGTGCTGTCGGCGTCGGCCTGCTTCGTCACCTGCAGGTGGTGATCGGCACGGGCGGCGACCTGCGCCAGGTGGGTCACGCACAGCACCTGCCGGTGTCGCGCCACCGCGTGCAGGTGCGCCCCCACCGTGGCCGCGACGCCGCCACCGATGCCGGCGTCGACCTCGTCGAAGATCTGGGTGGCGATGCCGGTGCGGCGCGAGCCGATGAGCTGGATCGCGAGGCTGATGCGTGACAGCTCGCCACCCGAGGCCACCCGGCGCAGGGGTGCCGGTGGCTGGCCCGGGTTGGCGCTGACGCGGTACTCGATGCGATCCATGCCCGCCGGCGAGAAATGCCCGTCGTCGCGCGGCTCGACCGCTGCCACGAAGGTGCCGCCCGGCATCCCCAGCTCGTGCATCGCCGCGGTCACCTGCTCGTTCAGCCGCTCCGCGGCCCGCTCGCGGGCCTGGCGCAGGCGCCCGGCCGCGTCGCGGTAGCGCGCCTCGGCGCGCGTGAGCTCGGCCTCGACCTCGGCCGCGCGCTCGCCCGCGTGCTCGTACTCGTCGAGCTCGTTGCGCAGCGCCTCGGCGTGCTCGCGCAGGGCCTCGGGCTCCACCCGGTGCTTGCGGGCGAGGTCGTGGATCGCCTGCAGGCGCTGGGTCACCTGCTCCAGCCGCGCGGGATCGAGTTCGGCGTTCTCCACGTAGTCGCGCACCGAGGACACGGCCTCGTCACACTGGATCAGCGCCTCGTGCACCAGGTCCCGGGCCGTGGCCAGGCGCGCGTCGAACTCCCCGAGCGACTCCAGGTCGTGGGCCGTGCGCGCCAGCAGGTTGTGGGCGGAATGGTCCTCGTCGTGCAGGATCGCCAGCGCCTGCTGGCAGGTCTCGAGCAGGTGGCCGGCATTGGCCAGCTGCCGGTGCTCGGACTCGAGGATCTCCAGCTCGCCCTCGCCGAGGTCCAGCGCGTCGAGCTCCTGCACCTGGTAGCGCAGCAGGTCGATGCGCTCGGCGCGGGTGCCGGCATCGCTGCCCAGCCGCTCGAGCCGTTCGCGCAGCTCGCGCCACGACTGGTAGGCCTCGGCCGTCTCGGCGCGCAGGCCGTCGAGCTCGCCGAAGGCGTCGAGCTGGTCGCGCTGGGCGTCGCGCCGGGTGAGCGACTGGTGCTCGTGCTGGCCGTGGATGTCGACCAGTTGCTCGCCCAGCTCGCGCAGCACCGCCATCGCCGCCGGGCGGCCATTGACATAGCCGCGCGAGCGGCCGTCGGCGTTGATCGTGCGCCGCACGATGCACTCGCCGTCGGCATCCAGCTCGCGCTCGACCAGCCACTCGGCGACTGCGGGCAGTTGGGCGAGATCGAACTCGGCGGTGATCTCGGCCCGCTTCGCGCCGACCCGGATGGCCGCCGCATCGCCGCGATCGCCCAGCACCAGCCCCAGCGCATCGAGCAGGATCGACTTGCCCGCCCCGGTCTCGCCGGTCAGCGCCGTCATGCCCGCCCCGAGCTCCAGCTCGACCGCGTCGATGATC
>JAWWAE010000180.1:0-4722 GCA_033721835.1 Halofilum sp. (in: g-proteobacteria) | reverse complement strand
CGGCCCTTTCGCGTATCGCCGTACTCCGGTTTCACGGCCGCCGCTTCCGGTCGCGGCACCGCTCATCAATAGCAGGAGAGTTCGCATGGCCGTCACCATCGCGCTGGTGAAGGAGACCGTTGCCGGCGAGCGCCGGGTGGGGCTGGATCCCGCGACCGTGGACAAGCTGGTCCAGCGCGACGTCCGCGTCGTGATGGAACGCGGCGCCGGCGCCCTCGCCCGCTACCCGGACGACCGCTACGGCGGTGCGGAGATCGTCGACGATGCCGCCGCCGCGCTCGGCGAGGCCGACATCCTGGTGACCGTCCTGCCGCCCACCGTCGAGCAGATCGACGCCCTCCCCGAGGGCGCGGTGACGGTCGGCTTCACCCAGCACGATCGCCACCCGGACCGGGTCGCGCGACTGCGCGACCGCCGGATCACGGCGCTCAGCTTCGAACTGATTCCGCGCATCACCCGCGCGCAGACCATGGACGCGCTGTCGTCGCAGGGCACGATTACCGGCTACAAGGGCGCGGTGATCGCCGCCGAGCTGTCCGGGCGCCTGTTCCCGATGATGACCACTGCCGCCGGCACCATCCGGCCGGCGCAGATCCTGGTGATCGGCGCCGGCGTCGCCGGACTGCAGGCCATTGCGACCGCCAAGCGGCTCGGCGCCCAGGTCGAGGCCTACGACATCCGCGCCGCCGCACGCGAGCAGGTCGAGTCGCTGGGCGCGCGCCTGATCGACACCGGCGTCGATGCCACCTCGGAGGGTGGCTACGCCCGCGAGCTCAGCGAAGAGGAAAAGGCACAGCAGGCCGACGTGCTGGCCGAGCGGATCGCGCGCGCCGACGCGGTGATCGCGACCGCCGGTGTCCCGGGCCGGCCGGCGCCGAAGATCGTCACCGCCGCGATGGTCGAGGGCATGAAGCCCGGCGCGGTGCTGGTCGACCTGCGGGCGGAGAACGGCGGCAACTGCGAGCTGACCAAGCCCGGCGAGACCATCGAGCACCACGGCATCCTGATTGCCGGTCCGGACAACGTGCCGAGCCTGTCCGCGATCCACGCCAGCGAGATGTACGCGCGCAACGTGCTGGCGCTGATCAACCCGATCCTCGGCGAGGACGGCGTGCACGTCGACCTCGACGACGAGGTCTACGCCGCCTGCGCGCTCACCCACGACGGCACGATCCGTCACGAGGAAACCCGCCGCCAGGTCGAGGGCAAGGGGGGAGAAGGCTGATGGAAGGCTTCATCGCGCTCTACATCTTCATGCTCGCCGCGGTGGCGGGCTACGAGGTCATCTCCAAGGTGCCGGTGATCCTGCACACGCCGCTGATGTCCGGCTCCAACTTCGTCCATGGCATCGTGCTGATCGGCGCGATGATCGCGCTCGGCCATGCCGAGACCGTGGCCCAGCAGGTGATCGGTTTCATCGCCGTGTTCCTGGGCGCCGGCAACGCGGTCGGCGGTTACGTCGTCACCGAGCGCATGCTGGAGATGTTCAAGAGCAGCGGGGAGAAGCGGACATGACGCTGTCGCTGCTCATCCAGACCAGCTACTTCGTCGCCGCGGTCCTGTTCATCCTCGGCCTCAAGGCCATGAGCTCGCCGAAGACGGCGCGCCGCGGCGTGATCTGGGCCGGCGCCGGCATGGTGCTGGCCACGGTCGTGACCTTCCTGCACGAGGGCTTGCACAACTACGCCCTGATGGTGATCGCCATCGTCGCCGGTGGCGGTGTGGCCTGGGTCAGCGCCAAGCGCGTGGCCATGACCGACATGCCGCAGATGATCGCGGTCTACAACGGCATGGGTGGCGGCGCGGCAGCGGCGATCGCGGCCAACGAGCTGCTGGCCGACCACGTGCTGGCGCCGGTCGTGCTGGTCCTCGCCGTGCTCGGCGCACTGATCGGTACGGTCGCCTTCACCGGTTCCGTGATCGCCTTCGCCAAGCTGCAGGGCCTGATCCGCAAGTCACCGCGCTCGACCGCGCTGCAACTGGTCAATCTGCTGATCGGACTGGGGGCGGTCGCGGCCGGCGTTGCGCTCGCACTCGGCCAGACCGACGTCGCCCTGCTGGCCGCGTTCTTCGCCGCGGCCGCCGTGTTCGGCGTGCTGATCACGCTGCCCATCGGCGGCGCCGACATGCCGGTGGTGATCTCGCTGTTCAACGCCCTGACCGGCCTCGCCGTCGGCTTCGAGGGCTTCGTGCTCGGCAACCCGGCGATGATGATCGCCGGCATCGTGGTCGGTGCCTCGGGCACGCTGCTCACCCAGCTGATGGCGAAGGCCATGAACCGCTCGCTCGGCAATGTCCTGTTTGCCGGCTTCGGTGCCGACGAGGGCACGGAGAGCGCCGGCGACTCCGGTGGCACCATGAAGGCCATCGACGCCACCGACGCCGCGATCATGCTGGCCTATGCCAACCGCGTGATCATCGTCCCCGGTTACGGCATGGCCGTGGCGCAGGCGCAGCACAAGATCTGGGAGCTGACCGAATTGCTCGAGGATCGCGGGGTCAAGGTCAAGTTCGCCATCCACCCGGTCGCCGGTCGCATGCCCGGCCACATGAACGTGCTGCTGGCCGAGGCGGGCGTGCCCTACGACAAGATCGCCGACCTCGAGGAGATCAACGCCGAGTTCGCCCGTGCCGATGTCGCGGTCGTCATCGGCGCCAACGACGTGGTGAATCCGGCCGCCCGCAGCAACAAGGACAGCCCGATCTACGGCATGCCGATCCTGAACGTCGACCAGGCGCAGCACTGCATCGTCATCAAGCGCGGCAAGGGCACCGGCTTCTCCGGCATCGAGAACGAGCTGTTCTTCGCCGAGAACACCAGCATGCTCTACGGCGACGGCCAGAAGGCCGCGAGCGAGCTGATCGCCGGGGTGAAGACGCTCTAGCCGTACCGGCCCTCACCCCAACCCCTCTCCCAGAGGGAGAGGGGCTGAAGACGCGGCCCGCCATAACGGATGATCCCCTCTCCCTGCGGGAGAGGGACAGGGAGAGGGGCATCGCGCAGCGATGTCATGCAGTCGGCGCCTTCCCAGGCAGGTTCGCGGCTGAAGCCGCTCCCTCGGACCATCAGGACCGACAACGAGAGATTGCAGAAGCGGTCCATGGTCGCGCACCCTGCCCGGAGTGGCGCAGGGCAATGAATGCACGGCTAAAGCCGTGCCCAGAGTCCCGAGAAAACGGCTCTACCGCTGTGTGGGAGCGGCTTCAGCCGCGAACCGTCCGGGAATGGCGGGTCAGTCGGCGCGTCGCGTCCGGTTGGGCCGGTTCTCCACCGGCGGCGCCTTGAACGGCTGCACCAGCAGTGCCAGCAGGCGGTTGTCCTCCACGTGACGAAAGGTCTCCAGGCCCGTGGTCATGCCGTCGTAGCCCTTCTCCGGCAGCCTGCGGTAGGTGCGGAACAGCCGGTCCCACCAGGGCAGGTTGAAACCGAAATTGCTGTTGGTCTCGCGCGGGATCACCGAGTGGTGGATCCGGTGCATGTCCGGCGTCACCACGATCCAGCGCAGCACGCGGTCGAGCGCCGACGGCAGGTGCAGGTTGGCATGGTTGAAGACGCTGGTCGCGTTCAGCAGCACCTCGAAGATCAGTACCGCCGCCGCCGGCGCGCCGAGCGCGATCACCACCACCGCCTTCAGCGCCATCGAGATGACGATCTCCAGCGGGTGGAACCGCCCGGCCGTGGTCACGTCCACGTCGACGTCGCTGTGGTGCATCCGGTGCAGCCGCCACAGCGGCGGGATGTAGTGGAAGGCCACGTGCTGCAGGTAGATGGTCAGGTCCAGCAGCAGCACCGAGGCCACCAGTGCCAGCCAGCCGGGCACGCCGAGCCAGGGGAACAGCCCCAGACCCTGTTCCTGCGCCCACCAGGCGATGCCGACGGCCGCGGTGGGGAACAGCGCCCGGACGACCGCGCTGTCGACCGCGATCATCGCCAGGTTCGCCGGCCAGCGCTGCGACCGCAACCAGGTCCGCGGCCGGCACGGCCAGATGGTCTCCAGCGTCGTCATCAGCGCGAGCACGCCGAGGAAGGCGCCGAGCCGCACCCAGATCTCCTGCGACAACAGTCCCTCGAGCATCACGGCCGCCCCCGGCAGCGGCTGCGCGGGCCCGGAAAAATCGGGTTATGCACAGCGCCACCAGCGGAAGAAATCTCCGCCCGGCCTGCCGGCAGTGGCCGGCAGGCCGCGGGGAGTGGGTTACTAACTCTCTGTTTTACAAACATTTATTTCGCTGAACAAAAAATGGGCAAATCGATGACGTTCGCGTGACGCCGCCGCCGCGGCCCCGCTCCACCCAGATTTTCCACACTGTTATCCACAGGTTTTGTGGACAACAACCGTTTTCCGCGATGGCGCCGCCACTTAGCGCACCGAGCTGCGATCGGGGTGATCAAATCCGTGCGTCATGCTCGGTCATCATTCTCGCCCAGGCGCGCCGGCCGGGACAGTGCCGGGCCCCGGGCCGCCACTGAAGCGCCCCCTGCGGTGTCCTATGCTGTCGGCAGGCCCAGGCCATCCGCGGAGCCGGAGACCCATGTACCGCAGCCCCCTGACGCTCGTCCCCGTCCTGCTGTTCGCCGCCGCCGGCCTGCTGGTGTCAGTCCTCGACGGTGCCCGCGCGGAGCGGCTCACCACCCTGCTCGAGGCGAGCGACACCCGCGTGCCGGTGACCCGCCCGACCTTCGGCGATGCCCGGGCCGGGGAGCGCGAGCGCATGGTCCGG
>JAWWAE010000179.1:0-4737 GCA_033721835.1 Halofilum sp. (in: g-proteobacteria) | reverse complement strand
TGCTGGCGACCGTGATCATTGCCAGCACCGGCCCGAAGATCTCCTCGCGCGCGATGGTCGCGCCCGGCTCGACGTCGCCGAAGATGGTGGGGCGGATGAACAGGCCATCGGATTTCTGCCCCGGGCCGCCCTCGAGGATCGCCTTCGCGCCTTCCTTCTTCGCCGTCTCGATGTAGGCGCAGACCTTGTCGTACTGGTCGCGGTCGATCATGGCGCCGAGGTGGTTGGCCGGGTCGAGCGGGTCGCCGGTGCGCCACTCGCGGGCGCGGGCGAGGATGCGCTCGACCAGGGCCTCCTTCACCGACTCGTGCACGATCAGGCGCGAGTTGGCCGAGCAGTTCTCGCCCATGTTCCAGAACGCGGCATTGAGCGCGTGGTCGGCGGCCAGGTCCAGGTCAGTGGCGTCCTCGAGCACGACGCAGGGGTTCTTGCCACCGCACTCGAGCACGACCTTCTTCAGGTTGCTGTCGGCCGAGTAGCGCAGGAACATCCGCCCGACGTCGGTCGAGCCGGTGAACGAGATCATGTCGACGTCGGGGTGGCGGCCCAGCGCCTCGCCCGCGCCGGGACCGTCGCCGGTGACGACGTTGAACACGCCGCGCGGGACGCCCGCCTCGACCGCCAGCTCGGCCACGCGCAGGGCCGTCATCGAAGTCTGCTCGGCCGGTTTCACGATCACGCTGTTGCCGGCGGCGAGCGCGGGACCCAGCTTCCAGGCGAGCATCAGCAGCGGGAAGTTCCACGGCAGCACCGCGCCGACCACGCCGACCGGCTCGCGCACGATCATCGCCATCGCGTCGTCGCCGACCGGGGCGGTCTGGTCATAGATCTTGTCGATCGCCTCGGCGTGCCAGCCGATACAGGCGATGGTCTCGGGCACGTCGACCGTGACGCAGTCGCGGATCGGCTTGCCGGAATCGAGGCTCTCGAGCACCGCGAGCTCGCGCCGGTTGCGCTGGATCAGCTTGCACAGGCGGATCATCACCCGCTTGCGCTCGCCCGGGTGCAGCCGCGACCAGTCGCCGCGGTCGAAGGCCTCGCGCGCGCGGCTGACGGCGAGGTCCACGTCGTCGGCGTCGCAGGCGGCGAGCCGGCCCAGCAGCTCGCCGGTGGCCGGGTTGCGCGTCTCCAGCGTGCGCCCGGCCTTTGCCGGCCGATAGGCGCCGTCGATGAAGGCGTCGGTCGGGAAGTTCAGCTCGGCCGCGATCGCGGCGTAGTCGTCACGCGTCAGCAATTCGGACATGCCCGGCTCCCCGGTCGGTGGTGTCTGCGGCCCGATCGATCCGGCGGACCGCGGCCTGCAGCGTGCGGATGGTGGTCTCGAGCGCGCGCGCCTCGTCCTTGTTCAGCTCGCGCAGCGGCTTGCGCACCGGCCCGGCCGGCAGGCCGGTGTAGCGGCAGCCGTGCTTGATGGACTGCAGGAACTTGCCGCCCTGTTCCAGCGTGCGCATCAGCGGCAGCATCGCACTCATGATGCGCCGCCCGCGCGCGAAATCGCCGTCGACGACACAGGCGCGGTAGAGCGCGATGTGTTCGGCCGGCAGGAAGTTGGAGCCGGCGCAGACCCAGGCACGCGCGCCCCAGGCGAAGTACTCCAGCGCCTGGTCGTCCATGCCGCAGCAGGCCTGGATGTGCGGGTAGTCGCGCGCGAGCGCGTGCAGCCGGTTGATGTCGCCGCTCGATTCCTTGATCGCGCAGAAGTTGGGATTGCGCCCGACCCGGTCGAGGAACTCGTCGCCCATCATGACGCCGGTGCGCGAGGGGAAGTTGTAGAGCATCACCGGCAGGTCGGCCGCGCGCTCGACCTCGAGGCAGTGCAGCGCCAGCTCGCGCTCGGTCGGCACGGCATAGTAGGGCGAACCGAGCAGGATCGCGTCGGCGCCCGCGGCGCGCGCGGCCGCGGCGTAGTGGGCCGCGTCCTCGGTGCGCAGCGCGCCGACCCCGACGACGAGCGGCAACCGGTCGCCGACGAGTTCCCGGGCCCGCTGCATCAGGTCGATGCGTTCGGCCGTGGTCTGGGCGTAGTATTCGCCGGTGGTCCCGGCCAGCACGATACCGTGCACGCCCGCGCCGACGAGGTGCTCGATCACCCGGGCAAGGCCCTCGTGGTCGATCGAATGATCGGCGGCGTGCGGCGTGATGACCGGGGTATAGATCCCCTCGAAGCGCATGGGTCGAATCCTCGGCGGGCAGCTTGTATACGAGAAGTATACAATCGGCGAGGAGTGTGTCAACATCAGCCGTGCACGAATGTCCGGTCCCGGGCGGAGGCAGACCATGGCGGCGAACATGACCAAGGAAATGCTCTACCAGGAGCTGCGCCGGCGCATCATCACCATGGACCTGCCGCCGGGCGCGGACCTCGACGAGGCCGAGCTGAGCGCGGCCTACGGGATGTCGCGGACGCCGGTGCGCGAGACCCTGATCCGGCTGCAGAGCGACGGCCTGGTGGTGCAGCGGCGCAACCGCGGCGCCTCGGTGGCGCCGCTCGACATGGGCACGCTGCAGTCCTGGTTCGAGGCCGGGCGCATGGTCCACCGCGCGGTCGTGCGCCTGGCCTGCCTGCGCCGCCGCGACGAGGACCTGGCCGCGATCCGCGCGGCGATGGAGGAGTTCGAGCAGGTCATGGCGGCCGAGGACCTGCTGGGCATGATCCACGCCAACGAGCGCTTCCACGACTGCATCGGCCTGGCCGCGCGCAACCCCTACCTGTACGCCTCCTACCAGCGCATCCTCGCCGACCACGAGCGCATCTCGCGGCTGTGCTACGGCCACGAGATCGAATACGAGGAGGAGGCCGACAAGCAGCTCACCCTGCAGCAGCACCGCGACCTGTACGCGGCCATCGCCGAGCGCGACGCCGACACCGCCGAACGCGTCATCGACGCCCACCTGAACCTGTGCAAGGACGGCCTGCGCCGCATCCTCGAGGGCTCCGAGCATGTCCTCGCCGACGTCGCCCTCGACGAGGCGTGAGGACGTTGCGGGAACCGCGAATGAACGCGAATGGACGCGAATAGCGCGCGTCGTGACGTGGATCGCGTCAGAGCTGCGCTGCAGGCATGTCACCGCCGATACTTCGACGTAGAACCACAAAATGGACACAAGATGAACACAAAATGATGCACGACCGGGGGCAATGGTCTTTCCGGTAGTGTTTCTTCATTTTGTGTCTATGTTGTGTCCATTTTGTGGTCCCGCTCCCGCTGATCCGCCGGTCGGACCCCTGCAGCGAAGCTCTGACACGCCAAGAATGATGACGCGCCAATATTCGCGTCCATTCGCGTTCATTCGCGGTTCCGCAGTTCACGGCGTCGGCCGCTGGGCGAGGGTGGCCTCGGTGGTCTGGCGCCGGCCGTCGCGGCGGTAGGTGACGGTGACGCGCTCGCCGGGGCGCATGCCGGTGGTCGCGCGCAGCAGGGTCTCGACGTCGGGCAGGTCGGTGCCGTCGATCGACAGCAGCACGTCGCCCATGCGCAGGCCCGCGCGCTCGGCCGGGCCGTCGGCGAACACGCCCTCGATCTCCAGCCCCGGCTCGCGGCCCGGCGCGCGGTCGGGTGGCAGGTCGCGGGCCTGGACCCCCAGCCAGCCGCGGATCACGCGGCCGTGGTCGCGCAGCTGGCGGAAGACCTCCTGCACCAGGTCGACCGGGATCGCGAAGCCGATGCCGTGCGAGCCCCCGCTGCGCGAGAAGATCGCGGTGTTGATGCCGACCAGCTGGCCGCGCGGATTGACCAGCGCCCCGCCGGAGCTGCCGGGGTTGATGGCCGCGTCGTGCTGGATGAAGTCTTCGAAGGTGCTCAGCCCGAGCCGATCGCGGCCGGTGGCGCCGACGATGCCGAGCGTGACCGCCTGGCCGACGCCCCACGGATTGCCGATCGCGAGCACCACGTCGCCGACGCGGAGCGAGTCGGGGGCCGCGCGCGCGATCGGTGCAGGGCTGTTGTCGACATCGACGCGCAGCAGCGCCAGGTCGGTCTCGGGGTCGCCGCCGACCAGCGTTGCCTTGCGGCGCCGGCCGTCGGCGAGCACGATCTCGACCCGCTCCGCGCCGGCGACCACGTGGTGGTTGGTGACTACGTGACCGTCGCGGTCGAGGATGACGCCGGAGCCGACGGTGGTCTGCAGCCGCCCGGCCTCGTCGCCATCGCCGAAGAACTCGTCGAACAGCGGCGCGTCGGCGCGTGGCTGTACGCGCACGCGCCGCTCGCTGTAGACGTTGACCACGGCGGGTGCGGCCCGGGCGACCGCCTCGCGGTAGCCGCGCTCGCCGGCGGGGGCGCGCGCGAGCTCGAGCGCGATGAACCCGAGCAGGCCGATCACCAGGCCGAGGCCGGCGGCCCGGAGGAGGAACGAGAGGGGATCGCTGGCGCGCATGCTCCATCAACCGGGGCGACGGGCGCATGATAGCAGCGTCCCGCGGCCGCTCGCCGCGCGGTGGCCACCGCTGCGCGTGGCCTTGACGGTGCGCCGGGCAGTAGACTGGGCGGCCGTCGCGCAACCGGGGGAACCATGATCGAGGCGCACGCACTGGTGGACTACATCGACGGCCTGCTCGAGGCGGACACCGTGCGGGACTTCAGCCCGAACGGGCTTCAGGTCGAGGGCCGGCCGCGGGTGGAGCGCCTGATGACCGGGGTCACGGCGAACCGGCCGCTACTCGAGGCGGCGACCGAATGGGGGGCGGACGCCTTGCTCGTGCACCACGGCTGGTTCTGGAAGAACGAGCCGGCGGTG
>JAWWAE010000178.1:0-4795 GCA_033721835.1 Halofilum sp. (in: g-proteobacteria) | reverse complement strand
GTCGAGGCGGTCCCGGGCGGGACCCCGATCGACGGGGCGGCACCGGCCGCGGCCGCGATGGCACCGGAGGAGGGCGACCTGTTCGTCCAGGTCGGCGCCTTCCGCCGCTATGCCAACGCCCAGCAGATGCGCGCCCGCATCCAGGGCGCGGACATCCGCGGGGTGGAGGTGGCGGGCGCGACCGCGAGCGACGGCCGCAAGCTCTACCGGGTCCGCATCGGCCCGCTGGCCGACGCCGCCGAGGGCGAGCGCATCCTGTCCACGCTCGAGCGCGCCGGCATCGGCCCGGCCCACGTCGTCGCCGAGTAGCCGCGCCCCGCCTGGGGCCGCCCCTTCCTGCCTCGCCGTGCCCGCTGCCCTCGCGAGTTCGGCGGTCCTGGTCTCGCCGGCGCCGCCGACCGCGCGCCCGGTCGGACGCCGCGGCCGGGGCGTGGCCTTGCACAGGCTCGGACAGTACAATGCCGCGCCTGCCCGGCACCGGTGCACGACGCCGCTGGCAGCAGCCCCCGGACCCACGCGAGCGATGCGACCCACGATGAAGCGAATTTTCACAGCCCTGTCCGTCCTGGCCCTGCTGTTGGCGAGCGCGCCCGCGGCGACCGCCCCGATCCCGAAGCCGCCGTCGATCTCCGGCGAGAGCTACGTGCTGATGGATGCGCAGACCGGCGAGGTGCTGGCCGAGCAGGCGCCCGACAAGCGGATGGCGCCCGCCAGCCTGACCAAGCTCATGACCGCCTACGTGGTCTACCACGCGCTGGCGGATGGCGCGATCTCGGTCGAGGACGAGGTGAAGATCAGCGAGGCCGCCTGGCGCATGGGCGGCTCGCAGATGTTCCTCGAGGTCGGCACGACCGCGACCGTGGACCAGCTGCTCGATGGGCTGGTGGTGCAGTCGGGCAACGATGCGGCGGTCGCGCTGGCCGAGCACACGGCCGGCAGCGAGCGGGCCTTCGTCGAGCAGATGAACCACCATGCGCGCCAGCTCGGGCTCACGAACACGCACTTCGAGAACCCGGAGGGCCTCGAGTCGGAGCAGCACTACTCGAGTGCGCGCGACCTCGCGCTGACCGCGCGCGCGATCATCAACGAGTTCCCGGGGCGCTACGAGCGCTACTCGAAGCGCGAGTTCACCTACAACAATATCCGCCAGTACAACCGCAACGAGCTGCTCTGGAGTGATCCCACGGTCGACGGTCTCAAGACCGGTTACACCGACCAGGCCGGCTACTGCCTGGTCGCCTCGTCGAAGCGCGACGGCATGCGCCTGATCAGCGTCGTGCTCGGGGCACCGTCGAGCGACCAGCGCGCGGCCGACAGCCGGGCACTGCTGTCGTGGGGCTTCCGCTTCTTCGAGTCGCACCGGCTGTATGCAGCAGGCGAGGTGCTGAAGGAGACCCGCGTCTGGAAGGGGGCGCAGGACCAGATCGATCTCGGTCTCGATTCCGACCTGTTCATCACCATCCCGCGCGGCGAGTACGACAATCTGAAGGCGGAGGTGTCGCTGCCCGAGCGGATCGAGGCACCGATCGGCCAGGGCCGTGAGGTCGGAACGGTCAACGTGACCCTGGGCGAGGAACAGGTGGCGAGTGCCGCGCTGGTCACTCTGCACCCCGTGGAAGAGGGCAGCTTCTTCCAGCGGATGACCGACGTCGTACTGCAGTGGTTCGAGTGACGCCGGCGCGGCCGGACCGCCGCGCCCGGCGCGTGCTAGGCTGGAACCGAACCCGAGCCGTGCGCTGGCGATGAACCCGGAAGAATCCCCGCTGCAGTTCCCCTGCGACTTCCCGATCAAGGCCTTCGGCCGCGACACGGGGGACTTCGACGACCTGGTGCTGGCGCTGGTGAACGAGCACGCGCCCGAGGTGACGCGCGACATGCTCTCGACCCGTTCCAGCCGGGCCGGTCGCTACGTCGCCGTGACCGTGAACCTGCGTGCCCGCAGCCGCGACCAGCTCGACCGCATCTACCGGGCGCTGTCGGCGCACGAGCGCGTGCTGGCCGCGCTCTGACCGGCATGGCCGCCGCCGCAGCCCTCGTCTCCAGCCCCGCACCGGTCGTGCGCGATCTCGGCCGGGTACCGTACGAGCCGACCTGGCAGGCCATGCAGGCGTTCACCGACGCCCGGACGCCCGAAACCCCCGACGAGTTCTGGCGGCTCGAGCATCCACCGGTATTCACGCTCGGGCGCGCCGCGCGTCCGGAGCACGTGCTGGCGCCGGGCGAGATCCCGGTGGTGCAGGTGGATCGCGGTGGGCAGGTTACCTATCATGGCCCGGGCCAGCTGGTCGTCTACACGCTGGTGGACCTGCGCCGGCTCGGCATGGGGGTGCGGCGGCTGGTGCAGACGCTCGAGGCCGCGCTGATCGACACCCTCGGCGCGCACGGCGTGTCCGCGGCGACCCGTCCGGGTGCCCCGGGGGTCTATGTCGGCGAAGCCAAGATCGCCGCGCTCGGGTTGCGAGTGCGGCGCGGCTGCAGCTTTCACGGCCTGGCGCTGAACGTCGACTGCGAGCTGGAGCCGTTCGAGCGCATCGACCCCTGCGGCTACCGCGGCCTGCGCGTCACGCGCACCCGCGACCAGGGCATCGACGCCGACCTGCACCGGCTCGGCGACGAGCTGCTTGATACCCTTTGCATGCGCCTCGGCTATGCCGGCTCGGCCGGCACCGAGCCCGCGGTGGAGACAGCATGAGCGATCATCCGCGCAACATCTCGCCGTCGCGGCTCGACCCCAAGGGCCACCGGCGCGCCTTCGACAAGATCCGCACCATCCCGGTGAAGGTGGAGCCCGGCGCGCAGCAGCGCCCGCGCAAGCCGAAGTGGATCCGGGCCCAGTCGCATGCCCATCCCCGGGTGCAGCGGATCAAGTCGATCCTGCGCGAGAACAACCTGCACTCGGTGTGCGAGGAGGCGGCCTGCCCCAACCTGGGCGAGTGCTTCAGCAAGGGCACGGCGACCTTCATGATCCTCGGCGACATCTGCACGCGGCGCTGCCGCTTCTGCGACGTCGCCACCGGCCGGCCGGAGGCGCCGGACCCCGACGAGCCGGAGAACCTGGCACGCACGGTCGAGCTGCTCGGGCTCGACTACGTGGTCATCACCTCGGTCGACCGCGACGATCTGCCCGACCGCGGCGCCACCCAGTTCGCCGACTGCATCCGCGCCATCCGCGCGCGCATGCCCGAGACACGGATCGAGATCCTGGTGCCGGACTTCCGCCACCGGATCGAGGCCGCGCTGGACATCCTCGACGAGGCGCTGCCGGACGTGTTCAACCACAACGTCGAGACCGTGCCGCGGCTGTACAAGCCGGTACGGCCGGCCTCCGACTACCAGCAGTCGCTCGACCTGCTGGCCGCCTTCGCCGCCCGGCACCCGGACATCCCCACCAAGTCCGGACTCATGCTCGGTCTGGGCGAGGAGATCGCCGAGGTCGAGGACGTGATGCGCGACCTGCGCGCGCATGCCTGCGACATGCTCACCATCGGCCAGTACCTGCAGCCGAGTCCGGCCCACCTGCCGGTCGACCGCTACGTGCACCCCGACGAGTTCAACCGACTGGCCGTGGTCGGCCGCGAGCTCGGCTTCGGCCACGTCGCCAGCGGGCCGATGGTGCGCTCGTCCTACCACGCGGACCTGCAGGCGGACGGGGTGTTCCAGGGGCAGTACGCCGGCTGAGCGTCCCGTCCGGGAACCGGCCGTCGGTTTCACGGTCTCAGCGGTGTATCCTGTTGCCCGGAGGTCGCTCCATGCGCTGGTCCATCCTGTTCACCGTCCTGCTGCTCGGCATCGCGCCGGCCCGCGCCGAACCGCTCGGCGAGCCGGAGGAAGGCCTGGCCGCGGCCACCTTCGCCGGGGGCTGCTTCTGGTGCGTCGAGGAGGCCTACGACGGGGTCGAGGGCGTGGTGCGCACCATCTCCGGCTATACCGGCGGTCACGCGCGCGACCCGAGCTACCGCCAGGTGGTGGCCGGCGGCACCGGGCATGCCGAGGCCGTGCGCGTGGTCTACGACCCGCAGAAGGTGGACTACGCGTACCTGTTGAAGGTGTTCTGGTACAACATCGATCCGACGGTCGAGAACCGCCAGTTCTGCGACAGCGGCAGCCAGTACCGCACCGCGATCTACTACCACTCGCCCGAACAGCGGAAGCTGGCCGAGCAGACCCGCGACGAGCTCGAGGCCAGCGGCGTGCTGCCCGGCCCGATCGTTACCGAGATCGAGCCGGTGAGCGAGTTCTGGGTGGCCGAGGAATACCACCAGAACTACTGGCGCAAGAACCCGGTTCGCTACAAGTTCTACTTCACCGCCTGCGGCCGCGGCGACCGGCTGGAGGAGCTCTGGGGCGACAAGGCCCAGTTCTCCTGACGGGCCCGGCCCGCGCGGCCGGCCATATCCAGGCCCGAATCGCGAGCAGGCTCGCCCTCACCCCCATGCGGACGAGACCCATCGGGAGATGTAGGTCGGACTTCAGTCCGACAGCTCACCCCGGGCAATCCGGCCACTGGAATGTTGTGGGTCCGGCTTCAGCCGGACTTTTTTTGGGGCCGGGCAAGGCGTTCCCGAGCACTGTGGCAAGCGCATCGTCGGCTGCAGCCCCGGGTTTCGCTCCGCTGACGCGGAGACCACCGCGAGCAACGCACTCCCCGGAAGCTTGTGGGTCCGGCTTCAGCCGGACAGGCCTTCCCGAGCAATTCGGAGCCGAGTCGACTTGTGCGACTTCGTCAGGTTCCGCTCGCCCGCGGTGCGAGCGGGTCCCAGTCTTTTTGCGACAAGAAAGGGACGAAAGAAGCGCG
>JAWWAE010000177.1:0-4865 GCA_033721835.1 Halofilum sp. (in: g-proteobacteria) | reverse complement strand
GAAGCAGAAGAAGCAGAAGACCCGCATGGCCGACCGGGCCGATGTGCACGAGCTCTACCAGGAGTCGGTCCAGGGCGTCGAGTTCGAGCTCGATTTCGTCGACGACACCTTCCACGCGATCCGCGGCCGGCGGCCGAAGCGCATCCGCGAGGACTTCTGCGGCACCGCCCTGTCGGCCTCGGAATGGGTGACGCGCTCGCCCGAGAACGAGGCCGTCGGGGTCGACATCGATCCGGAGGTGCTCGACTGGGGTCGCGAGCACAACGCTGCCGAGCTGAAGCCGGACGAGCAGCAGCGGCTGGAGCTGCTGGCCGAGGACGTCATGGAGGTCGATGCCGGCCAGTTCGACGTGGTGCAGGCATTCAATTTCAGCTACTGGTTCTTCCAGGAACGCGAGTCGATGAAGGCATACTTCCAGCGCGTGTACGAATCACTGGTCGATGACGGTATTGCCTTCTTCGATGTGTTCGGCGGCTTCGAGGCGCATCAGACGCAGCGCGAGAAGACCAAGCTCGATGGCTTTACCTACATCTGGGAGCAGGCGAGCTACAATCCGCTGTCTGCCGAGATGGTGTGCTACATCCACTTCCACTTCCCCGACGGCTCCAAGCTGAAGCGCGCGTTCACCTACCACTGGCGGCTCTGGGGCGCGAAGGAATTGCGCGAGATCCTGGCCGAGGTCGGGTTCCGCCGCACCCGCCTCTATGTCCAGGCCTTCGACGACGACACCGACGAGCCCATCGACCGCTTCGACGAGACCGAGGTCATCCCCGACCACGCCACCTTCATCGCGTACCTGGTGGCGGAGAAATGATGGAACCGCGAATGGACGCGAATGAACGCGAATCTTGGCGCGTCGATATTCGGGGCGTGTCGGAGCTGCGCTGGCGACACAAGACCGGATGATCGTAGGTGCGCGATTGGCCGGCGGTGACGCCGGCCAATCGCGTACGCCATCGAAGACAATTTCCCGCGGACCCATACGCCTTCGCCTGCGGCGAAAGCGTACCCACTGGTCTTTTCATTCGCGTCCATTCGCGTTTATTCGCGGTTCCCACATTCCCCCATGGATTGGCGAGGCCCGGCTGGTAGAATGGCGCGCCGGAGGTGAGGTCGATGTCGCTGGATCGCCGGCTCAGCGTGGCGCCGATGATGGACTGCACGGACCGCCATGCGCGGTACCTGTTGCGGCTGGTGTCGCGGCGCACGCTGCTGTACACGGAGATGATCACCGCCAGCGCGCTGATGCACGGCGATGTGCGGCGGCTGCTGGCCCACGATCCGTTCGAGCACCCGCTCGCGCTGCAGGTCGGCGGCAGCGAGCCCGACGCGATGGCGGCCAGCGCGCGGCTCGCCGAGGACTTCGGCTACGACGAGGTCAACATCAACGTCGGCTGTCCCAGCGAGCGGGTGAAGTCCGGGGCCTTCGGCGCCTGCCTGATGGCCGAGCCCGACACGGTCGCGGCCTGCGTGCGCGCGATGCGCGACGCCGTGTCGATCCCGGTCACGGTCAAGACCCGGATCGGGATCGACGACTGCGACAGCTATTCCTTCCTGGAGCGCTTTACCCGGGCCGTGGTCGATGCCGGCTGCGAGGCCCTGACGGTGCACGCCCGGAAGGCCTGGCTGCAGGGGCTGTCGCCGAAGGAGAACCGCGAGATCCCGCCGCTCGACTACGAGCGCGTCTATCGCCTGAAGCGCGACTGGCCCGGGCTGGAGATCGTCATCAACGGGGGCATCCAGTCGCTCAACGAGGTCGAGGGACATCTCGCAAGGGTCGACGGCTGCATGCTGGGGCGGGCGCCGTACCGCGACCCGTGGCTGCTGGCGACCGCCGACCGCCGGCTGTGGGGCGACGACAGCGGCCCGGCGAGCCGGCAGGCAGTGGTCGAGGCCTACCTGCCGTACGTCCGGTCCCGCCTGGCCGAGGGGACCGGCCTGCATCACATGACGCGGCACATGAGCGGCCTGTTCCAGGGCTGCCCCGGTGCGCGTGCCTGGCGCCGGACCCTGTCCGAGGGTGCCGCCGCCGGCGGCGGTGTCGAGGTGATCGAGCGCGCGCTCGAGCGGGTGGCCGGCCACGCCGAGGGGCAGCCGGCACTCGAGCCCGCCTGCTGAGCCGGGGGCCTGCCTTGGACGGGGAAGCCAGCGAGCGTCGACTGCAGCCGCGGGTACCGCTGCACGCCCGGCTGCGGGTGCGGGCCGCCGGTTCCAGTGGCCGTGGCCGGCTGTGCCGGGTCCATGACTCGAGCGCGCGCGGGGTCCGCCTTTCGGTCGATGGCCGCATCGGGTCCGGCTGGGAGGTGCTCGAGGTCCTGGACGAGGATGGTCGGCCCTACGAGCAGCCGCTCGAGGTGCGCGTGGTCTGGATCGAGGAACTCGCCGGCGGCGACCAGCAGCTCGGCTGCGTGTTCGATCTCTGAGCAGCCCCCGGGCCGTCCGCGCCGGTCCCGCGCTACACTGCTGCGCGCCCGCCGCCGGCGACCGCGCCCGGAGCCGACCATTTGATCCGACCCACCCGCCGCACCGAGTATCCCGGGCCCGCCGACGGCCGCAGCCTGTTGCGCATGCTGGGCTACCTGCAGCCCTGGCGCGGACGCATTGCGGTCGCACTGGCCTGTCTGCTCACGGCCAAGCTGGCCGTGGTCGGTGTGCCGCTGGTGCTGAAGGAGATCGTCGACGCGCTCGATCGTGACGCGGCGCTACTGACCGTCCCACTGGCTCTGCTCGCCGCCTACGGTGCGCTGCGGCTGATCAACTCCGGCCTCTCGGAGCTGCGCGACGGGTTGTTCGCGCGCGTGCGTTACTCGGCGATGCGGCGCCTTTCGCGCCAGGTGCTGGGCCACCTGCACGACCTCTCGCTGGCGTACCACCTGGAGCGTCGCACCGGCGCCATCTCGCGCGACCTCGCCCGTGGTACCCAGAGCGTCAGCAACATCCTCAACTACCTGGTGCTGAACCTGATCCCGACCGGGGCGGAGTTCCTGCTGGTCGCGATCATCCTGATGGCGAACTACAGCTGGACCTTCGCCGCCACCACGCTGGCCGCCGTCGCCGTCTACATCGGTTTCACGCTGTCGGTGACCGAGTGGCGCATGGAATTCCGCCATCGCATGAACGCCCTCGAGTCGCGCGCCAACGACCGCGCGGTCGACAGCCTGCTCAATTACGAGACGGTGAAGTACTTCAACAACGAGCGCCACGAGCTGGAGGCCTACGACGACACGCTGGGACGCTGGACCGACGCCGCGGTCCGGACCCAGGCCTCGATGGGCGTGCTCAATTTCGGGCAGGGCGCGATCATCGCGCTGGCCGTGACGGCAATCATGATCCAGGCGGCGCAGGGCGTGGCGGCGGGCACGATGACCATCGGCGACCTGGTGCTGGTGAACGGTCTGCTGCTGCAGCTGTTCGTGCCGCTCAATGTGCTCGGCAGCATCTACCGGCTCATGAAGTACGCGCTGGCAGACATGCACCTGGTGTTCGAGCTGCTCGACACCCGCGCCGGCGTCACCGACCGTGCCGATGCCCGGCCGCTGGAAGTGACCGAGGGGCGGGTCCGGTTCGAGGGCGTCGAGTTCGGCTACCGTCCCGATCGCCCCGTCCTGCACGGGATCGACTTCGAGATCGCGCCCGGCCGCAAGCTGGCGGTGGTCGGGCCCTCCGGTGCCGGCAAGTCGACCATCGCGCGGCTGCTGTTCCGCTTCTGGGATCCCGACTCCGGCCGCATCACGATCGACGGGCAGGACCTGCGCGACTGCACCCAGGCCAGCGTGCGCGCGGCGATCGGCATCGTCCCGCAGGACACGGTCCTGTTCAACGACAGCCTGCGCTACAACATCGGCTATGCGCGGCCCGAGGCCACGCAGGCGGAGATCGAGGAGGCGGCCCGGCTGGCCGACATCCACGACTTCATCGCCTCGCTGCCCGAGGGCTACGACACCGTGGTCGGCGAGCGCGGCCTGAAGCTCTCCGGCGGCGAGAAGCAGCGGGTCGCGATCGCCCGCGTGATCCTCAAGCGGCCGCCGATCCTGGTATTCGACGAGGCCACCTCGAGCCTGGACTCACGTTCCGAGGGCGCCATCCTCGACGCGCTGGCGCGAGTGTCGCGGCAGACCACTACGCTCGCCATCGCCCACCGCCTGTCGACCGTGGCCGACGCCGACGAGATCCTGGTGCTCGACCGCGGCCGCATCGCCGAGCGCGGCCGCCACACCGAATTGCTCGCCGCCGGCGGCCTCTACGCCCACCTCTGGCGCCTGCAGCAGGCCGAGCGCGAGGAGGAAGCGGCGTTGACCGAGGGGACGGGCGATTAGAACCGCGAATGAACGCGAATGAACGCGAATAGTGGCACGTCGACGCCGCAACCGCGTCAGAGCTTCGCTGGCGGGCGGCAGCCACGGTGAAGGATCGGAATAACCAAACATGGACTAAAAATGGACTAAAAATGGGTACACACCATGGGCGGGTGCGGTGTGTCAGCGAAGGGCCATTTTTTGTTCATTTTTAGTCCATATTTTGGTTATGCCTTTTCCCATCCGCCGCAGCGACCTACCAGCGCAGCTCTGACCGTGCTGCACATGGCGGGCGGCAGCATTCGCGTTCATTCGCGGTTCGTCCTTTTCCGGGACTCACAGCGGGCTGCCCAAGCCGCGAAGGGGCAGGGCGGGGTGCGTCGGGCAGTGGATGCGGGCGCGGGTCGCCCCCGCCAGGGGAATGCCGGTTCAGCCGGCGATGTAGTGCTGCAGGTCGGACTTTTCCTGCTCGAGCTCGCGGATGCGGGCCTTGACCACGTCGCCGATCGAGACGATGCCGATCAGCTTGTCGTCCTCGACCACCGGGACGTGGCGGAAATTGCCTTCGGT
>JAWWAE010000176.1:0-4873 GCA_033721835.1 Halofilum sp. (in: g-proteobacteria) | reverse complement strand
TCCGAGTAGTAGTCGATTACAAGTGGTTGCTCCATGACACCTCGCGTCAATACTGGTTACCTTCCCCGGAATGTGGAAGTTCAATTTCGGCTACCGAGACCGGAATTCGCCATCACTCCAGAACGCCCTTCGTGTGACCGACCACTGCAGCGGCCCGCGGTCGGGTGTTGCAATCCAGCACCTGAAATCTGCGATTGCTCGGATTGCAATATCGCATCCCGGAGCCCCTTCCCCGTGGAGTTCGAACTTCCCGGAAATGTTACTCTGGGCTCACCCTCCGGATCGCAATCCCGGCGACTTGCGTATACTCCGGGCGGAACTTCCATGGCGTAGCTCACGTGACCGACGGCGGCCCGAACAATGCAACCGCGGATCCCGACGGCCACGCCGGCGACGGAGGCGATGCTACCCGCCGGCCGTCGCCTTGGCGAATCATGCTGGGCACAGGGCTGCTGGCGGCATTTCTCGCCATCGCCCTGGTGATGTGGCACACCGGCGCCCTCGATCATCTGTTGCAAAGGGACACGCTCGAGCGGACCGTGCAACAGCTCGGCCCCTTGGGCCCCGTCCTGATCGTCGGCCTGATGACGACCGCCATCGTCATCAACCCGATACCGAGCGCGCCGATCGCACTCGCCTCCGGCGCCGCCTATGGCCATTCCTGGGGCACGCTGTACGTGGCCGCCGGGGCCGAAATCGGTGCCCTGATTGCCTTTGCCATCGCCCGTCTCGTCGGTCACGAGGTGCTGAGCGCCTGGCTCGGGCCACGTCTTTCCACCGGCCTGTTGAGCCGGTTCGTTGCCTCCCAGAACCTCTTGATGACGGTCGTCTTCGCCACCCGGTTGATGCCGTTCCTCTCGTTCGACATCGTGAGCTACGCGGCCGGGCTCACGCCACTCAAAGCCTGGCGCTTTGCGGTGGCGACGCTGCTTGGAATCCTCCCGGCCAGCTTCCTGCTCGCCCACTTCGGTGGCGAGCTCGCATCGGGCGATCTTGAACGGGCTGCGCTCACGGTGCTCGCGCTGGGAATGATCACCCTGCTGCCGCTCGCCTGGATTGCGCTGCCGGCGCGTTATCGCTCAGCCCTGAGACGCAGGCTGCATATCAAGGAATGAGGGTCAGGTCCTGCGATCCAGCATCTGCGACCTGCGTGACCAGGGTCAGGTCTTGCAACACAACATCAGCGCCCTGATACATGCTGGATTGCAAGAGCTGACCCCGGATCCCCTATCGCGCCGCCGTCTCAGGCTGCGGCCGCCGCGCGAGCTTCAGAGTCACCTCCTGGCGGCGACCGTCACGGACAACCGTGAGCGCCACGGTCTGACCGACACTCGTGCCGATCAGGGTAGCAAGCAGATCCGGCACGCTCGCGATCGGCTCACCGTCGACCGCCACGATCACGTCCCCACCGATCGGGAGCCGGTGCGGGCCGAAGCGCACCGCGCGGCCGTCGCGGCCGTCGCGCAGTCCGGCGGCCTCGGCGTTGCCCCCCGGCAGCACGCGCGTGACCAGGATCCCCCGGCGCAGGCCATCGTCGCGGGCGGCGGCGAGCCGGGCGTCCAGCGCGACCCCCTCGATCTCGATCCAGCCGCGGGTGACGCGGCCGGTGGCCAGGATCTCGTTGACCACGCGTACCGTGGCATTCACCGGTATGGCGAGCCCGATCCCGGCGCTCGCCGCCGAGGGCGAGACGATCATCGAGTTGATGCCCACGACCCGTCCCTGCCGATCGAGCAGAGGGCCGCCCGAGTTGCCCGGATTGATCGCGGCGTCGGTCTGGACCATGTCGGGCAGGATCAGGCCCGACTCGGTCTGGATCGGCCGATTCAGTGCCGAGATCACGCCACTGGTGAGCGTGCCCTCGAGACCGAACGGGTTGCCCAGGGCGATGACCCGCTGGCCGACGCGCAGGCGGTCGCTGTCACCGCGCGGGATGGTCCAGAGCCGGCGCCCTTGCGGATCGAAGCGCAGCACGCCTAGGTCGAGCTCGGGATCGACGCCGACCACCCGCGCCGGGTAGTTGCTGCCGTCGTACAGTGTGACCACGAGACGCTGGGCGCCACGCACCACGTGATCGTTGGTGACGACGGTGCCCTGCTGGTCGATGATGAATCCGCTGCCGCTGCCGCCGACCGGGAACGTGCCGGTCAGGCGCGTGCGATAGGCACTGAGCGAGGTCACGTTGACCACCGCGCGGACGCGCTCGCGGTAGACCCGGACGGTATCGATCTCGTCCGCGCCGAGACCGTCCGTGTCCAGCGGCGGCAGCGGCTCCTCGTCGGGCACTCCTTGCGTGAAGTCGATCTCGAGCCGGTCCAGGTACCCGGGGTCGGGCTCGGGCGTAATCAGGCCCGCGCAGCCCACCAGCGCGAGCCCGAGCACGACCGGCACGGCCAGCCGGGCGGAGGATTGTCGGCATCGCGGGCAGGGCTTCGGCATTGGCGCAGCTCCGATCGACGCATCCGCAATCCGAGTGTAGCGGACCCGGCGGCGGACCGAGCTCGCCGCGCCGGCCTGCACGAAGACATTCCGTTTCGGATCAACGCCTTCGCGGCTCGCCTCGCCTCGTACCCGGACTCCGAGGTTCAAGTCCTGGGCGCCCGTGGATTTCCGTTACGGTCCCGAATGGCACTTACTTGGTGGTCCGAAGGATGGATCGCCGCCGCAGTCACCGATTCCGAAGTAGCCCGGATGCAGCCCGCAGGGCGGAATCCGGGGGTCGACGCGAGTGTTTCCCCGGATTCCGCTACCCTCCATCCGGGCTACTTCGCTACAGGTCTGCCCCCTGTTTCCCGGTCGGCGCTCAGGAGGCCCGGGGGTCCGCCCGATAGCGACGGCCCAGCGACACCAGGGCCGCGCCGGTGCCGAACAGCAGGGCGGCCAGCAGCAGCAGTCCCCCGACCCAGGGGATCTCCTGGGCGAGCCCGAGTGCGAGCAGGGTGACCGCCAGCGCCAGCAGGCGGCGCCAGCCCGACGGTGCGGGATCGAGGCGAAGCCGCCGCGCACCGGCATCGGCGAGCGCGAACGCGAACACGACATAGCCCAGCAGCAGCGTGACGGGCAGCACTGCCAGGCCCGCGAGCGCAACCGGCAGCGTGACCACGAGCAGGGCCAGCACGATGATGGCTACGGGGGCAGCGAACACGACCAGCGCGCCCACGCCGAGGCTCAACAGCGGCTCGGTGCGGACCGCGGCCGCGGCATTGCGGGTGAACTGCGGGAACACGGCGTGCAGGAGCGCGCCCACAATGCCGAGCGCGAGGACGAACAGCACCATCCCGCCGACGGTCGGGCCGCTTTCACGCTCGTGGATGCCGGGGGCCACGTCCTCTGCCGGCTGGAAGCGCACCTCGCCACCGATGCGGGCACCGGCATCGATCCGGGCCCGGCGTGGCGCGCGATAGGTCAGGTCCCCGTCGATACGCGCGCCGGGGCGGATCTGCAGCTCGTCCGCGCGGATCTCGAGGGGTCCGGTCACGCTGCCACCGATCACGACCTCGCCGGCGACGATGCGCACCGGCCCGTCGACCCGACCGTCGAGCACGACGCTGCCGCCGGACAGCCATGCCCGCCCGCCGACGGTGGTCCCGGGACGGATGTCGATGGACCCGCCCGCGGCGGCCAGGTGATCGCCGATGCGCGCGTCCACCGTGATGCTGCCGCCGGCCAGGCGCGCGTCGTCCTCCACCTCGCCCGTGATCCCGAGGCGGCCGCCGGCGGCCAGGAGATCGCCCGCGACCCGCCCGGCGATGTCGAGGCTGCCGCCGGCGGTCACCAGGTCACCGAGCACCTCCGCGTCCACGTCGACGCTGCCGCCGGCGAGGTAACGGTCGTAGGGGACGACACCGCGCTCGCGCACGGTCTCGCCGAAGGCGGCGGCTTCCGCGCCGAGCGGCAGGAGCACGAGCAGCAGCAGGATGTGCAGGCGAAACGGGCGATTCATGCCGGCATGCGTTCCCGGTCGATGGTAATGAATGCCAGCGGTGACTATCGCAACAAATGCATACCCGCGCCAGTGGCTACCGGGGTCGGAGTCGACCAGTGGCCTTGGAGGTCCGATCTTGCGATACCGCTCCTGCAACCTGCAATTTGTCGGATTGCACGACCCGACGCCGGATTCAGGGCGTCAGTGCCCGATGATCGCGAAATAGAGCGCCGAGAGACCGACCAGGATCAGGCTCAGCGCCCAGACCAGGTCGAGGTTGAACCATGTGCGCGACACGAACCGGAGCCCGAGGTAGCAGTAGGTCGCCGCGGCGAGCACGCCCCCGGCCATCATCATGGCCGCCGTATGCGCCAGCGCCACGACCAACGCCGAGCCGATATTGCTTCCCATCAAGTGGCGCGCGGCCGCGTGTGCGTCCGCGCCCGGATCGGTCCCGCTGATGCCCAGGTAGATCGGCACCAGCATCAGGCCGGCACCATGCGCCGTCGCAGCCAGAAACGACCAGAGCACGAGCCGCGAGGGAGCCACCCGGGCAAGGATCCTCGGATGCCGACGGTTGATCAGGAGGTAGATGCCTGCGGCGATCACCAGCCCGGCAGCGCCGGCGCGGATTTCCGTCTGCCAGGAGACCAGTACCGTCAACATGGAGAACGGCAGCAGGAGTGCGAGCATCGCGAGCAGGTGGCCGACGGCCAGCGCACCGAGCGCCTTCACCAGCGATCGGCCCCGCCCCTCCATCAACCCGGACGAGACGGCGAGCGGCCACCCCATGCCGGGATTGACGCCGTGATAGACCCCCGAAAGGATGACCGCCGCCCAAAGGGCCGTTACCGTGCCCGTGTCGAAATCCATTCAGACATTGGGATAGCAGAAACTGTCGGTCGAGCAATCGCCGCCCTCGAGCCGGATCTGGTGGGCGCGATAGCC
>JAWWAE010000175.1:0-4937 GCA_033721835.1 Halofilum sp. (in: g-proteobacteria) | reverse complement strand
GGGGCGATTCTAGCACCCGCAGGCCCGTTTCGGAGGAACCGCGAATCAACGCAAATGAACGCGAATATTGGCGCTTCGTTATGCCTGGCACGTCAGAGCTGCGCTGGCAGCGTGTCGCAGCCGATCGGTCGAAATAGAACCACAAAATGGACACAAGATAGACACAAAATGAGAAGACGCCGCCGAAGGAATCAATACCTCCGGGCTTGAATGATTTTGTGTCCATTTCGTGGTTCTACATCGACCGCTCGGCGGCGACGCGCTGCCAGCGCCGCTCTGACGTGCCAGGCATAACGAAGCGCCAATATTCGCGTTCATTCGCGTCCATTCGCGGTTCCTCCGAAACGGGCCTGCGGGTGCTAGAATCGCCCCCGGAGTCGGCCAGACAGTCGCTGCCGCCATCGGCGGTGGAGGAAAGTCCGGGCTCCGCAGGGCAGGGTGCCAGGTAACACCTGGGCGGCGTGAGCCGACGGAAAGTGCAACAGAGAGCAGACCGCCCAAGCGGCCCTCACGGGTCGCCGGCAAGGGTGAAACGGTGCGGTAAGAGCGCACCGCGTCGGTGGCAACACCGACGGCACGGCAAACCCCACCCGGAGCAAGGCCAAATAGGGGAACGATCGCGTGGCCCGCGCGGTTCCCGGGTAGGCCGCTGGAGGCGGACGGCGACGTCCGCCCTAGAGGAATGACTGTCCGCGACAGAACCCGGCTTATGGCCGGCTCCCTTTCCAGTTTCCCGCGACCCGCGGCGCCCATTGGCGCGGCGGGGCGCCCGTGCCCGGCGGGCCGGGCGCGGTACCGGCCCGGGCTCCGGGCCGCGGCGATTGTGTGAACCCCGTCACGTCCCGGAAGATCGGCCGCGCGCGGCCGGGTGTTGTTGTTTTTCGCCCACATTCTCACTTTCCACGCTCAACTCCATGATCCGCGGCGAATAATGCCCCACCGCGCCCCCGGCCAGTGCGTAAGTCTCTGTGCCGCCGGCAGTTTCGGACCCCGGAAGCAGGGGATTTCAGCTTGACATGGCGCAAATCGGCTACCTATAGTGCCTTCAGGTGGGAAATTGTGGGTAATTGTGGTTACCCGTAGAGGGAGCCGCCGTGTTCCGGGGCGTGACCAACCTGAACCTCGACGCGAAGGGGCGCATGGCCGTGCCCGCGCGCTATCGCGACCGGCTGCAGGCCGAGTCCGAGGGGCGGGTCGTGGTCACGGTCGACCGCGACGGCTGCCTGCTGATCTATCCGCTGGGCGAGTGGGAGGCGATCGAGCGCGAGCTGGTGAAGCTGCCGACCCTGAACAAGCAGGCGCGGCGGCTGCAGCGACTGCTGATCGGTCACGCCACCGAGTGCGAGTTCGATGCCCAGGGCCGCATCCTGGTGCCGGGCCCGCTGCGCGAGTTCGCCGGCATCGATCGCCGGGTCGTGCTGATCGGGCAGGGCAACAAGTTCGAGCTGTGGGACGAGGAGACCTGGAACGAGCGGCGGGCCGCCTGGATGGCGGCCGAGGAGGATGAACAGGGGCTGGAGCTGCCCGCCGCGCTCGAATCCCTGTCCCTCTGAACCATGGCCGACCGCGCGCATCGGCCGGTCCTCCTCGAAGAGGCCCTGGCCGCGCTGAACGTGCACGAGGACGGAGCCTATGTGGATGCCACCTGGGGCCGCGGCGGACACGCCGCGGCCATCGTCGAACGGCTCGGGCCCGGCGGCCGGCTGCTCGCGATCGATCGGGATCCCGCGGCCGTCGCCGCCGCGCGCGACCGCCACCGCGACGACCCGCGGGTGCGGGTAGTGCAGGGGGATTTCGCCATGCTCGCCGACATCGCCCGCCAGCACGGCCCGGAGCGTGGATTCGACGGCGTCCTGTTCGACCTCGGGGTGTCGTCGCCGCAGCTCGACGACGCCGCACGCGGTTTCAGCTTCCGCCACGACGGCCCGCTGGACATGCGCATGGACCCGGCCGCCGGCCCGTCCGCCGCCGACTGGCTGGCGACCGTGGACGAGCACGAGCTGAAGGACGTGATCCGCAGCCTGGGCGAGGAGCGGTTCGCGGGCCGGATCGCGCGGGCGATCGTGGCGGCGCGGGCCGAGGCGCCGATCGCGACGACCGGGCGGCTGGCGGAGATCGTCGCCGGCGCGGTCCCGCGCCGCGAGCGCGAGCGACACCCGGCGACCCGCACCTTCCAGGCGCTCCGCATGCGGGTCAACGCGGAGCTCGAGGCGCTGGACGCGGGGCTGGCCGCGATCCCGGCCGTGCTCGCCCCGGGCGGCCGGCTGGCGGTCATCAGCTTCCACTCGCTGGAGGACCGGCGGGTGAAGCGTTTCCTGCGCGCGCAGGCCGGCGGGACCGCCGCCCCGATGCGCGACGCCCGCGGGCGCACCCTGCCGGTGGCGGAGGAGCGCACTGCGGTGCTGCGCAGCGTCGGCCGCCCGCAGACGCCGACGTCGGCCGAGGCGCAGGCCAACCCGCGGGCACGCAGCGCGCGGCTGCGGGTCGCGGAGCGGGTCGGATGAACGCCACCACGGCGACGCTGATCGGGCTGGCGCTGGCGGTGCTGGTCAGCGCGCTCGCCGTGGTCTACAGCCAGCACCGGTCGCGCGCGCTGTTCATCGAGCTGCAGCGGCTGGAGGCGACCCAGGCCGAACTCGACACCGAGTGGGGCCGGCTGGAGCTGGAGCAGAGCACCTGGGCGACGCACGGCCGCATCGAGCGGCTGGCGCGCGAGAAACTGGACATGCGCCTGCCGGACTTCGAGCAGGCCGAGATCGTGGTGCTGCAATGAAACGCACGCAACCGCAAAGCATCGCCCGCGGACGCCGCCTGCTGGTGGTGGTCGCCTGTGCACTCGCGGGCCTGCTGCTGGCCGGGCGCGCGGTCGAGCTGCAGGTGCTCAACCGCGAGTTCCTGCGCGGCCAGGCGGATGTGCGCCACGTGCGCACCGTGCCGGTGCCGGCGCACCGCGGCATGATCCTCGACCGCAACGGCGAGCCGCTCGCGATCAGCACCCCGGTGTGGTCGATCTGGGCCGACCCGGGCGCGCTCGGCGAAGCGCCGGGGCGTTGGGGCAATCTCGCGGCCGCCCTCGGCATGTCGCGGCAACGGCTCGCCGAGCGCCTGCAGGCGGCGCGCGGGCGCGAGTTCGTCTGGCTGCAACGGCATCTCACCCCCGGAGACGCCGAACGGGTACTCGCGCTCGACGTACCCGGCGTCGGCAAGCGGCGGGAGTATCGCCGCTACTACCCCACCGGCGAGGTCTCGGGCCAGGTGCTCGGCTTCACCGGCATCGACGACCGCGGCCAGGAGGGCCTGGAGCTGGCATTCGACGACTGGCTGAGCGGCCGGCCCGGCCGCAAGCGGGTGGTGCAGGACCGCCTCGGCCGGGTGATCGAGGACCTCGAGCTGCTGCGCCCGGCCGAGCACGGCCGCGACCTGCGGGTCACGCTCGACCGGCGCCTGCAGTACCTGGCCTACCGCGAGCTGAAGGCGGCGGTGCAGCGCCACGGGGCCCGCGCCGGCTCGCTGGTGATGCTCGACGTGCACAGCGGCGAGGTGCTGGCCATGGTCAACCAGCCGGCGTTCAATCCCAACGACACCAGCGAGCGCTCCGGCGAGCTGGTGCGCAACCGGGCGGTGACCGACGTGTTCGAGCCCGGCTCGACCATGAAGGCACTGACCATCGCCGCCGCCCTCGACTCGGGCCGCTACCGGCCCGGCACACCGGTGTTCGACGCGCCCGCCACGCTGCGCGTGGCCGGGCACGTGATCCGCGACCCGCGCGAGCTCGGCACGCTCGACGTCGCCGGCGTGATCCGCAAGTCGAGCAACGTCGGCGCCAGCAAGATCGCGTTGTCGCTCGAGCCGCGGCGGCTGTGGGAGACCTTCGCCCGCTTCGGGCTCGGCACCACGACCGGCAGCGGCTTCCCCGGCGAGGTCGGCGGTCGCCTGCCGTCGGTCGCGGACTGGGGGCCGGTGGAGCAGGCGACCATCGCCTACGGCTACGGCATCTCGGTGACCCCGCTGCAGCTCGCCCGCGCCTATGCAGCGATCGCGGCCGACGGCATGCTGCCGCCGGTCCGCTTCCGCCGCCCGGGTGTCGGCGAGGACGCGTCCGGCCAGCGCATGCGCGCCACGCAGCCGGCCAGCGCGGGCCAGATCGGCGCGATGCTCGAGTCCGTGGTCTCGGCCGGCGGCACCGGCGGCCGCGCGGCCGTCGCCGGCTACCGCGTCGCGGGCAAGACCGGCACCGCGCACAAGGTCTCCGCCGGTGGCTATGCCGAGGACCGCTACCGGGCGGTGTTCGCCGGCTTCGCCCCGGCCAGCGAGCCGCGCATCGCGACCGTGGTCCTGATCGACGAGCCGCAGGGCCGCGAGTACTACGGCGGCCAGGTGGCCGCGCCGGTGTTCGCGCGCGTGGTCGCCGGGGCGCTGCGGCTGCTCGACATCCAGCCCGACGACCCCGGCCGCCGTGTGGTGGCGACCGCGGCCGGGGGCAGGCCATGATGCCGGCCGAACAGATCCCGGTGCGCCACCTGGCCGACCTGCTGGCGGGACTGGTGCATGCGGGCGCCGCCGGCACCCGGCCGGTGAACGCGCTCGAACTCGACAGCCGCCGGGTGCAGCCGGGTGCGGTGTTCGTGGCGCTGGCGGGCGACCGCTCCCACGGCCTCGACTTCCTCGACCAGGCGCTCGCCCGCGGCGCCGCGGCGGTGCTGCACGCGGCCGACGACCCGCACTGGGACGCCGCCGCCGCCGGTGCCTGCCGGCGCGCAGGCGTGGCCGCGGTCGCGGTGCCCGGGCTGCCGCACGAACTGGGCCGGATCGCGGCCCGCTTCCACGGCGAGCCGTCGACCCGCTTCGAGACCATCGCCGCGATCACCGGCACCGACGGCAAGACCTCGGTCTCGCACTACCTGGCGGCGATGCTGGACGAGCCGGACGCGCCGGCG
>JAWWAE010000174.1:0-4939 GCA_033721835.1 Halofilum sp. (in: g-proteobacteria) | reverse complement strand
TGCCGTCTGAAGCAACTTCCCAGCATGTGCCCTTCCGCGCCTTTGCCGCGCCGAGCATCGCAGCGGCGGGCGGAGAAGGCCCGACAGGGGGCTCGCCAAGGATGGCGAGCCCGCGCAGTCGCGACAGGAAGTCGCGTCTGCGCGCCCCGCCCGGCGCGAGAAGCACAGGGCAGCCGGGTCCGGGCCCAGCCCGGACCCGGCCGCGGCAACCAGCGCAAGGCTTCTTTGGGTACTTTCTTGGCACCAAGAAAGTACCTCGCTCCGCGTAGCGGAGCGAAACCCGTCGACCCCGCATAAATCGATTTGCCTACAGGAGTGCTCGGGAATGCCAACCATCTCGGGGGTGGGAGCGAGCTTGCTCGCGATCCGGGCCGGCGCCGCGCCCCCGGAGCACCCGGCACGAGCAGGCCCCCCACCGCGTAGGCGCCGAATTTCCCCTGTGCCATAATCGCGCGCTCGATTCGCCCCCGACACCCCTGGAGCACCCGCCTTGAGCATCAAGTCCGACCGCTGGATCCGTCGCATGGCCGAGCAGCACGGCATGATCGAGCCGTTCGAACCGGGCCAGGTGCGGGACGGCAGCAACGGCAGCATCGTCTCGTTCGGCACCTCGAGCTACGGCTACGACGTGCGCTGCTCCACCCACTTCAAGGTGTTCACCAACATCAACTCGGCCATCGTCGACCCGAAGAACTTCGATCCCGAGAGCTTCGTCGACGTCGAGTCCGATTGCTGCATCATCCCGCCGAACTCGTTCGCGCTGGCCAGCACCGTGGAGTACTTCCGCATCCCGCGCACGGTGCTCACGGTCTGCCTCGGCAAGTCGACCTACGCCCGCTGCGGCATCATCGTCAACGTGACGCCGCTGGAGCCGGAGTGGGAGGGCCACATCACGCTCGAGTTCTCCAACACCACGCCGCTGCCGGCCAAGATCTACGCCAACGAGGGCGTCGCCCAGGTGCTGTTCCTCGAGTCCGACGAGGTCTGCGAGACCTCCTACGCGGACCGCAAGGGCAAGTACCAGGGCCAGACCGGCGTCACCCTGCCGAAGACCTGAGCGCCGCAAACCGCGCCCGGACGCCGTCGCGGCTTGCATTCCACGCCCGCTGTGGTATTATTTCGCGACACAAAATATTCCTGTACGAATATTTGGTGAGGGAAAGCATCGTGCCGAGGCCGAGAGCCACCACCCCGGGCAGTAGGGCCCTGCCGCAGAGCGACCACGGCCGCGACATCCTGCGGTCGCTGCGCCGCATCCTGCGCACGGTCGACCTGCACGGGCGCCGGCTGGCGCAGCATCACGGCCTCACGGGGCCGCAGCTGGTGTGCCTGCGCGAGATCCACCGCAGCGGCCCGCTCAACCCCGGCCAGCTGGCGCGCAGCGTCGCGATGAGCCCGGCGACCATCACCGGCATCCTCGACCGGCTCGAGGGCCACGGACTGGTCGCGCGGCGCCGGCGCAACCGCGACAAGCGCCAGGTCCTGGTGCAGTTGACCGATCGCGGCGCGGAACTGCTGGGGCAGGTGGCGCCGCCGCTGCAGGAGCGCTTCGAGGAGCGCCTGGAGGCGCTGGATCCGGAACAGCGCCGGCGCATCGCCGCCGCCCTGGAACAGGTGGTCGCGCTGATGGACGCCGAGGATCTCGACGCGGCGCCGCTGCTGGAATCGGGGGCGGCGACGGCCGCCCCGACCCGCGGGCCGGGTCACGGCGGCGCCGGACACTGAGCCGGCGCACACGCGAACCCGCAGCCGAACAACCGAAAAGATTTCGCGGCAGCCCCCGCCACGGACGCCCGGGCCGCCGCCACCGATTCCCGAAATTGGAGTAACCGCTCAATGAGCATCATCGTGCAGAAATTCGGCGGCTCCTCGGTCGCCACGACCGAGCACATCGCTGCGGTCGCCGACCGCATCGTCCGCGCCCGCCGCGACGGCCACGAGATCGTGGTGACCGTGTCCGCCATGGGCAACACCACCAGTGAGCTGCTGGCGGACGCCGGTGCGGTGAGCCGTTCGCCGGCCCCGCGCGAGCTGGACGCCCTGCTGAGCACCGGCGAGCGCATCTCGTCGGCCCTGCTGAGCATGGCGCTGATCCAGCGCGGCGTGCCGGCCGTGTCGCTGGACGGCGGCCAGGCCGGCCTCCACACCGACGGCAATCATTTCAACGCCGCGGTCGAGTCGCTGGACCCCGCACGCATCCGCGCGGAGCTGGACGCTGGCCGGGTGCCGGTCGTCACCGGCTACCAGGGCCGCGCGCCCTCGGGCGAGACCACGACCCTGGGCCTCGGCGGCTCGGACACGACCGCGGTCGTGCTCGCCGGCGCGCTCGGCGCGGAGCGTTGCGACATCTGCACCGACATCGACGGCGTCTACTCGGCCGATCCGCGCGTCGTGCCGGACGCCTACCGGCTGGACGAGCTGGGCTACACGGAGATGGCCGAGCTCGCCCGTCATGGCGCCGGCGTGCTGAATCCGCGCTCGGTCGAGCACGCCCGCCGCGACGGCGTGCGGCTGCAGGTGTGCAGCACCTTCGAGCCGGAGCAGCCGGGCACCCTGATTCACGACCTCGACAGCGATGGCGCCCCGCGCGCCGTCGGCGTGGCCAGTCACGAGGAGGTGCTGCCGGTCCGGGTCGAGTGCGCAGACGGCCGCGCCGAGGCCATCGGCGACCGCATCCTCGACTCGCTCGGCCAGACCGACATCCTGCTCGACCGCGTGAGCGGGGACGGCGCGCGCCGCGAGATCCTGATCCCGGCCGCCGGCGTGGCCGATCGCGCCGCGTTCCGCGAGCGCGTCGCGAGCGAGTACGGCGAGCGCGCCACGGTGGCCCGGCGCCACGGCTCGGTCTCGGCCGTCGGCCGCGACGTCGGCCGCGACGCCGACGTCGCCGCCGCCTCCCGGCGCGACGCCGAGCGGGCGCGCATCCCGCTGTATGCGCACTACCGCGACGACCACGCGATCACCTGCGTGCTCTCCACCGCGGCCGTGCCGGACGCCATGCGGTTGCTGCACGAGCGACTGGAGCCGACCGATGCTGCGGCCTGAACCCGATACCGCCCTTCACACGGAGTCGACAACGATGCAGATCGAGGCGATCAAACGACAGGATGCGCCGGCCGCCGTCAGCGGCGCGCCGCGCGCGGCGGGGAAGAAGAAGGACCGTGCGGCGGACATCGTCTGCCGTCCGGCGACCCCGGCCGATGGCCGCGACATGTGGCGCTTCGTCCAGGCGGCGGGGGTGCTGGAGCTGAATCCCTCGTACGCCTACATCCTGATCTGCCAGCACTTCGGCAACACCTGCCTGGTCGCGGAGAAGGAGGGGCGCATGGTCGGCTTCGTGCTGGCCTACGTGCCGCCGCGGCAGCCCGACACGGTGTTCGTGTGGCAGATCGGGGTCGCGCGCGAGGTCCGTGGCCAAGGTGTCGGCCACAAGCTGCTGCATCACCTGCTGGCGCTCGACGGCTGCCGCAAGGTCACCTATCTCGAGGCCAGCGTGACGCCGTCGAACACGCCGTCGCAGAACCTGTTCCGCGCGTTCGCGCGCAAGAAGGGCGTGCCCTGCCGCAAGCTGCCGTTCTTCCCGGCGGACTTCTTTCCCGACGACCACGAGCCGGAACACCTCTACCGGCTCGGGCCACTCGAGTGGCCCGAGGCCTGACTCGAGGCTCAGGAGCCGGGGCCCCGGGCGCGGGCCGCCCGCAACCCATTCAAGCCAACGGGACCAGCATGAACCGCATCATCGACCAGTACGAATCGGAAGTCCGCGGCTACTGCCGCGACTTCCCCGCGACCTTCGATACCGCGCAAGGCGCGTGGTTGACCGACGTGGAGGGCCGGCGCTACCTCGATTTCCTGGCCGGCGCCGGGGCGCTCAACTACGGGCACAACCACCCGGCCCTGAAGGCCGCACTGCTCGACTATGTCGGCCGTGACGGCGTGAGCCACAGCCTGGACATGTACTCGTCGGCCAAGCAGCAGTTCCTCGCGGCCTTCAACGAGCGCATCCTCGCCCCGCGCGGCCTCGACTACCGGGTGCAGTTCCCCGGGCCGACCGGGACCAACGCGGTCGAGGCCGCCCTCAAGCTCGCGCGCAAGTTCACCGGCCGCGAGGAGATCGTGTTCTTCACCCGGGCCTTCCACGGCATGACGCTCGGCTCGCTCGCCGTGACCGGCAACGCGGGCAAGCGCGCGAGCGCCGCGCAGCCGCTGGCGAACGCGACGCCGATGCCGTTCGACGGCTTCCTCGGTGAGGGCGTCGACACCGTCGACTACCTGCGGCGCATGCTCGAGGACCGCTCCAGCGGGCTCGAGCTGCCGGCGGCGGTGATCGTCGAGACCATGCAGGGCGAGGGCGGTGTCCATGTCGCCTCCGACGAGTGGCTGCGCGGCCTTTCCACGCTCTGCCGCGAGCACGGCATCCTGCTGATCGTCGACGACATCCAGGCGGGCTGCGGCCGCAGCGGCGACTTCTTCAGCTTCGAGTCGGCCGGCATCCGGCCCGATATCGTGACCCTGTCGAAATCGCTCAGCGGCTACGGGCTGCCGCTGTCGGTGGTGTTGCTGCGCCCGGAGCTGGACATCTGGGCCCCGGGCGAGCACAACGGCACCTTCCGCGGCAACAACACCGCCTTCGTCACCGCCGCGGCGGCCACCGCCTTCTGGCAGGATGGCGCGATCACGCGCGAGGTCGAGCGCAAGGGGCCGACCGTGCGCGACTGCTTCCAACGCATCGCGGACGCGCACCCGTCGCTGCAGGCCTCGGTGCGCGGGCGCGGCTTCATGTGGGGCCTCGACTGCGGCCGGGACGGCGCCGCCGAGGCGATCGCCGCCGAGTGCTTCCGCCACGGCCTCGTCATCGAGACCGCCGGCGTCGACGACCGGGTGCTGAAGTTCCTGGCGCCGCTGACCATCGACGCCGAGGACCTCGCCCACGGCCTCG
>JAWWAE010000173.1:0-4948 GCA_033721835.1 Halofilum sp. (in: g-proteobacteria) | reverse complement strand
GGGCGCGGACCGGACCCGGTATGCGCTGATCATCAAGGGCGAGCAGGCCTGGTACTTTCGTGGCCTCGCCCCGGACAACGAGACCTTCGAGCGCCTCGACGACGAGTTCCTCGACATCATTCACAGCCTGCACGCGCTCACGCCCGCCGAGCGTGAGCGCGCCCAGCCCCTGCGCATCGAACTGATCCGGGCGACCGCCGGTGACCGCTACGAATCGCTGGCGCGCGACACGCCGCGGCTGCAGGACGCGGCCGCGCGCACCCGGCTGCTGAACGGCGACTGGCCCGACGGCGAACCGCGGGCGGGGGAACTGGTCAAGGTGCTGCGCTGATGCGGCCGCGCCTGTACCTGGTCGACGCCAGCATCTACGTGTTCCGCTCCTGGCACGTGCTGCCCGACAGCATCGTCGATGCCGCCGGCGAGCCGGCCAACGCGATCTACGGCTTCGGCGACTTCCTCCTGCGACTGCTCGAGCACACCCGCCCCAGCCACCTGGCCATTGCCTTCGACGTCAGCCTGGAGAGCTCACAGCGCAACGAGATCTACCCCGAGTACAAGGCCAACCGCGAACCGGCGCCGGAGAAACTGAGACGCCAGTTCGGCGGCTGTCGATCGCTGGCGCGGGCGGCCGGCCTGGCCGAGTTCGCCAGCCCGCACTGCGAGGCCGACGACATCATTGCCACGCTCGCCGGCCGCGCCCGCGAGGCCGGTTTCGCGGTCACGATCGTCAGCGGCGACAAGGATCTGGCCCAACTCGTGGGCGACGGCGACGAATGGTGGGATTTCGCCCGCGACCGCCGCCTGGACCGGCGCGGGATCGAGCGGCACTTCGGCGTCCGCCCGGAACAGATCGCCGACATGCTGGCGCTCGCGGGCGACGCGGTCGACAACATCCCGGGCGTGCCCGGCATCGGCAGGGCGACGGCGGCGCGGCTGCTGCGGCGCTGGGAGGACCTCGACACGCTGTACGCGAACCTGGATGGCGTCGCGGACATGAAGTTCCGCGGCGCGAAGCGCATCGCCGGGTTGCTCGCGGAACACGAGGCACTGGTCCGGCTGTCGCGGCGGCTGACCGCGATGTACCCCGCCGACGGTCTGCCGGACACGCCCGCGGCCCTGCGCTGGCCCGGGGGCGACGCGGCCGCGCTGGCGTCCACCTTCGACCGGCTCGGCTTCGGGCAGCTGCGGCGGCGCCGCTGGCTCGAGGCGCTGGCGGCGGCCCAAGCGCCCGCATGAGTGCGGTCATCCTGTTCAACAAGCCGTTCGGCACGGTCTGTCGCTTCGGCGCCGAGCCGGGCCGCCAGACGCTGGCCGACTGGATCGACCTGCCCGACATCTACCCGGCCGGCCGGCTCGACCGGGAGTCCGAGGGACTGCTGGTGTTGACCGACGACGGTCGACTGGCGCACCGGATCACCCATCCCCGGCGCAAGCTGGCCAAGACGTACTGGGTCCAGGTCGAGCGCTGCCCGAATGCCGCGGCGCTGGCGGCCCTGCGACGCGGCGTCATGCTCAGGGACGGCCCCAGCCGGCCCGCCGGCGCACGGTTGCTGGCCGCCCCGGACGTCGAGCCGGACGGGCTGTGGCCGCGCGAGCCGCCGGTTCGATACCGGCGCAGCGTACCCACGCAGTGGCTGGAGCTGGTGCTGCACGAGGGCCGCAATCGCCAGGTGCGGCGCATGACCGCCGCGGTCGGCCATCCGACCCTGAGGCTGGTCCGGATCGGCGTCGGTCCCTGGCGGCTCGATGGTCTGGCCCCGGGACACTGGCGGCGTGCGGCCGCGCCCGGTTCGCGGATCTCGGGCCAGTGAAATCGGGTCGGCGCGCCGCCCGACACGAAACCGGCAACGAGGATGCCGCTCGCGGCGGGCTCGGATGGGTCCTGCTGGTGCTGCTGCTGGGCGGCCTGGCGCCCGCGCGTGCCGTCGAGCTGGACGGGGTCCGGCTGCTGGGGGGTGGTGCGCTCGACCTCGGTGACGTCAGTGGCGGCGGCGTCAGCCTCACACTGACGCCCGACTCCACACCGGGCTGGGCCCGCTACCTGGGCCGGGATTTTCACTGGGAGATCGCGGCCACCAGCTGGTCGCATGCGGCCGCGGGTGGCGGCCACGTCTACACCTTGCACGTCGGGCCGGTCTGGCATTACCTGCCATCGATCCTGCCGGACCGCAGTTTTGTCGAATTCGGCAGCGCCCTCACCCGTGTCAGCGAGCGACAGTTGCGCGATCGCGACCTGGGCGCACATACCCATTTCACCACCCACCTGTCGTTCGGCTGGCGACCTCGCAGGAATTCCGACTGGCACCTCGGACTGCGGGTGCGCCACACCTCCAATGCCGGTCGTGGCGACCCCAATCCCGGTATCGATATCGTCATGTTCGAGCTCGGCCTCGTGCCGTGAGGTCGCATTACGGCTGGATCGCTCCCGGCTGCCGCACTAGCATGAGCCCATGAACCGGCAGGATCCCGAATTCGGCCTGATCGTCGTGGGCGACGAGATCCTGGCCGGTCGGCGCCGCGACGGCCACATGGCAGCCGTGATCGAGCGCCTGGGCGAGCGTGGCCTCGAGCTGAACTGGTGCCGGATCGTCGGCGACGAGCGCGCGCGGCTCACGCGCACGCTGACCGAGACCATGGCCACGGACGCGATCGTGTTCTGCTGCGGCGGCATCGGCGCCACGCCCGATGATGTCACGCGCGAGGCCGCCGCGGAGGCCGCCGGGTTGTCCATCGAGCGCCACCCGGAGGGCGAGGCCATCCTGCGCGGGCGGTTCGAGTCCGAGCGGTTGACCGAGCATCGCCTGCGGATGGTCGATTTCCCGGCCGGCGCGGCGCTGATCCCGAACCCCGTGAACCAGGTACCCGGCTTTCAGCTCGGACGGCATTTCTTTGTCCCCGGCTTCCCGAAGATGGCCTGGCCGATGATCGAGTGGGTGCTCGACCACCATTACGGCCAGCTCGTGCGGGCGCGCAGCGTGTCGCACGCCGTGCATGTGGAGGCCGCCGAGAGCGACCTGGTGCCCTTGCTCGAACGGTTGGGCAACGATCACCCGTCGGTGCGCTTTTCCAGCCTGCCGAACATGGAGCGCCGGGCCTGGCGAATCGAACTCGGCGTGCACGGACCCGCCCCGGAGGCGCGCGCGGCATTGACGGCGCTGGAGGCCGCGCTCGACGAGGCCGGCGTGGCGCGGGCGCCGGCACCGGACGAGGCGACGGAACGGCCGGCGGGGCCACAGGCATGAGCGGGATCGAACCGCGCGGGGAGCGCCTGCGGCGAGCGGTCCGCTGGCTGTCAGAGGAGGGCCGGCACGACACGCGGGCACTCGAGGAGGCGGCCCGGCGCTTCGACCTGACGCCCGCCGAGGCCGAATTCCTGCACACGAATTTCGGCGCCCCGCCCGCGCCGCGGGAGGACTGATGGGCCACCGCGTGTTCGCCTACGGCACCCTGATGTTCCCTTCGATCGCGCACGCGGTCGCCGGCGAGGCGGCCCCGGCGCGCTCGGCCCGGCTCGACGACCATGCCCGCCACGCACTGCGCGACCGCGCCTTCCCGGGCGCGGTTCCGCGCCCGGGGTCGCGCATCGACGGGCGCGTCTACGAGCACCTGTCGGCGGCCGCGCTGGCGCGGATCGACGCCTTCGAGGGCAATCTGTACCGCCGCGAGCAGGTGTGGGTTCGGGTCGGTGAAGAGGGCCGGGCGTGCGAGGCGCTGGTGTACCTCCTGCGCCCCCGGTGGCGCGCGCTGCTGCTGGCGCGCGACTGGTCGCCGGAGCAATTCCGGCGCGACTGGCTCGATCGCTACCTGGAGATTTGCGGCGAGGCGTCCCCGCAACGGCGACCGACTCCCGGCCCGACCGCGATCGGCCGTCGCTGAAGCCATGCAGCTCCGCGACGTCACCCGCGGCGACCTGCCCGCGCTGCATGCGCTCAACCAGGCCTCGGTGCCGGCGGTCGGCTCGGTGCCGCCCGAGCAGTTCGAGTACTTCCTGCGGGTGGCGGATTACTTCCGCCTCGCCGAGATCGACGGCGGGCCGGCGGGATTCCTGATCGGGCTCCGGCCCGGCAGCGACTACGGCAGCCTCAACTATGCCTGGTTCAGCCGCCGCTACGCCGACTTCGTCTACATCGACCGCCTGGCGGTGGACGCCCGCTGGCGCCGCCAGGGGGTCGCCAGTGCCCTCTATGCCGACATCGAACGCTACGCCCTGGGACTCGACGCGCCCCTGCTCGCCTGCGAGGTGAACCTGCGACCCCGCAACGACGGGTCACTCGCCTTCCATGAGCGAAACGGCTTCACCGAGGTCGGTCGTCAGGACACTGAAGGTGGCAGCAAGACCGTGTCGTTGCTGATCCGGTCGCTGGGCACCGGCGCGGACTGACTCGCTCGAGCCGCCAGCCGCAGAAGCTGCGGCCGCGGCGCGGCCATCCCGCACGGTCTGCGGCAGCGGACCCCGGATTCGCCAGCACATGTGCCGCCCATGGTGCCAGTCTGGGCATCCGGAGCCGGTCCGGTCCCGCTTGACCCACCGGACCGGCTGCCGAAGAATGAAAAACCCCGCAGCCAGCGGAGCAGGGGCATGACCGCGGCGCTCGAAGTCAAGGACATCCACAAGCGGTTCGGCGAGCTCGAGGTATTGCGCGGTGTCGACCTGACCGCCGATCCCGGCGACGTGATCGCCGTCATCGGTGGCAGCGGCTCCGGCAAGAGCACCCTGCTGCGCTGCATCAACCTGCTCGAGGTGCCGAACGAGGGCAGCATCCGGATCGACGGCGAGGAGCTCGCTCTGCAGCGGCACCGCGACGGTGCGCTGCATCCCGTCGACCGCAGGCAGATCACCCGCATGCGTGCACGTCTCGGGTTCGTGTTCCAGAACTTCAACCTGTGGCCGCACATGTCGATCCTGCGCAACGTCACCGAGGGCCCGATCCACGTGCTCGGGCTGTCG
>JAWWAE010000172.1:0-4969 GCA_033721835.1 Halofilum sp. (in: g-proteobacteria) | reverse complement strand
ACGCACGCAGGCGGTCGTGGACTTCTTCGGCAGCCTCCTTTTCCTGCTGCCGGTCGCTCTGTTCATCCTGTTCTGGAGCCTCGGCTACGTCGGCAATTCCTGGGAACGGATGGAGGGCTCGCCCGAAACCGGGGGTCTGCCGCTGGTCTACGTCCTCAAGACCTTCATCCCGCTCGCTGCCATCCTGCTCATCGTCCAGGCGGTGGCCGAGATCGCGCGCAACGCCCTGGTGATTGCCGGGCATGAGGACGTGCCTCAACCCTACCGCGACGCCGATGAGTCCGAAGAGGGCGGCGCCTGATGGAATGGATCCCGTTGCTGCTGTTCGCCGTCCTGATCGGCCTGCTGCTGCTGGGTTACCCGGTCGCGTTCACCCTCGGCGGCGTGGGGCTGCTTTTCGCCGGGGTCGGCACGGTCCTCGGCGCCTTCGATGACAGCTTCCTGATCGCGCTGCCGAACCGGCTCTACGCGATCATGATCAACACCACTCTGATCGCGGTGCCCCTGTTCGTGTTCATGGGCGTAATGCTGGAGCGCTCGCGCGTCGCCGAGAACCTCCTCGACACCATGGCGATGCTGTTCGGCCGCCTGCGCGGCGGGCTCGGCATCTCGGTCACGCTGGTGGGGATGCTGCTGGCCGCCAGCACCGGCATCGTCGGCGCCACGGTGGTGACCATGGGGCTGCTGTCGCTGCCGACCATGTTGCGCCGCGGCTACGACCCGAGCGTGGCGACCGGAACCATCTGTGCCTCCGGAACCCTGGGCCAGATCATCCCGCCGTCGATCGTGCTGGTCCTGCTCGGCGACGTGATCGCGAACGCGAACCAGCAGGCGCTGCTGATGCAGGGCCTGTTCTCCGGCGAGTCCGTGTCGGTGGGCGACCTCTTCATGGGCGCGCTGTTCCCCGGCCTCATGCTCGTCGCCATGTACCTGCTGTACATCATCTTCGAGGCCTGGCGCCGCCCCGACGCGATGCCACCGATCCCGGCCGACGAGCGCGCGATCAGTGGCCGTGCACTCGCACTGCGCGCGATCCGTGACCTCATCCCGCCGGTGCTGCTGATCATCGCGGTGCTCGGCTCGATCATAGCCGGGACCGCCACGCCGACCGAGGCGGCCTCGGTCGGCGCCGCCGGTGCGATGATCCTGGCCGCATGGCAGCGGCGCTTCACGTTGTCGATCCTGATCACGGTCATGCGCCGCACCACGCGCGTCACCTGCATGGTCTTCGGGATCCTGCTCGGGGCATCGATCTTCTCGCTGGTTTTCCGCGGCTTCGGTGGCGACGATGCCGTCCACACCCTCCTGAACAACCTGCCCGGCGGGGTCATCGGCGCCATGGTCGTGGTCATGCTGCTGATGTTCCTGCTCGGCTTCGTGCTCGACTTCATCGAGATCACGTTCGTGATCGTGCCCATCGTCGGCCCGATCCTGATCGCGATGGGGCTCGATCCGGTCTGGCTCGGCGTGATGATCGCCATCAACCTGCAGACCTCGTTCCTGACGCCGCCGTTCGGCTTCTCGCTGTTCTATCTGCGCGGGGTCGCGCCTGTGACGGTGCGCACAGCACAGATCTATCGCGGCGTGATACCGTTCATCGGCATCCAGCTGGCGATGCTGATCCTGCTGGCCTTCTGGCCCGGTCTCGCCACCTGGCTGCCCAACGCGATCTACGGCAACTGAATCGAGGTCCCCCCATGCATCCAATCCGCTCCGCACTGATCCCGGTCGTTGCGCTTGCCGGCCTGCTCGCCGCGGGTCCGGCCATGGCCGCTTCTCTGACCCTCTCGACCGGCCGGGTCGATCCCGACAACGACGGTTACGGCAGCACGACGACCGCCAACCTGCGCCTCGGCAACGAGATCCTCGACCTCGGCGTCGCCGAGCTGGACCTGGAACTCGACATCGGCCGGTCGGTCACTTCGGGCGACGCCCCGCTGGCGCGCGAATACGACTTCTCCTCCGTTGGCATCGGCCTGAGCGCGCGTACCGCCGGCCCGTTCTACCTGATCGGCCGCTACGGCATTGCCCGCAACGAGCTCGACGTCGATGGCGGCAGCAGCACGAGCGAGAACCAGCAGAGCATCGGCCTCGGCGTCGGCGGCAGCCTCGGCCTCCTGCAGTTCGAGGCCACGGCCACGCGCTATCTCGAGGAAGGCGACCTCAAGGACATCACCTGGCTGACGGCGGGTATCCGGTTCTGAACGTTTCGGAACCGCGAATGGACGTGAATATTGGCGGGTCAACGGTTGCCAGGTGTCAGAGCTGCGCTGGCATGTCTGCGCGGGCTTGAGGGTGGAGAAATTCGAACCACGAATGGACACGAATAAACACGAATAGAGAAACCGTAGGTGCGCTTTCGCCGCAGGCGAACGCGTACGTTTCGTTGCGAGGCGGGCGTACGCGTTTGCTTAGCAAAAGCGCACCTACGTCATCCGGGCGACCCTGTCATTTGATTCGTGTCCATTCGTGTTCATTCGTGGGTCTTTAAACCCGTTCGGCGGTGACGCGCTTACAGCGCAGCTGCAACCCGCCCGCACGCCCTGACACGCCAATATTCGCGTTCATTCGCGTCCATTCGCGGTTCCCAATCTCCTTCCTGTGCACAAAAAAAGGCGGCACCCGCAGGTGCCGCCCCTGATACTCCAACGAACCGCGTGCGCTACGAGGCGCGGGCGTTGAGGTAGGCGCGCTCGGAGATGTCGTGCCAGGCGATCGCCTGCGTGCGGAACTTGCGGAAGGACTCGTAGACCTTCTTCGACATCTCGTCCTGCTCGGCGACGCTGGCGACGACTTCCTCGGACAGGCTACGGAGTCGGTTCAGGACTCCGTCCGGGAACCGGCGCAGCTCCACGCCATGCTTGTCGATCAGGGTCTGCAGGGCCTGGTTGTTGCGGGCGGTGAAGTCGGCCAGCATGTCCTGGTTGGCCACGCGTCCGGCGTGCAGGACCACCTGCTGCAGGTCCTGCGGCAACTTCTGCAACGCCTCCTTGTTCACGAAGCACTCCAGCGTCGTGCCGGGCTCGTGCCAGCCGGGGTAGTAGTAGTACCGCGCCGCCTTGTAGAGACCGAAGGCAAGGTCATTGTACGGACCGACCCACTCGGTGGCGTCGATCGCGCCGGTCTCGAGCGAGGTGAAGATCTCGCCGCCCGGCAGGCTCACGGGTGTCCCGCCGGCGCGCTTCAGGACCTCACCGCCGAGGCCCGGTATACGCATCTTCAGTCCCTTGAGGTCATCGACCGAGTTGATCTCCTTGTTGAACCAACCGCCCATCTGCACACCGGTGTTGCCGGCAGCCATCGGCTGCAGGCCGAACGGCTCGTAAACCTGCTCCCACAGCTTCATGCCGTCGCCGTGGTAGAACCACGCGTTCATCTCCTGCGCGGTGAGGCCGAATGGCACCGCCGCGAAGAACTGCGCCGCCTGGCTCTTGCCCTTCCAGTAGTACGACGCCCCATGACCGAGCTCCGCACCCCCGTCGGACACCAGGTCGAAGATGCCGAAGGCGTCGACCAGCTCGCCAGCACCGTAGACCTTCACGTTGATGCGGCCGCCGGACAGGCGCCCGATGGTCTCGGCGAGGTAGTTCGCGCCCGTGCCGAGGCCGGGGAAGTCCTTCGGCCAGGTCGTGACCATGCGCCACTCGATGGGTTCGGCCGCACTGGCGGTGTTGCTGGCTGCGAGCCCGGTGCCGAGCATCGCGCCCGCACCTACGGTCCCGAGGAATTGACGTCGTTTCATGGTTGTTCTCTCTCGGTGGTGAAAGGCGAGCGCAAGAGAATACCACCCCTACCGCAGTGGTTCAGGCGCGCGGACGCACGCCGCATTGCCGTCGCCCCTCGGGTGGTGCGCGCGACGTCGGGTCCGCTAGGACAGGGTCTCCAGCCGAGCGTAGGCCAGCACCAGCCACTTGCTGCCGGCCTCGGCGAAATTGACCTGCACCCGGGCGTGGGAGCCGTTGCCCTCGAAGTCGAGCACGGTGCCCTCGCCGAACTTCGGGTGGCGCACCCGCTGGCCCATGGCCGGCATGCCGTCGGTCGCCGGCGCCGGCCCGCCGGCCGCCACGGCGGGGCGCAGCGGCCGTGCCTGGACGCGCGGCCGCACATCCTCGATCAGCTCGCCCGGCAGCTCGCCGACGAAGCGCGAGGGCACGCCGAACACCTCGCGCCCGTAGAGCCGGCGCTGCTCGGCGCAGGTGATGGTGACCCGCTGCTGCGCCCGGGTGATGCCGACATAGGCGAGGCGGCGCTCCTCCTCCAGCCGCCCCGGCTCCTCCAGCGAGCGCTGGTGCGGGAACAGGCCCTCCTCGAGCCCGACCAGGAACACCTGCGCAAACTCCAGCCCCTTCGCCGAGTGCAGCGTCATCATCTGCACGCAGTCCTCCCAGCTCTCGCCCTGGCCCTCGCCGGCCTCGAGCGCGGCATGCGCCAGGAAGGCCTCCAGCGGCGGCAGCGCCTCGGCCTCGTCCGGCGGGCGCTCGAACACCCGCGCGGCGGTGACCAGCTCCTCCAGGTTCTCCACCCGGGCCTCGCCCTTCTCGCTGCGATCGCGGCCGAAGTGCTCGATCAGCCCGCTCTCGTGCACCACGTGCTCCACCTGCTCCGGCAGCTCCAGGTCCTTGACCTCCGCGGCCAGGCGGTCGATCAGCTGCAGGAACTTCGCCACGGCGCCGGCCGCGCGTGCGCCGATCAGGCGCTCGTCGACCGCCTGCCGGGCCGCGCGCCAGAGCGAGCCATCGGCCGCGCGCGCCGCATCGCGCAGCTGCGCCAGCGTGCGCTCGCCGATCCCGCGCGCCGGCTGGTTGACCACCCGCTCGAAGGAGACATCGTCGTCGCGGTTGGCGATCAGCCGCAGGTAGGCGAGCGCGTCCTTGATCTCGGCGCGCTCGAAGAAGCGCTGGCCGCCGTAGACCCGGTAGGGCATGCCGCGGCTGACGAATTCCTGCTCCAGCGCGCGCGACTGCGCGTT
>JAWWAE010000171.1:0-5016 GCA_033721835.1 Halofilum sp. (in: g-proteobacteria) | reverse complement strand
TTCAACAGCGCGCTCGACGTGCCGGCGCAGGGGTTCTGCAGCATCCCGGGATCCGGCGGGCAGGCGGGTGGCGCGCCACGCGACTCCGGCCGAGGCTGACCGGGGAACCCATTGCGAGCCGGCGCCGCGATATGATCGAGGCCGCTGCCCGGGCGACAACTCCGCTCGGCGCGCGAGCCGTCTTGCGGGCGCGGGAGAGACACGATGGCGATTGAGGGACACGGCGGACACGGCCATGCCGGGCACATGCCCTCCAGCGGACGCGGCATGGCGATCTCGGCCTGGCTGACCGGGATCTATTTCGTGATCGAGATGGGGATTGGGCTGTGGACCGGCTCGATCGCGGTCATCTCCGATGCGTTCCACACCTTCTCGGCCGTGGGTGGCGTGCTGGTCGCGATCCTCGCCGCCCGCCTCGCCCGTCGCCCGGCGGACGAGGACCGCAGCTTCGGCTGGTACCGCGCCGAACTGATCGGCGCCCTCGTCAACGGCGGTTTCCTGCTGGCGATGGCGCTGATCGTGATCGCGATGGGATCGATGCGCCTGACGGCGCCGATCGAGCTCCCGCCGGGACCGATGCTGCTGGCCGCCGCCGGCGGACTGGTGACCGAGTTCATCTCGCTCGGCCTGATCTGGAAGGAGAGCCGCAGCGACCTGAACGTCAAGGGTGCGCTCTGGCACATCATCCAGACCTTCGTGGGCAGCCTGCTGATCATCGTCACCGCGGCGGTGATCCACTTCACGGGCTTCCTGCTGATCGACCCCATCCTCGGCATGGCGTTCGGCTTCGTGCTGCTCTGGGCCAGCTGGGGCATCCTGCGCGACGCGGCCCACCTGCTGATGGAGGGCACGCCGCCCGACGTCAGCCTGCGCGAGATCACGCAGGCGCTGGAACAGGTGGAGGGCGTGGCCGACGTCCACCACGTGCACGCCTGGGCGCTGACCAGCGGCCGCTACGTGTTCTCGGGCCATGTCCGCGTGCAGCGGGGCGCGGATCCCCAGGCCGTGCTGGCGGCCGCACACGAGATGGTGAAGACGCGCTACGGATTCTTCTTCGTGACGCTGCAGGTGGAGACCGCCTGCCTGGACGAGTCCGGCGCCGAAGCGATCGACGTCACGCGCCCGGCGGGCGACACCGCGCACTGACCCGCCCCGGGCGCCCCCTCATGGCGGAGTCGGTCCCGTTGTCCATCGGGGCCCGAGGCCCCGCGCCGCCACGGCCGCAGGGAAGGCGGCGTCCGCTGCGCCTCCACGCGGCAGGAGCCGATGGCCGGCGGCATGCGGGGGCGAATCCCGTCCGGATCCGCGAGCGAACCCCATCTCGGTGACGCGAACCGGGCCAGCAGCCGCGCCATGAGTGCTTCCGAACCCGATCTGTGCGTGTACTACGACTCCGCCTGTCCATTGTGCCGGCGGGAGGTCGCGTTCTATCGCCGCCTCGACACGGCCGGCCGCGTCGCATGGGTGGACCTGCATGGGCACGACCGGGGACCGCTCCCGCCCGAGCTCCCGCGTGCCCAGGCGCTCGCGCGGCTGCACGCCCGCGATGCCGACGGCGGCATGGTGTCGGGCGCGCTGGCGTTCGCCGCCATCTGGCAGCGCATGCCGTGGCTCGCCCCCGTGGGTCGTTTGCTCGCGCGGCGCCCGTTCCGGTGGTTCGCCGAGGGTGGCTACCGCCTGTTCCTGCGCGTGCGGCCCCGCTTGTCGCGGTGGCTGCGGCGGCGGGAGCAAGGGCGGGATCCGGGCTCGAACTGAGCCTGCCCGCCCGCGCGCGGGTCGCGGCCCACTGCGAGCGCGTGGATGCACAGGGTGACGAGGCGGGGCGGGATCGACTCAGCCGCGACCCGCAATCCCCTCGACGAGGTCCGGGCGCGCGAAGTGATAGCCCTGGGCCAGTCCGCAACCCGCGTCGCGGGCCAGGGTCCACTGGTGCTCGGTCTCGATGCCTTCCGCGATGATCTGGAGCTCGAGCTCCGCGCCCATGCGGCCGATGGCACGCACGATCTTCCGCGCCCGCTCGCTCTCCGGCAGCGCGGCCACCAGGCTGCGGTCGATCTTGAGCACGTCGAACGGCAGCCGGTGCAACTGGCTGAAGGAGCTGGTGCCGGTGCCGAAGTCGTCGATGGCGATGCGGCAGCCGAGCCCGCTCACCCGATCGAGCAGTACCGCCGCGTACTCGGGCCGCTCCACGACGCCCATTTCGGTCACCTCCAGCATCAGCCGGTCGGGCTCGATGCCGGCCTGGCGACAGGCGTCGGTAATGTCGGCGAGCAGGTCGCCCTCCTCCAGCTGCCGCGCGGCCACGTTGACGCTGACGAAGGACCAGCGATCGGCATGCTCGCGCGCGATCTCGGCGGCCGCGCGCAGCACCCAGCGGCCGATCTCGACCACCAGCCCGCGCTCCTCCGCCAGCGCCATGAAATCGCCCGGCATGAGCACGCCGTACTCGGGGTGGTCCAGGCGCAGCAGGGCCTCGACGCCGACCGCCCTGGCCGAGTCGAGTTCGACGACCGGTTGCACGGCCAGGAAGTAGCGGTCCGTCTCCAGCGCCGAGCGGAGTTCCTCCTCTAGCTTGAGGCGGTCCGCGAACGCGCCCCCGAGGCGCGGGTTCGGCCGCTCCGGGACCTGGGCATTGCCGCCGTCGGTCAATGCCATGACGCGGCGGAACCGTTTCAGGACCATGCGCAGGATGTAGGGCAGCGACGGGTCGGCCCGCGCCATGGCCTCGTGCAAGTAGGCGCGCTCGATGGTGAGCAGCCGGCACTCGGCGGCGCAGGCGGCGGTGGCGGTGCGCGGCCGGTCATCGATCAGCGCCATCTCGCCGACGATATCGCCCGCCCCGAGCACCGCGATCGTCTCGCCGTTGCGGACAATCGAGACGCGCCCGTCCTCGATGTAGTAGGCCCGCTCGCCCGCCTCCCCGTGGTGAAACAGCACCGTCCCTTCCGGGTAGGTCTCGCGCCGTACCCTCGAGCCGTCATCCATGGACTGCCTCCTTTGCCCCGATGCCACCCCGCCGGGAGCTCGATCCCTGGCCGTGCGGCGAGCCGGCGCCGGTCCGGCGGATTCGCGACGGGGCCACGGGAGAAGATTGCCCGCGCCCCGGCCGGGCCGCAACTGCCCGCGGATGTGCACCCCAACGCACCCGGCGGGGCCCGGCCGCGGTTCGCTGCCGACGCCTCACTCGGGCCACGGCCGCTGCGCGAACGCCTCGACCAGCAGATCGATCAGCAGGCGCACCTTCGGCGGCAGGTGCCTGCGGCTCGGGTAGAGCGCGTGGACGCCGAGCTCGAGCGAGCGGTACTCGGGCATGAGCTCGACCAGGTCGCCGGATTGCAGGTCCGGACCCACCAGGAAGGTCGGCTGCAGCACGATGCAGCGACCCTGCAGCGCGGCCACGCGACAGGTGTCGCCGCTGTTGGTGCGCACCAGCGGCCGGATCCGCGCCGTCGCCGGCCCGTCGGGCCCCTCGAACGGCCACGCGTCGCCCGGCGCGAAATGGCTGTAGGCCCAGACGGCGTGGTCCGCCAGCTCCGCGGGGTGGGTCGGGGCGCCGTGGCGCGCGACGTAGTCCGGCGCGGCGCAGAGCACCAGGCGGGTCGACGACAGCCTGCGGCTGACGAGCGCGGAACTCTGCAGCCGGCCGATGCGGATGGCGAGATCGTAGCCCTCATCGACGACGTCGACGAGGCGGTCCGAGAGCGTCAAGTCGAGCGTGACCCGGGGGTGGGCCGCCTGGAAACGGCCCCACAGTGGCGCCAGGTGGCGGATGCCGAAGGTCACCGGCGCGTTGACCCGGACCAGCCCCGCGGCCTCGCCACTGCGCGCGGTGATCTCCGCCTCCGAGGCCTCGAGCTCGGCCAGCAACTCGGTACATCGGGCGTGGAAAACGCCGCCCTCGGCCGTCAGCGACAGCTTGCGCGTCGTGCGGTGCAGCAGCCGTACCCCGAGGCGCGCCTCGAGCTGGCCGACATGGCGCGAGACGGCTGCCTTGGACATGCCGAGCGCCTCGGCGGCGCCGACGAAGCTGTCCGCCTCGACCACGGCGGCAAAGACCCGCATCTCCTCGAACCGGTCCATTGTTCCGTTCTCCGAAACTATCTATCTTCCTTATTGCAGTTTATCCCGTTCAACGATACTCCCACAATGCACCCGTACCCGGCGCACCGGCGCCGGCCACGCAACCAGACGAGCCCCGCAAGGGGCTGGGAGACCGAAAATGACGACGCAAGCGATTCGAAACCTGTTCACGACCGACGCCGGCTGGGGCGCCGTGGCCCTGCGGGTCCCGGTAGGCATCATCTTCGCCGCCCACGGCGCACAGAAGCTGTTCGGCTGGTTCGGCGGCTACGGCCTGGAGGGCACCGGCCAGTGGCTGGCCTCGATCGGCCTCGCCCCGGGCTACCTGATGGCCCTGCTCGCCGGCGGCGCCGAGTTCTTCGGCGGGCTGGCGCTGGTGGCGGGCCTGCTGGTGCGGCCTGCCGCGGCGGTGCTGGCCTTCACCATGGTGGTGGCCATCCTCGCGGTCCATGTCGACAACGGCCTGTTCATGGCCAACAACGGCTACGAGTTCGCGCTGGCCCTGCTCGCGGCCGCGGTGGCGCTGGCGATCGGCGGCGCCGGGCGGGGCTCGGTGGACGCCGTGCTGGCGCGGCGCATCGCCGCCTGATGGCCACAACGAGCGCACGCCGGGCCAGCCGGGCCCGGCGTGCGGCGGACACTGCAACCGCCCCGCCGCGAGCGCGCGGCGGGGCACAGGGAGACGACGACATGGGCACGACCAACACGCAATCGACCCGGACGGGCGACGCGGCCCGCCGGACCACGGTGGGCGACCGCGAGGTCGACCTCGACCGGCCGATCGCGGCCGGCGCCGACCTCGGCCACGTTCACCTCAAGGTGGCCGACCTCGAGCGTTCGCTGGCGTTCTACCACGGGGTCCTCGGGTTCCCGATCCAGCAGCGCTGGGGCCGCAGCGCCGCCTTTCTCGGGGCCGGCGGCTATCACCACCACATC
>JAWWAE010000170.1:0-5061 GCA_033721835.1 Halofilum sp. (in: g-proteobacteria) | reverse complement strand
CGGCGGAGGAAACGGAGCTCGCGCGCCGCCCCGGAACTTCCCTCCGCCGGTGGGCGCGCCCTGCGCGCCGCCGGATCAGGTTCGAGGGGACTCTCTCAACCCGCGACCGCGGGTACCCCCAGTTCCGATGGGCGCACGCTACCCCAACGGCGGGGGGTGCACAACCAGGTGCCGGGCGTTGGGCAACCATCGGCCGCGGCCAGCGCGCGGATGGTGGCGCAGGGGCGCATCGTGGCGGGTGGGGTCTTGTCGGCCCCGCGTCGGATTGCGGGCAGGGCCTCAGCCGGTCGCGTGTGACTGGGCCTGCTCCGCGCGGTGATCGCGGGCCACGACCAGGTAGACGGCCGGCAGCACGAACAGGGTGAACAGGGTGCCGATGGTCATGCCGCTGGCGATCACCAGGCCCATGTTGAATCGCGCGCCCGCACCGGCGCCGGTGGCGAGGATCAGCGGAATCACCGCCAGCACCAGCGCCGCCGTGGTCATCAGCACCGGCCGCAGCCGGATCGCGGCGGCGTGCTCGATCGCCGTGCGCTTGTCGTAGCCCTCGCGCTGCAGCTGGTTGGCGAACTGCACGATCAGGATGCCGTGCTTGGAGATGACGCCGATCAGCGTGACCAGGCCGACCTGGGTGTAGATGTTGATCGACGAACTCCACGGGATCATCGGCGTGCCGCCCAGCGCCACGAAGATGAGTGCCCCGGAGACCGCCATCGGCACCGTGACCAGGATGATCAGCGGGTCGCGGAAGCTCTCGAACTGCGCGGCCAGCACCAGGAAGATGACCGCGATCGCGATGAAGAAGGTGACCACCAGCGCCGCGCCCTCCTCGACGAACTGGCGCGACTGGCCGGCGTAGTCGACGCCATAGCCGCGCGGCAGGGTCTCGGCCGCGGCCTGCTGCAGGAAGCCGATGACCTCGCCCAGCGCCACGCCCGGCATCGGCACACCCTCGATCGTGGCCGAGTTCAGCTGCTGGAAGCGTCGCAGCTCCTGTGGCTGCACCCGGGTCTCCAGCGACACGAGCGTCGACAGCGGCACCAGCTCGCCGCTGTCGGCGCGTACGTGGTACTCCTGCAGCTGATGCGGGTTGAGCCGCTCCATGCGCGTGACCTGCGGTGTCACCTTGTAGCTGCGGCCCTGGATCGAGAAGCGGTTGACGAAGCCGCCGCTCATCATCGAGCCGAGCTCCTGCCCGATCTCGGCCATCGTGATACCGAGGTCCGCGGCCTTGTCACGATCGACGTTGACGGTCACCCGTGGCTTGTCGAAGTTCATGTTCGAGCTGGCGAACAGGAACAGTCCCGACTGCTGGGCCCTCTGCAGCATCTGCTCGGACACGTCGTAGAGCTGGCGCGCCTCGTCGGTCGTGCCGATCACGAACTGCACCGGCAGGCCGCCGCTGGAGCCCGGGAGCACCGGCGGCTCGAAGGCGACCGATTTCATGCCCGGGATCGCCGCCACGCGCTGCTGCACGACGTCCTTCAACTGGCTCGAGGTCTGCTCGCGCTCGCTCCAGGGCGCGAACGCCAGGCCGGTGATCGCGGTATTCGGCTTCGGCGGGCCACCGAAGGTGACGCCGTTGAACTGGAACACGCGGTCGACAGCGTCCATCGACAGCCCGATCCGGGTCACCTCGTCGGTGAACAGGGTCGTCTGGTCGAGCGAGGCCGTGGGCGCGCCGTCGGACTTGACCAGCACGAAGCCCTGGTCTTCGTCCGGCGCCAGCTGCGACTTGGCGCCGGCATAGAGGAAGCCGCAGCTCACCAGCACGATCAGGCCGAACACGAGGATCACGGGCATCGTGTTCAGCGCCCCGTGCAGGCGCGCCTCGTACCACTTCTGGAAGCGGTCGAACACGCGATCGAGGAACGCCTCGAGCCGCCCCTGCTGCTCGCCGTCGCCGTGACCCTTGAGGATGCGCGAGCACATCATCGGCGACAGCGTCAGCGCGACGATGCCGGAGATGATGACCGCGCCGGCGAGCGAGAACGCGAACTCGGAGAACAGCGTGCCGGTCAGCCCGCCGACGAACCCGATCGGCGCGAACACTGCAAGCAGCGTGATCGTCATCGCGATGATCGGACCGCCGAGTTCGCGCGTGCCCTTGATCGCCGCATCGTACGGGGTCATTCCCTCCTCGATGTGGCGATGGATGTTCTCGACCACGATGATCGCGTCGTCGACGACGAGGCCGATCGCCAGCACCATTGCGAGCAGGGTGAGCAGATTGATCGAGTAGCCGAGCACCAGCATGATGAACGCGGCACCGACGATCGACAGCGGCACGGCAATGACCGGGATCATCACGCTGCGCATCGAGCCGAGAAAGGCGAAGATGACCACGATCACGATCATTACCGCCTCGATCAGCGTCGTCACCACCTCGGTGATCGATTCCTCGATGTACTCGGTCGCGTCGTAGGGGATATCGGACTCGAGCCCGGTCGGCAACTGCGACTTGATGTCGGCATAGGCCTCGCGCACGCCCTGCGCGACATCGAGCACGTTCGCGCCCGGCGCGGTGTCGATGCCGATGAAGGTCGCCGGCTGGCCGTTGAAGGTGACCGAGGTGTCGTAGCTCTCGGCGCCGAGCTCGACGTCGGCGATGTCCGAGATGCGGATGGTCGCGCCCTCGCTGCGCTTCACGACCAGGTCGCGAAAGGCCTCGACCGAGCTGATGTCGGTACCCGCCGTCAGATCCAGCGTGATCATCTGCCCGCGGGTGGAGCCGACCGCCGCCTGGTAGTTGTTCTCGGCCAGCACCTGGCGCACCTGCGCGCCGGTGATGCCGAGCGCGGCCATGCGGTCGGGCTTGAGCCAGATGCGCATGGCGAACGTGCGGGCGCCGATGATGCGTGCCTTCTGCACGCCGGGCACCGTGTTCAGCTTCGGCTGGACGACCCGTACCAGGTAGTCGGTGATCTGGTTGTTCTCGAGCACGTCGGAGTAGAAGCTGAGATACATCAGCGACGTGGACTCGCCTACCTGCAGGTCGAGCGTGGGATCCTCGGCGCCCTCGGGCAGCTCGCCGCGCACCTTGTTCACCTTCGAGGTGATCTGTGTCAGCGCGTCGTACGGGTCGTAGTTCAACTCCAGATTCGCGGTAATGATCGACACGCCCTGGACGCTGGTCGACTCGATGTAATCGATGCCCTGGGCACTGGCGATCTCGGTCTCCAGCGGCGTCGTGATGAAGCCCTTGACCAGGTCCGCGTTGGCGCCGGTGTAGACGGTCTGGATGGTGACCGAGGCGTTCTCGGCCTCCGGGTACTCGCGCACGGTCAGGCCGAGATAGGAGCGCACGCCGACCAGCACGATCAGCAGGCTGATGACCGTCGCCAGCACCGGCCGGCGGATGAAGATGTCGGTGAAGTTCATCGGCCGCTGCTCACCGCGTCAGTGATTGCCCAGCTCGGGTGACGGGTCGTTGGCGGGCTCGGGGCTGTTGTCGATGGTGACCCTGGACCCGTTGCGCAGCTTCAGTTGGCCGCTGGTGACGACCGTCTGTCCCGGCTCGACGCCCTGCAGCACCTGTACCTGGTCGCCACGGGTGGCGCCCGTGCGCACGAACTTGCGCTCGACCGTGCGCACCGTCTCGCCCGCGTCGTTAGTCGTCTCGTGTACCAGGAACACCGAGTCGCCATAGGGGTTGTAGGTGATCGCCGTCTGCGGCAGCGTCACCACGTCGGTCTGCCCAGGCAGCTGGACGGCCACCTGCACGAACATGCCCGGCCGCAGGCGGCCCTCGGGATTGCCGAGCCGGGCGCGCACCGCGGTATTGCGGGTGGACTGCTCGACCTTGGGGCTGATCGCGGAGATCGCGCCCGCAAACGATTCGCCGGCGAAGGCATCGACGCTGACGACCACGGGCTGGCCGTTCTCGATGCGCGCGAGCTCCCGTTGCGGCACCGTGAAGTCGACGTTGATCGGATCCAGGGTCTGCAGCGTGACGACCTCGGTACCGTCGACCAGGAACTGGCCGACGTCGACACCGATGATGCCGATGCGCCCGCCGAAGGGCGCGCGGATGGTCTTCTTCTCCAGGTTCGCCTGCACGCGTTCGACGCGCGCGCGGGCCTGCTCCAGCTGGCTCGCCGCGCGGTCGACGTCGGCCTCGGAGTTGGCATTCTGCTGCCGCAGGCGGCGCTGCCGCTCGAGTTCCAGCTCGGCCAGGCGGGCCTCGGCCCGGGCCCCGCGCAGCTCGGCACGGAGACCGGCCGCGTCGAGCTCGACCAGCACCTGGCCCGCCTCGACCGCGGCGCCGTCCTCGACCGCGACCGCGTTCACCCGGCCCTCGATCTCGGTGGCGAGATCGACGCCGCGCACCGCGCCGAGCGAGCCGACGGCGCGGATCTGCGGCTGCCAGGTGTCGGTGACTGCCTCGATGGCACTGACCGTCTCGACCGGGGGCGGGCGGTTGGACAGGGCCTGCTCGGTCATGTGGCCGACAAACCGGAGGTAGCCGAACACGCCGCCGAACACGACCAGGCACCCGAGCAGGGTGAGGAACATACGTTTCTTCATGCGTTGCCGTCTCCGTCATCGGCGTCCGCGCCGGGCACGCGCAGGCCCTCCAGCAGGACCCGCCGCACCAGCGCCGAGTAGCGCTCCGGGTCGTCGACGAAATCGACCCCGTCCAGGTGCCGCAGCACGTACTGCGACTGGAACAGGAACACGTTGCAGGCGATCGCCATCGACGCCGCCATGGCCGGCGGCACGTCGGCGGTGAACACGCCGGCGCGCTGGCCGTCGCGGAACATGTCGACCAGGCGCGTGAAGTGCTGGTCGAAGATCTCCGAGGCCAGCTCCCGGCCGCGGCTGGGGCCGCTCTCCAGCACCTCGCGCAGGATCAGTCGCGTGCGGTCCGGCTCGGCGAACATCTGGGCCACGTCGTCGCGCAGGAATTGCCGCAGGCGCTCGGAATAACCGCGCGCGGACTCGTCGAGCCGGTCCAGCACCGGCTCGAACGCGCTGCAGGCATTGCGCATCGTCTCCAGGTAGAGCGCATCCTTGGAGCCGAAGTGGTGGAACACGTTGGCCTTGCTGGTGCCGGCACGG
>JAWWAE010000169.1:0-5090 GCA_033721835.1 Halofilum sp. (in: g-proteobacteria) | reverse complement strand
GCCCCCCCCCGGCCCCGGGCCCCCGGGGGCGCGCCCGCCCCCCCCGGGGCCCCCCCCCCCAAACCCGGCGCCCCCCGGCCCCGCGGCCGCATCCCTGCGGCCGCCGCTGCGCGGCCTGATCCGCCGAGCCCACCCGTGCTCGGCGGCCCCGACGGCGGAAAGGGCACCTTCGTTCCCATCCGTCGACCCCCGGTAACGCGGTGCTGTTTGGCCCCGCCGTTTGGCGCGTCGAGGCCGGCTCGTGGCGTAGGTGCGCTTTTGGACGGCGCCAGCCGTCCAAACGCGTACGCTCAACCGACGGCGCGTCTGCGCGCCCCGTCTTGCGCGTGACGCAGACGCGCAGATCAAGCGCGAGCGTAGCGAGCACCGCATTTCACTCGAGAAGCACAGGGGAGTCGCGTTCGGGCGCAGCCCCGACGGGACCGCGACAATCAGGCCAGCACTTCTTTGGGTCCTTTCTTGTTGCCACAAGAAAGGACCTCGCTCCGCGTAGCGGAGCGAAACCGCTGTCGATCAGGGATCCGCGAGCACAGCGCCGATTCAGTCAGAAGCCGGGTCGCCTGCCGCTGGCACCACCGACAACGAGCCGCTATATTGTCGCGCCCCGGCGCCGGAGCACCTCCCCCATGGGCATCGTCTTCCTGCGCGACCTGCGGGTCGAGACCATCATCGGCATCTTCGAGTGGGAGCGCACCACCCGCCAGGTGGTCGCGATCGACCTCGAGATGGCGGCCGACGTGGCCCGCGCGGCCGCGAGCGACTCGATCGACGACGCGCTCGACTACAAGTCCATCTCCAAGCGCCTGATCGACTTCGTCTCCTCGAGCTCGTTCCAGTTGGTAGAGACGCTGGCCGAGGAGATCGCCCGCATCGTGCGCGAGGAGTTCCGGGTGCCCTGGGTCAGGGTGACCCTGTCGAAGCCCGGCGCCATCCGCGGCGCGCGCGACGTCGGGGTGGTCATCGAGCGCGGCGAGCGGGCCTGAGGCCGTGGAGCCCGTGTTCCTGTCGGTCGGCTCCAATGTCGACCGCGAGCGCAACATCGCGGGCGGCCTGCGCGCCCTCCACCAGCGGTTCGGCCCGCTGGCCGTGTCCACGCTCTACGAGTGCCCGGCGGTGGGTTTCGCGGGCGACGACTTCCTCAACCTGGTGGTCGCCTTCGACAGCCGCAAGCCCGTCGCCGACGTGCACGCCGCGCTGCACGAGATCGAGGACCGTTTCGGTCGCGACCGCGACGCACCCAAGTACTCGCCGCGCACGCTCGACATCGATCTGCTGCTTTATGGCGACCGGATCCTGCGCCAGGGGCGGCTGGTGCTGCCGCGGCCGGAGATCGATCGGGTCGCGTTCGTGCTGGCGCCGCTGGCGGAGCTCGCCGGCAATCGCCTGCACCCGGTGCACGGCCGCTCCTACACGGCGCTGTGGGCAGCGTTCGACGGTATCGGCGCCCACGAGTTGAGCCCGGTCGATCCCGAGGGGATCGTGCCGCCCGAGGTCCTGGCCTGAAAACCGGAGTCACGAGCATGTCCCGCGACGAGTCCCGCCAGCGCGCCGCCACACCCGCCGATGCCGACCTCACTCTGCGGGTGGGCCCGGAACAGCTGGTGATCCGTCGGCGCTACGAGACACTCAGCATCCTCAACGATTTCCTGATCGGGACCTGGTTCCTGGTGGGCAGCGTCGCCTTCTTCTGGCCGGCCTGGGAGGACGCGGGCGTGTGGCTGTTCGTGCTCGGCAGCGCCCAGCTGCTGGCGCGGCCGGTGATCCGGCTGGCCAACCACCTGCACCTGCAGCGCGCCTGCGACGACCGCTGGGACATGTAGCGCCGCGCCGTCGTCAGGCTGAACCGTGGCGGGCCTCCTCCAGTGCCGCCAGGTAGCGTCGACTCCAGGTCGTCAGGTCATTCTCCTTGAGCACCTCGAACATCCGTTGCCAGCGCTCGCGCCGTTCGGCCTGCCCCATCGACAGCGCCCGTTCGAGCGCCGCGCCCATGCCCTCGGCATCCCATGGGTTCACCAGCAGCGCCGAGTCGAGCTCGGCGGCGGCGCCGGCCAGTTCCGAGAGCACCAGCACGCCCGGGTCCTGCGGATCCTGGGCCACGACGAACTCCTTCGACACCAGGTTCATTCCGTCGCGCAGTGGCGTCACCAGTCCCACCCGTGCAGTGCGGAAGAAGCCGAGCAGCGAGGCGCGGGCAAAGGTCTTGTTGATGTAGCGGGTCGGCACCCAGTCGAAGTCGGCCCAGGTCCCGTTGATGTGGCCGGCCCGTTCCTCGAGCTCCCGGCGCAGGCGGTCGTAGGCGCCGATGGCCTGGCGCGAGGGGCTCGCGATCTGCATGAAGACCGTGCGGCCGTGGCGTCGCCGGCTGCGCTCCAGCAGCGCCTCGTAGGCATCGAAGCGCTGCGGGAGGCCCTTGGAGTAATCGAGCCGGTCGACGCCGATGATCAGCTCGCGCCGCCCCAGGCTCGTGACCAGCCGTTGCACCCGGCGGCTGTCGGCGGAGTCGGCCGCGAGTCGCGCCAGCTCGTCGACCTCGACCCCGACCGGGTCGGCCAGCGTCCGCACGGTTCGCCCCTCGACCCGGACGCCGCCCTCGACCACGCGACCGCCGAGCCCGAACACCAGCGATTCCTCCAGCGCGCGGCGGTCGTTCACGGTCTGTACGCCGATCAGGTCGTACTCGACCAGCTGCGCCAGCAGGTCGCGCCAGCCCGGCAGCGCGCGCAGCACGTCGAAGCTCGGAAACGGGATGTGCAGGAAGAAACCGAGCGGCTGGTCCACACCCTCACGGCGCAGCTCGCGCGCCAGTGGGAACAGGTGGTAGTCGTTGACCCAGACGAGCTCGTCGCCCTCGAGCAGCGCGGCGATCTGCCGGGCGAAGCGCTCGTTCACGGCCTCGTAACCGCGTCGGTGCTCGGACCGAAACTCCATGCTGTCGAGCCGGAAGTGGCACAGGGGCCAGAGCACACCGTTGGCGTAGCCGATGTAGTAGTGGTCGTGTTCCTCGCGGGTCAGCGGCGTCACCGCATAGCGCACGTTGTCCTGGTCGACGGTCTTCGGGTTCGACGGCCGCCGGTCGACCACCTGACCGTCCCAGCCGAACCAGATGCCACCGTATTCCTCGAGTGCGTTGCCGAGCGCCACGGCGAGACCGCCGGCCTGCGGGCGCTGACGCGACTTCGGGATGGTCACCCGATTGGAGACCACGACCAGCCGGGTCACGTCCGTTCCTCCCAGGAACAGCTCAGCCGCAGCGCGGAATGGATCAGCCCCACCATCGAGTACGTCTGCGGGAAGTTGCCCCACATCTCGCCGCTGTCCGGATCGAGATCCTCCGAGAGCATCCCGAGCCGCGAGCAGCAGGCCAGCAGGTTCTCGAACAGTCGGCGCGCCTCCTCGTGGCGGCCGATCGCGTGCAGGGCATCGATGAACCAGAAGGTGCAGACGTTGAACGCATTCTGCGGATCGCCGAAGTCGTCGGGCGCGGCGTACCGCAGCAGGTGATCGCCACGGCGCAGCTCACGCTCGACCGCCTCCACGGTGCCGACAAAACGCGGGTCGTCGGCGGCCAGGAAGCCGAGTTCGTTCAGCAGCAGCAGGCTCGCGTCGAGCGCGCCGTTGCCGTCGAGGTCGGCGGTGAAGGTGTTACGCCCGGCATCCCAGGCGCGTGCGCAGACCTGTTCATGGATGTGGTCCGCATGCGCTTGCCAGCCCGTGGCGTCGTCCTCGAGGCCCAGGTGACGGGCGATACGCGCGAGCCGGTCGCAGGCGGCCCAGCACATCACCGCCGAGTGGGTGTGCACGGCGGTGCGGCCGCGGTACTCCCAGATGCCGGCATCGGGCTGGTCGTGCAGCTCGACCGCGCGTTCGCCCACTGGCACCAGCCGCCGGTACAGGGCCACATCCCCGGGATGGGCCAGGCGCTGGTCGAAGAATGCATGGGTCGCCGCCAGCACGACCGAACCATAGACATCGTGCTGGACCTGGCGCCAGGCGTCGTTGCCGATGCGGACCGGCCCGTGGCCGCGGTACCCCGCCAGCGCGGCGGCCTCGCGCTCGGCGAGGTCGCGTTCACCGCCGAGGCCGTACATCGGCTGCAGGCGGAGGTCCGCGTCCGGGGCGGCGATCACCAGGTTGATGATGTAGTAGAGGTAGCGTTCCAGGGTGCCGGTCGCGCCCAGGCGGTTGAGGGCGTGGACCGTGAACCAGGCATCGCGCAGCCAGCAGAAGCGGTAGTCCCAGTTGCGGCCGCTGTCCGCCGCCTCGGGGATCGAGGTGGTCGTGGCCGCGACCATGGCGCCGGTGTCGTCGAAGGTCGAGAGCTTCAGCGTGATCGCCGCGCGGATCACCTGCGACTGCCATTCGAAGGGGACGGCGAGCGAGCGGCACCAGCCGAGCCAGTAGTTGCGGGTCTGGGCAAGGAAGTCCCGGCCCGTGCTGTCCGGCGAGGCGGTCAGGCTCTCGTCGGGGCCGAGCACCAGCGTGCGCTCCCCGTCGAGCAGGAACGGCTGCTCCTGCAGGACATGGGTCAGCGGCACGTCCGTGGTCAGGCGCAGGACATGGTCGTCGCCCACGAAGCGCAGGTGATTGCTGCCCTGGGTGATGCGCGGGCTCGCGCTGCCGTGTCCGGAGTGCGGCCGCAGCCGCACGCGCACGGTGGGCGAGCCCTCCACCGCCTCCAGCCGGCGGATCAGCATCAGCGGCCGGAACCGGCGATCGTACTGGGAGAACCTCGGCGCGAAGTCGGTGATGCGCAGGCGATTGCCGGCGCGGTCGGTCAGTTCGGTGCACAGGATCGCGCTGTTGCGCAGGTAGTACTGCTCGCGCGCGACGACATCGAGCAGGTCGATGGCGAAGAAACCGGCCTCCGGGCGGGTGCCGTTGACCAGCGCGGAGAACACGGGATCGCCGTCCAGGCGCGGGAAGCAACCCCAGACGATGCAGCCGTCGCCGTCGACCAGGGCGCTGATGCGGCAGTTGCCGATCAGCCCGAGCTCCAGTGACGGCGCGGCGTTGGGGTTGGTGTCGGCGGTCATGGCGCTCCTGTTCGCGCGGCGATTCTAACGCGCGCCGGCGTTCCCCTTGTCGCCTTC
>JAWWAE010000168.1:0-5104 GCA_033721835.1 Halofilum sp. (in: g-proteobacteria) | reverse complement strand
TTGCGCCTGGCGCGCCCCGGCGCGGTGCTCTTGCCACCGAACCCCGGCTTCTACCATCACCCGTCCGGTATCGACGAGCTGGTCGACTTCGTGGTGGCGCGCGTGCTCGACCACCTCGAGGTCGAGCACGAGCTGGTGCCGCGCTGGGGGATGTGAGGGCGTCGTGGCCGCGGACCATCGCCTGCCGCTGTTCCCGTTGTCCAGCGCGCTGCTGCCGGGCGGGCGCACGGCGCTGCGGCTGTTCGAGCCGCGCTACCTCGACATGGTCAGCGACTGTCTGCGCCGCGACAGCGGCTTCGGCATCTGCCTGATCCGCGACGGCGGCGAGGCCGGCGAGCCGGCCATGCCGTTCGGGGTCGGTACCGAGGTCCGGATCGTCGACTGGGACCGGCAGCCCGACGGCCTGCTCGGGATCACGGTCGAGGGGCAGCAGAAGATCCGCCTGCACGACCTCGAGGTGCAGCCGGACAACCTGGTCGTGGCGGCGGTGGAGCCGCTGCCGCCGGAGCCGAGTGAGCCGGTGCCGGAGGACTGCCGCATGCTGGTCGAGATCCTGCGCCAGATCCTCGACCAGGTGGAGCCGGTGATTCACTACGACGCGCCCCAGTGGGACGACGCCCGCTGGGTCGGGTCGCGCCTGACCGAGCTGCTGCCGCTGCCGCCGCGCGTGCGCCAGTACCTGGTGGAGCTCGACAACCCGCTGGCGCGGCTGGCCGAGCTGCGCGCGGCGCTGAAATGAAGCGGCGGGCCGGCCCGGGTTGAACTCGGTGCGCCGTGCCCCTATGTAGACTGCGTCAGGGCGCCCGTGGGGCGCCCTCGTTGTCGCCATCGCAACCCGGAGACGCACCATGGCCGTCATCGAACTGACCCAGGACAACCTCGACGCGACCATTCGCGAGCACGACATCGTCCTGATCGACTTCTGGGCGGAGTGGTGCGGACCCTGCAAGAGCTTCGCGCCGGTCTTCGAGAAGGTCGCCGAACGGCACCCCGACATCGCCTTCGGCAAGCTCGACATCGAGAGCGAGCAGGCGGTGGCCCAGCAGTTCGGCATCCGCTCGATCCCGACGCTGGCGATCTTCCGCGAGCAGACGCTGATCATGCTCGAGGCCGGGGCGATGCCCGAGTCGACCCTCGAGCAGGCGGTCGAGACGGTCCGCGGACTCGACATGGAGCAGGTCAAGGCCGAACTGGCGCAGCGCGCCGAGCAGGCGCGCCAGCAAACGGGATAGGGTCCCCGCCGCGGGGCGCGTGGCGCCCACTTGACCGCCAGGCCGCGTCGGCGGACAGTCCGCCGGTGTCCCCGGGGCGACGCCCATGGCCGAATTCCGCTACTGCATCGCCGACGTCTTCACCGGTGAGCCCTTCGGCGGCAATCCGTTGGCCGTGCTGCCGCGTGCCGACGGGCTCGACGATGGGCGGATGCAGCAGATTGCCCGCGAGTTCAACCTCTCCGAGACCGTGTTCGTGCTGCCGCCGGAGGATCCGGCGCACACGCGCCGGTTGCGGATCTTCACCCCGGGGGGCGAACTGCCGTTCGCCGGCCACCCCACCATCGGCGCCGCCCACGTGCTGGCCGCGCTCGGCGAGATCGAGCTCGCCGGCGAGGAGACGCCGATCGTGTTCGAGCAGGGCATCGGCCCGGTCGCGGTCGCCATCCGGGCCCGCGAGGGGCGGCCCGATGGCGCGCGCCTGACCACTGCCCGGCTGCCCGAGGCGGGGCCACCTCCCCCGGCGATCGAGGAGCTGGCGGCGCTGCTCGGGCTGGCGCCGGCCGAGCTCGACACCGACGGCCTCGGGCCGCAGGCCTGGTCCTGCGGTGTGCCGTTCCTGATCGTGCCGGTGCGGGACACGGGCGCGCTCGCGCGGGTCGAGTTCGACCGCGCGCGCTGGCAGGCGACGCTCGCGGCGTACTGGGCCCCACAGCTGTACCTGGTCACGCGCGCCGGGGTCGCCGCCGGCACGGACCTCAGGGCCCGGATGTTCGCGCCGGCGATGGGCATCCTCGAGGACCCGGCGACCGGCGCCGCGGCCGCGGCCCTGGCGGGCTACCTGGTCGCGGTCGGCGAGGGCGCGGGTAGTACCCGGCGCTGGGCGGTCGAGCAGGGGGTCGAGATGGGCCGCCGCTCGCGGCTGGAGGTCGAGGCCGACGTGTCCGCCGGCGCCGTCACCGCGGTCCGCGTCGGTGGCGGCTGCGTGCTGCTCGGCGAGGGCTGTTTGCGCCTGCCGGACTCGGGAGGCGACGCCTGACGCCGCGGCGGTCGGTCAATCGCCGCCCGTGCTCGTCGTTTCCAGTTCGCGGCGGACCCGCGACCAGTCGTGCCGCAGCGCTTCCACTTCCCTGCGCGCCGCCTGCAGGTCGCCGTCGCGCGCCGCCCGCTCGAGGCGCTCGACACAGCGGGCGAGGGCGCCCGCCGGGACGTGCTGGCTGGCGCCCTTCAGGCCGTGGGCCTCGCGGGCCACGCGGTCGAGGTCCGGTGTATCACGACCGATCGCCGCGCGGATGCTCTCGATCCGCTGCCTGCCCTCGCGCAGGAACAGGCGCGCGAGGGTCGGCGTCAGCGTTGCGCCGTGCGGGTCCGGCGCAGGGTCCTCGGCCGCGTGCCGCGTCTGTGCCGGGTCCGCCACGGCGGCACCGAGATGGGCTTCCAGCGCGGCGCGCAGATCGGCCTGCCGCACCGGCTTGATCAGCACCGCGTTTGCCCCCGCCCGCTCGCAGCGCCGACGCTCGTCGTCGCTGAGGCCGGCGGTGAACACGATCGCCGGCAGCTCGGAATACGGGCGCTCGAGCCGCCGCAGTCGCGCGATCAGCTCGTCGCCGCTGCAGTCGGGCAGGTTCTGATCGATCAGCAGCGCGCAGAAGGTGTCGCGCTCGAGCGCGGCGAACGCCTCCGCGCCATTGCCGGCCTCGTGTCCGGTCAAACCCAGGCGCGCGAGTTGCCCGACTGCGACCTCGCGGTTGACCGGGCTGTCGTCCACGATCATTACCGGCGCGTTCGAGACCGGCGCCGGGGTGATCGAGAACCGGGTCACCATGCCCCTCCTTTGCCGCTCGGCCTCGCTCAGGTCGCGCGTGGCGAGGATGGCCTGCATCAGCTCCTGCAGGTGTTCCGGCGGCAGCGGGCGCTGCAGGTAGGCCGCGAATCCGGCTTCCCGCAGGCGCTTGGCGTCGCCGCGCGCACCGGCCGTGGTCATGATCGCGATGCACGCCCCGGCCGTCGCGGGCCGCTCCTTCAGCCGCCGGCCCAGCCTTTCGCCCGACAGGTGCGGCAGGAACATGTCTGTCAGCACCACATCGAACGGCTGTTCGCGTTTTGCCGCGCGCAGGGCCTCCTGCATGGCCTCGATGCCATCGCCGGTCTCTGTCACCTGCATCCCCAGTGTGCGCAACTGTCCGGCCAGTGCCTCGCGCGCCTGCGGGTCGGCGTCCGCCAGCAGCAGGCTGCGGCCGCGCAGGTCGATCGCCGCCGCTCTTTCCACCGGCTCCGACGTGCTGCCAGTGCCGACCAGGATGGTGAAGGAGAACACGCTGCCCTTGCCCGGCTCGCTGTCGACCTCGATATCGCCACCCATGGCCTGGATCAGCTCGCGCGTGATCGACAGCCCGAGCCCGGTGCCGCCGCGCTGGCGACCGCCCTGGCGATAGGGTTCGAACAGCAGATCGCGCTGGCTCGCGTCGATGCCGATGCCCGTATCCGCGACCTCGATCGAGAGGCGGTAGCCGTCCTGCGTCCGTCTCCACCCCGTGAGGCTGAGCACGATCTCGCCGGTGTCCGTGAACTTGACGGCATTGCCGAGCAGGTTGATCAGTACCTGCCGCAGCCGGCCCGGATCGCCGGTGATCCGCCGCGGGGCGTCGCGCGGTATCAGGCTGATCAGCCGCAGTCCCTTGGCCGCGGCCTGCGGCTGCAGCAGGCCGGCTGCGCCGTTGAGATGCTCGGGCAGGTGGAACTCGACGGAGTCGATCTCCATCCGACCGGCCTCGATACGCGAGAAGTCGAGCACGTCGTTGATCAGGGTCAGCAGGCTGTCGGCGGACTCGTGAATCACCCGGGCCTGGTGGCGGCGTTGTTCGGGATCGTCGGCATCAGCGAGCAGCTCGCTCATGCCGATGATGGCGTTCAACGGGGTTCGCAGCTCGTGGCTCATGCGGGCGAAGAAATCGGTTTTCGCCTGGGCCGTGTAGCGCGCCTGCTCGAGTTCCTCGCGCAGTTGCCCAGTGCCGGTCTCGACCAGGGTCCCCGCTTCCCTGGCCATGCGGAGGCTGGCGATCTGCCCCCAGAGGCCGAACAGGAACGGCATCGCGTCCAGTGCCCAGATGGCGACGTTCTCGGTGTGCGCACGGACGATGTTGTCCAGGGTGATGCCGTCGTAGACCTGCTGGCAGACGAGCAGGGTGCCGAGGATCACCGCGATGACGGCGATCAGGGTGCCGGCGAGCGCGTAGGTGCTGGCGCGGGCGCGCAGGATGCGCGCCGCGTGGTGGGCGGCGATGTCGCCCTCGCGCGTGCCCTTCGTCACGATCTGGTCGCTCATGCTGAGTGTTCCGCCCGGCCCTGCGCCACGGCCGCGTCTACAGGCGCTTGATGAACACCTTGGAATTGCGCTGCCAGTTGTACAGGCCGCGGCGTTCACCGGGCAATTGGTCGACGTCGGCGGGCTCGTAGCCGCGTTCGCGGAACCAGTGCATGGTGCGGGTGGAGAGCACGAACGCGCGCGAAAGCGACTGCCGCACCGCCTCCCGCTCGAGCCAGTCGAGCAGCTGGTGGCCGCGGCCACCCTTTTGGTAGTCGGGGTGGACGGCGACGCAGGCGATCTCGCCGCTGTCGGCGTCGGGTTGCGGGTAGAGCGCACCGCAGGCAATCACCGCGCCGTCACGCTCGATCACCGCGAAGCGGTCGGCCTCGAGCTCGAGCTGCTCGCGCGAGCGGCGCACCAGCGTGCCCTCGGCCTCGAGCGGCTCGATCAGCTCCAGGATGCCCGGGATGTCGTCCGGGCGAGCCGGGCGCAGGCCCTCGTAGGTCTCGGCCGTCACCATGGTGCCGGCGCCGTCGCGGGTATAGAGCTCGGCCAGCAGCGCGCCGTCGCCGCGGGCGATCAGGTG
>JAWWAE010000167.1:0-5180 GCA_033721835.1 Halofilum sp. (in: g-proteobacteria) | reverse complement strand
TCGGTGCATTCGGTGCCATTCGGTGTTTTCGGTGTTCCCCTTGGACGAGCGAGACGCCCTGACGCGCCGGGTTTCCGGAATCGCCTCCGGCCCGGTACGTCCGGCGCTGCACAACCTGCTACGCTGACGCCGGGACTGCACCGGCCAGTCACATGAACGAGACTGCCCCGTCCGGCCTCACCGCCGTGCTCGGCCCGTTCGACGAGTACCTGCGCGTCGAGCGCAACGCCTCCCCCGCCACCCGCGCGGCCTACCGGCGCGACCTCGGCCGTTTCGCCGCCTTTCTCGCCAGCGAGGCCTGCGACGACTGGTCCGCCGTCGGGGTCGACCTGGTCCAGCGCTTCGTCGCCCGCGAGCACCGTCGGGGTCTCGGCGGGCGCTCGCTGGCGCGCGCGCTGGCCGCCATCCGCGCCCTCTACGGCTGGCTGCTGCGCGAGGGTCGCGCGCGCCGCGACCCGGCGGCCGACGTGCGACCGCCGCGCACCGATCGTCCGCTGCCGCGCACGCTGGAGGTGGAGGAGGTCGAGCGGCTGGTGGCGATTCCCGGGGACGATCCGCTCGCCCGCCGCGATCGGGCGCTGCTGGAGCTGTTCTACTCCGGCGGCCTGCGGCTGGCGGAGATCGCGGGGCTCGACGTCGCCGGGCTCGACCTCGGCGAGGGCGTGGCGCGGGTGACCGGCAAGGGCCGGCGCACCCGGCTGGCCCCGGTCGGGCGGCCGGCGGTGGTCGCCCTGTCGGCCTGGCTGGAGGTGCGTGGCGCCTGGGCGGGCCCGGGGCAGCCCGCGCTGTTCGTCAGCGCGCGCGGCAATCGGCTGTCGCGCCGCTCGATCCAGGCCCGCGTCGCCCACTGGGCACGGCGGCTGGGGCTGCCGCAGCACGTCCACCCGCACATGCTGCGGCACTCCTTCGCCACCCACCTGCTGGAGTCCAGCGGCGACCTGCGCGCGGTGCAGGAGCTGCTCGGCCACGCCGACATCGCCACCACACAGGTCTATACCCACCTCGATTTCAGTCACCTGGCGGAGGTCTACGAGCGTGCCCATCCGCGGGCCCGCCGCCGCGGCAAGCCCGACGACTGATCAGCCGTCCTTCGGTCGCGAGCCGGAGCGGCGACCGCGTACCGGTGCCGCGGTCAGCTCGAAGCGGCTGAACGCACTCGAGCTCTCGCGCGCCGGCCCCAGCCGCACCCGCAGGACGCGCTCGCGCAGGTCGACCTCCAGCACGTCACCCTCGCGGAACAAATGCGCCGGCACCAGCAACGTCGGCGGGATGTCGCGGCTGCGCATCGGCGGCAGCATCAGCGCCGGCTCCGACGGCTCGCGCTTGCGGTCGCGCTTGCGGTGCGGGTTGGCCGGCTCGTGCCGGGCCAGCGCCGGCGCCGGGTGCCGGCCCAGGGTCTCGACGCCGGCGTCGAAGCGGCGGTCGTCGATCATGCGGATGCGCCGGATCACGCCCAGGGTCCAGCACTCGCGGGGCGTGCCGCCCTCGGCGTCCGCGGCCGGCAGCTGCTGGCGCACCGCCAGCAGCTCGCCGACGGCCGCCGGCGACGAGCTGCCGCCCTCCCAGCGCAGCCGGAAGCCGCCGGCGCTGGCATCGATCAGCGCCCAGTTCCGTGCCTGCTCCGGGGTCTTCTCCGACGGCTTTGCCGGCGCCGCCCGGGCCTGCTCGCCCTCGCCCCAGGTGCCGGGAACGTCCTGCCGCTGGCCGCCCTCCGACTGCCACACCTGGCCCGGGCGCTCGATCGTCTGCAGCGCGAGGTTGGAGGCCGAGATGTTCAGCTCGTGGCGATGCATGCTGCCGCTGCCGGCCGGCGCGCTGTCGTTGATCAGGCGCTCGCGGATGCGCTGCAGCGAGGCCTCGACATCGGCCGGCTCGCTGCGGGACTCGCGCTCGCCACGGCGCTCGGCGCGCCCGCTCCAGCTGTCGATCAGACGCTGCAGCGCCCCCCCATCGACCTGGTCGGGACCGAGTACGGCGTTCTGCGAGGGCGCGTCGGGGAGCAGCCTTTCCGCCTCGGCCAGTACCGCGCTGACATCGAGCACGCGGATGCTTTCGCCCGGTTCGGTCTGGGGGAGGCCCGGCTGTGGCGTCTCGGGGGCGGCGAGGTCGACGTGGAACAGCGTCCGCCCCTCGCCCTTCGGTACCCGGGTCGACAGTTCGGCCAAGCGCGACCAGGCCTCCAGCCGGTGGTAAAGCCGCTCTGCCTGGCCGCGTCGCAGCCCCTCGGTGGGGGTGACGCCGAACAGCAAGAGCCGCCGGTACATGTCCAGCGGCGACTGACGTTTGCGCGGGGCCACAACCAGTTCGTCGTTGGGGACCCTGCGCTGGGCACAGTCGTGGGCCTCGGCCAGGCGGTAGAGCACGTGGGCGTCGTGCCAGAACACCTGTGGCAGCGGTGCGTGCACGGGCGCGCAACGCAGCATCGTCTCGCCACGGTAGAACAGCGCCCGTTCGACCGACTGCGCAAGCATGCGGCGTGAGACCCGGCGCTCGCCGGCGACGGCGGCGGCGACAATGTCGTAGCCGAGCGCCAGTTCCCGCAGCAGGGTCAACAGGGCGTGGAAATTGCGATAGGAGAGATCGTCCAGCGGCAGCTTCTGGGTGTTGATGCGCTGGATGATGCGGCCGATGAAATGGCGCCCGGTCGGCCGCAGCAGCTCCATGCCCTTCAGCCGCTGCCTGGGCGGGAGGTCGCGCCGGTTGAAGCGCTGCAGGCCCTCGATGAAGCGGACCGTCGCATCGCGATCCGCGAGCTGTTCGGTTTCCTGCAGCCAGCCGCGGATGCCGCGGGCGCTGGTGAAAGGCTCGCCGCTTTCCGGGGGCTCACGCTTGGGGAGCTCCAGTTCCATCCACATGCGGCCGGCCTCCATGGCGGGACTCGCTCGCTTTGTAACCCCGATACCCGGTCGAAGCAACCGACGCTTCGGCATCCCGGGTACGCACCCGCGGGCCGTCGCCCTGCCGCGTCGCGGGGCGATTCGTGTAGACTGCCGGACCGCCTCGTATGGGACCCGGCCGTCATGCATGCCACCACCATCGTCTGCGTCCGTCGTGGTGATTCCGTCGCCCTCGGCGGCGACGGCCAGGTCACGCTCGGCGAGACGGTCATGAAGGGCAACGCGCGCAAGGTCCGGCGGCTCTACCGCGACCGGGTGCTGGCCGGATTCGCCGGGGGCACCGCCGATGCCTTCACCCTGTTCGAGCGCTTCGAGGCCAAGCTGGAGGAGCACAGCGGCCAGCTCACGCGGGCCGCGGTCGAGCTGGCGAAGGACTGGCGCACCGACCGCCTGCTGCGGCGGCTGGAGGCGCTGCTCGCCGTCGCCGACCGCGAGCAGTCGCTGATGATCTCCGGCAATGGCGACGTGATCGAGCCCGAGAACGGGCTGATCGCGATGGGCTCGGGCGGGCCCTATGCGAAGGCCGCTGCGCTGGCGCTGCTGGACCACACCGAGCTGGATGCGGCCACGGTCTGCGAGCAGGCATTGAAGATCGCCGCCGACATCTGCATCTACACCAATCACCAGCGCTCGATCGAGACGCTCTGATCCGGGTGCCCGGCCGCTGGTCCGGGTGCCGGCACGGCCGCGAGGCACCGCCGCCCCATGTCCACCATGACCCCAAAGGAGATCGTCGCCGAGCTCGACAAGCACATCGTCGGGCAGGACGACGCCAAGCGCGCCGTTGCGGTGGCGCTGCGCAACCGCTGGCGCCGGCAGCAGGTCGCCGAGCCGCTGCGCCAGGAGATCACCCCCAAGAACATCCTCATGATCGGGCCGACCGGGGTCGGCAAGACGGAGATCGCGCGCCGGCTGGCGCGGCTGGCGCAGGCGCCCTTCGTCAAGATCGAGGCCAGCAAGTTCACCGAGGTCGGCTACGTCGGCCGCGACGTCGAGTCGATCGTGCGCGACCTGGTCGACGTCGCGCTGAAGGAGACGCGCGAGCGCGAGGTCGCCCGCATGCGGCCGCGGGCCGAGTCGGCGGCCGAGGAGCGGGTGCTCGACGCGCTGCTGCCGCAGCCGCGCCAGCAGCGCGGCTGGGAGCAGGACCAGCCGCAGCAGTCGTCGGAGACGCGCGAGAAGTTTCGCCGCAAGCTGCGCGCCGGCGAGCTTGACGAGCGCGAGATCGAGGTCGAGCTGAGCGGCGGCGGCATGGGCATCGACATCATGGCGCCGCCCGGCATGGAGGAGATGACCCAGCAGCTGCAGGGCATGTTCCAGCAGCTCGGGCGGCAGAAGACGCGCAGCCGGCGAATGAGCGTGGCCGAGGCCTGGCGACTGCTGATCGACGAAGAGGCCGAGAAGCTGGTCGACGAGGAGGAGCTGAAGGCCAGCGCGATCGACGCCGTCGAGAACAACGGCATCGTGTTCCTCGACGAGGTCGACAAGATCACTCGCCGCTCGGACCAGCAGGGCAGTGGCGAGGTCTCGCGCGAGGGCGTGCAGCGCGACCTGCTGCCGCTGGTCGAGGGCTCGACCGTGTCGACCAAGTACGGACACGTGCGTACCGACCATATCCTCTTCATCGCATCGGGTGCGTTCCACGTGGCGCGGCCGTCCGACCTGATTCCCGAGCTGCAGGGGCGGCTGCCCATCCGGGTCGAGCTGGCGGCGCTGACCACCAACGATTTCGTGCGCATCCTGACCGAGCCGGACGCCTCGCTGGTGACCCAGTACCGGGCGCTGATGGCCACCGAGGGTGTCGAGCTCGAGTTCACCGACGACGCGGTCCGGCGCATCGCAGAGGTTGCCTGGCAGGTCAATGAGCGTACCGAGAACATCGGCGCGCGCCGCCTGCACACGCTGATGGAGCGGCTGCTCGAGCTGCTGTCCTACGAGGCCCCGGACCGCAGTGGCCCGATCACCATCGACGCGACCTATGTGGACGAACGCCTGGGCGAGCTGGTCGGCGACGACGACCTGTCGCGGTATATTCTGTAGGGGCAGTGGATTGGAACCGCCAATGGACGCGAATGGACGCGAATATATTTGGCGCGTCAGTTCGTGGAGCGTGTCAGCGCTTCGCTGGCGCGGAATGACACGCAGTGAACTGGTGAATGGAACCGCGAAATGAACACATGATGGACACAAGATCTGGCCTGAGCGCGGTTCACCGCTGAACGAAGACGCAGGACCATTTTTCGTTCATTTTGTGTCGATTTTGTGGTTACACATGAAGACTGG
>JAWWAE010000166.1:0-5277 GCA_033721835.1 Halofilum sp. (in: g-proteobacteria) | reverse complement strand
CCGCTGCGGGTGCGGCGGATCTGTTCGAGCAGCTCGGCGTAGTCCGCCTCGTTCTCGGCCAGGTTGATCTCGGTGGCGTTGACGATCAGCAGCGGGGCGGCATCGTACTCGTGGAAGAAGCGGGTATAGGCGTCGCACAGGGCCTGCAGGTAGCCGGCCCCCATGTGGCGCTCGTAGTCGATGCCGCGGCGGTCGATCCGTTCCTGCAACACCTTCACCGGCGCCTGCAGGTAGATGACCAGGTCCGGGCGCGGGCCCTCGACGACGAGGTGGTCGTAGACCTGGCAGTAGAGCGCGAACTCGTCGGCGTCCAGGTTCACCTCGGCAAACAGCCGGTCCTTCTCCATCACGAAATCGGTGATGCGGACCGAATCGAACAGGTCGCTCTGGGCCAGACCGCGCATCTGCTCGGCGCGCTGCAGCAGGAAGTGCAGCTGGGTCGACAGCGCCGCCTCCCGCGGCTGCCGGTAGAAGCGCTCGAGAAACGGATTCGCCTCCGCCTGCTCCAGCAGCAGCGTGCCGCCGAGCGAGTCGGCCAGCCGCCGCGCCAGGGTCGTCTTGCCGACGCCGATCGGGCCCTCGACGGCGATCAGGCGTCCGCCGCCGCTCACGAGGCCTGCCGCTCCAGCAGCCACAGCCCGGAGCGGTCGATCCGCTGCGCGAGGCTCGCGACCGGGGCATCGAACCCGGGAATCGACAGCTCCGGGTCGAGCTCGGCCAGCGGCACCAGCACGAAGGCGCGCTCGCCGATCCCGGGATGCGGCAGGGACAGGCGCGCGTCGGCACAGCGGGTGTCGTCGTGCAGCAGCAGGTCGAGGTCGAGCGTGCGCGGTCCCCAGCGGCTGCCTCCGCGCTCGCGCCCCGCCCGCGCCTCGATCGCCTGCAGGGCGTCGAGCAGCGCGTGCGGCGCCAGCGCCGTGACCAGCCGCGCCACGGCGTTGACGTAATCGGGCTGATCCGGCGGGCCCATCGGTCGGCTGCCGTAGAGCCGCGAGCGGGCCTCGAGCCGCGTCTCCGGCAGCGCCGCAAGCGCATCGAGGGCGCCACGGACCTGCCGCGCCGGATTGCCGAGATTGCTCCCCAGACCGACCCAGGCGCGCGTCGCCGCGCTCATTCGTTGCCGCCCCCGCCGCCGCGACGGCGGCGACCGCCCCGCCGCCGGCGTCGTTTCCGCGGGGCGGGCGCCTCGGACGGCGCCGCCCGCTCCGGCTCGGCCTCCATCCACTGCCGCCACTGCTCGCACAGCGCGTCCAGGTCCTCGCCGGAATCGCGCCGCAGGCACAGGAAGTCCCAGCCGGCGCGCAGCCGGGGATGGCCGAGCAGCCGGCGGGCGCGCTTGCCGGTATAGCGCTCGAGTTTCGGCTGCAAGGTCCAGATCTCGCGCGCCGGCCCGGCGAAGCGCTTGGGCAGGGCCGTCGCGGCCTGCTGGGCATCGAGTGCCTCGCTGGCCGCGTGCTGCCAGGCCGGCACGGGCGGCTCACCGGCCTCGACCTGTTCCGCCGCCACCGCGCGCACGTGCGGCCAGAGGAACACGGCATAGACAAAGGCCGGAGTCACCGGCCGGTCCTCGGCGATCCGGCGGTCGGTATTGGCCAGCGCGCAACGCAGCAGTGCCTCGAAGCCGCTGTCGCCGGACTTCAGCGCGCGATCGGCGCGCGGGAACAGGTACTGCAGCAGGTCGTGGCGCCGCAGCTGCTCCAGGCTGGCGACCGCGTGCCCGCTCTGGAACAGCTTCAGCACCTCCTCGAACAGCCGCGCGGGCGGCACGTCGGCCAGCAGCGGCCCCAGCTCGGCCATCGGTTCCGCGCTCGCCGGGTCGACCTCGAAGCCGAGCTTGGCGGCGAATCGCGCCGCCCGCAGCATGCGTACCGGATCTTCTCGGTAGCGGACCGCGGGGTCCCCGATCAGCCGCAGCCGGCGGGCCTCGATGTCCTCCAGCGCCCCGGTGTAGTCGACCAGCGCGAAGCGGCCGATGTCGTAGTACAGCGCGTTGACCGTGAAATCGCGCCGGAAGGCGTCGTCCTCGATGGTGCCGAACACGTTGTCGCGCAGGATGCGGCCGTCCGCGTGCACCTCGCCGGCGCCGTCGTCCTCGCCGCCGTGATTGGCGCGGAAGGTCGCCACCTCGACCACCTTGCGGCCGAACACCACGTGAGCAAGGCGAAAGCGGCGCCCGATCAGGCGACAATTGCGGAACAGCGCGCGCACCTCTTCCGGCGTCGCGTCGGTGGCGACGTCGAAATCCTTCGGCTGCAACCCGATCAGCAGGTCGCGGACGCCGCCGCCCACGAGGTAGGCCTGGTAGCCGGCCTTGTGCAGCCGATACAGGACCTTGAGCGCGTGCGAGTCGATGTTGCTGCGGGAGATGCAGTGCTCGGAACGCGGGACGATGCGCGGATTGCCCGGTTCCCGCTCCGTGGGGGCGGTCTCGACCACGGGCGATGCCTCAGAGTGCGGCATCGCCTTCCTCCCCGGTGCGGATGCGGATCACCCGGTCGACCGGCTCGACGAAGATCTTGCCGTCACCGATCTTGCCGGTGTGCGCGGCCCTGGCGATCGCCTCGATCGCCGCTTCGACCCGTTCGTCGGCGGTAACCATCTCGAGCCGGATCTTGGGCAGGAAGTCGATCACGTACTCGGCGCCGCGGTAGAGCTCGGTGTGGCCCTTCTGCCGGCCGAAGCCCTTGACCTCGGTCACGGTCATGCCATTCACGCCCGCCTCCGCGAGCGCCTCGCGGACGTCGTCCAGCTTGTAGGGCTTGATGATCGCGGTGATGCGTTTCATCGCAATGGCTCCGCGCCCGCGGGGACACGCTCCGCGGGCGCAAAAGCGATAAAAATACCATGCCCGCGGGTCCCACCCAACGCGTCAGGCCGGGGCGCCACTAATCCTCGCCGCGCCTGAAGCGGATCCAGGCCCGGCGCGCCCGCCGGTCCGGCCGGGCGCGGTCGAACTGCACCGCCGCCCGCCGCTGCCGCCGCTCCTCGGCCGCGCGCTGCCGCGCCTCGACGCTCTCCGGGGTCTCGGTGTAGAGCTGCCGCGCCTCCGGCGCCGGCCGCCGTTGCTCGTTGAGGGCCTCCACCCGGACCTCGAACCGCGCCGCCGACGTGGCGACGGAGACACGGTCGCCGACACGGACGCTCTTCGCCGGCCGGGCGGTGTGGGCGTTGATCTCGACCCGGCCACCGCTGACGGCCTGGCGCGCCAGCGAGCGGGTCTTGAAGAAGCGCGCGCACCAGAGCCAGCGGTCGACGCGCTGTGCCCCCTCGCGGGTCAGGCCCGTCGCCGGGGGCGCCTCGTCAGCGGCCATCACGCGGTCGCCACGATCACCGTGACGTTGTCGCGCCCACCGGCGTCGAGGGCCGCATCGATCAGCGCATTGACCGCCTCGCGGTCGTCCGGGTATCGCACCAGCAGGTCCTCGATGGTGGCGTCCGACAGCTCGCCGGTGAGCCCGTCGCTGCAGACCAGCACCCGGTCGCCCGGCTGCAGCGAGTGCACGGTCTCGCCGACGTCGGTGCGCGCCAGCTCGCCGTTGCCGATGCACAGGGAGAGGATGTTGCGCTCCGGGTGGCGCTCGGCGTCCTCCGGGGCCAGCATGCCCGAGTCGACCAGCGTCTGGACGTAGGAGTGATCGTGGCTGAGGCGGCGCAGATGGCCGTCGCGCAGGCGATAGACCCGGCTGTCACCGACCCAGGCCAGTTCCAGGCCGTCCGCCACCCGGCGACAGGCGGCGCAGGTCGTGCCCATGCCCGGCGAGCCGCGGCCGTCCCGCGCCGCGGTCAGCACCGCCGAGTTCGCCTCCACCAGCGCATCGCCGAGACCGCTGCCCAGCGCCACCACGGCGGACTCGGTCATGTCCGCCGCGATGCGGCTGGCGACCTCGCCCGCGGCATGACCGCCCATGCCGTCGGCGACCAGCAGCAGTGCGGCGTTCTCGTTCACCCGCACCGTGTCCTCGTTGTGGTCGCGCACGCGACCGACGGCAGTGGCGCTGGCGACGCTGCGGAACGTGGGCGGGTCGCTGGATCGATGACTGAATCGCACGGCTCGGGCAGGTGTCGGGTACGGGGCGATTATGCCGTGATTGGCGCAACCGTGACATGGCATGTCGGTGGTCGCTGACTGTGCCGGGCCGACCTTCCGGTGCGCGCGGTGGAGATGTGCCCGGCTCGAGCGGCGAATCGCGCGCCACCCGGGCCGACCGCAGTGGACTGCGGGCGCCGTCCCGCGCTACGTCCTACGCTCCGAAACCCCCTGCTGCAGAAAAAATGAAACCCCGCTCCATGGCGGGGTTTCGTGGTTGGCGACGAGGCCGGTTGCCGGGCCGTGTTGGCCCGCGCCCCCGGCACTTGCCGACCTCAGTCCGGGTCAACGACTGCCGGCACCGCCAGCTCCACCGGCACCACCGGCACCGCCGGCACCTCCGGATCCACCGGCACCTCCGGATCCACCGGCACCTCCGGATCCACCGGCACCGCCGGATCCACCGGCAGCCGCGCCACCGCCGGAGCTGCTGTTGCCGCCACCGGCCTTGGCTCGACCCTCGCCGTAGCCCTTGCCGTCGTCCCGGGCCGCATTGGCCTGGTCGAGACCGTAATCGGCCGCGCCGTCGGTTGCGGTCGTGGACTCTTCGTTCGGCAGGGACACGTCGTCATCATGGTCCTCGGCAACTACTGCACCCGGCAATGCGACCAGGGCCGCCAGCAACGCGCTCGTGCCCCAGGTGCGGAGTCTTTCGTGCATCGGCTTGCTCATTTCAATCCTCCTTCGGTGGTCGTGCAGTCAATCGCAATCGATCGCGGGCCGCCGCGACTCCGCGGCATCAGCCCGGCCACTGCTTACCCACCTACACGGACACGTCCGATGAGAGGTTCCATCCGCGCCTGCCTGATCGAGCGCAGCCACCACGAGCGCCATCCGCGCGGCCCGCGAACGAGTGGCGCCGGCTGCTGCTCGATCGCTTCAGGCGATCGAGTCGAGCCTTTGGGTGGTCGACGCACCCCCTCCGAAACAAAGAAAGAAAGCCCCGCGCGAGGTGGGGTAGTCATGGCATATGGGGGTGGGATTACGCGGCCCATCCCCTGGGCCGCGCCCTTCGGGCTCGCCGGCTGCGCCGGCTCGTGCCAATTCGCTCCCGGCGAATTGGTCGAACCGGTGGGTTCGTCCACGCACCCGTCCCCCAAACCCACAAAGCCCCGCACCAGGCGGGGCTTTCATTGTTTGGCGGAAAGGGTGGGATTGACGCGCGCCATCCCTGGCGCACGCCCTGCGGG
>JAWWAE010000165.1:0-5294 GCA_033721835.1 Halofilum sp. (in: g-proteobacteria) | reverse complement strand
GCCCGGCGCTGCATCTCCGGGTTGCCGCGCTGCACCGAGGCGAAGTCCAGTTCCGCCTCGCCGGCCCCGCTGGCGACCGACGAGGCCGCGCCGCCGCCGAGGCCGATCCGCATCGCCGGCCCGCCGAGCACGATCACCGGCGCCCGCTCCGGTAGCGGCCGCTTCTCGACCTGGTCCGGGCGGATGCTGCCGAGGCCGCCGGCGATCATGATCGGCTTGTGGTAGCCGCGCAGCCGCGTGCCACCGCCCTCGGGCACGGCCTGCTCCCAGCTGCGGAAGTAGCCGCAGATGTTCGGCCGGCCGAACTCGTTGTTGAAGGCGGCCGCACCGACCGGGCCGTCGAGCATGATCTGCAGCGGCGTCGCCAGCCGGTCGGGGTGGCCGTGATCGGTCTCCCACGGCTGTTCGGCGCCGGGGATGCGCAGGTTCGACACCGAGAAGCCGCACAGGCCGGCCTTCGGGCGGCCGCCGGTGCCGGTGGCCGACTCGTCGCGGATCTCGCCGCCGGCACCGGTGGCCGCGCCGGGGAACGGCGAGATGGCGGTCGGGTGATTGTGGGTCTCGACCTTGATCTGGAACGGGATCCGCTCCTCGATCCAGCGGTAGCGCCGCGACTCGGCATCGACCAGCAGGCGGCGACCGGGCGGCCCGTCCAGCACCGCCGCGTTGTCGTGGTAGGCGGAGAGGATGCCGTCGGGGCTGGCGCGGTAGCTGGCCTGGATCATCTCGAACAGGCCGCGCTGCATCGGCTCCCCGTCTATGGTCCAGCTGGCGCGGAAGATCTTGTGCCGGCAGTGCTCCGAGTTGGCCTGCGCGAACATCATCAGTTCGACATCGGTCGGGTCGCGGCCGAGTTCGCCGTATTGCGCCAGCAGGTACTCGATCTCGTCGGCGGCCAGCGCCAGGCCGAGTTCCTCGTTGGCGCGCGTCAGCGCGACCGGGCCCCGGGACTGCAACGGGATGCGCGTCAGCGGCTCGGGCGCGCTGCGGGCGAACAGGGCGGAGGCGGCGTCGGCCGCGTCCAGCACCGCCTCGGTCATGCGGTCGTGCAGCAGCGGCGCCAGCGGCCGCGCCTCGTCCGGCGGCAGCCGGCGGCCGCCCGCGACCAGCCGCCAGCCCACCCCGCGCTCGACCCGGCGCACCTGCTCGAGGCCGCAGTCGCGCAGGATGTCGGTGGCCTTCGACGACCAGGGCGAGACCGTACCCGGGCGCGGCACCACCACCAGCGAGACCGTTTCCGTGTCGTCCACCGGGTCGCCGCCCGGCCCGTAGTCCAGCAGCCGCTCGAGCGCCGCCCGCACCTCGGCGGCGGGCGGATCGCCCTCCCAGTCGACGAAATGCAGGAAGAAGGTCTCGACGCGTTCCAGGTCGGGTCGCCGGTCGCGGAGCAGCGCCTCGTACTTGCGCAGGCGGAACTCGGAGAGTGCTGCGCACCCGGGGAGGCAGAGCATCGACCACTCCAGCTGGCGTCACGGGACCGCGGGAAGCCGCGCATGATACTGCCCCGGGGCCGGGCGACGCCAGATCGGGCCGGGCGCGAACGGCTTGATCCGGCGGCGTCGCGACCCCATCTGTTATCATGTGTCCGGCAGTTCGGGACGGTTGTTTCCACGGGGGCGATACGGCTTCGACGTGGATCGCGAAACCGGAGGTGCATGCCGAGGTGCAGTGACCTCGTAAACAACGCTGCAATCAACATAGTTGCCAACGACGACAACTACGCTCTCGCGGCCTAAACAGCCGTGAGCCTCGGATGATTGCCTGCCCGTGGGCGGTCATTCCGGGGTCGCTGAACACGGGATCGCGGTGAGGCCGCCTCCGGGCCGAGCCGTTAAATCCCTACAGGAGGTCGCCGCTCGATCCACCTGCCCGTCGGTGGCCGAGCGGCTAAACGCAAAGACGGGGCTAAGCATGTAGTACCGAAGGCGGAGGATCCGCGGACGGGGGTTCAACTCCCCCCGCCTCCACCAATTTGCAGAGAATAAAACGCCTGTATATCAATATGATACAGGCGTTTTTTTATGTAATTTATACTCCGCGGGCGGCATCGGTCCCGGGCCGCTGGGGTGCTACACTCGCAGCGCCGGTTGCCGGTGCCACCCGAGCGAAGAGCATGCAGTCCCGCCCCCGGCGCAGGACGGGCCCGCCGCTGGATCCCGCTGCGCGGCAGGTGATCGAGGCCGCGGCGATCCTCGAGATCTCGGAATACGAGTTGCTCGACCTGGCCTACCGCGAATGGTTTGGACGCCCGCCGCGCCCCGCCGCGCTCAATGACGCGTTCGGCCCCTACATGTTCCACGGCCGAACCCCGTTCTGGGCGGTCGCCCTGGCGCGCGAGATCATCGCGCTCGACGACGCGGGCCGCCTGGCCGGGAGCCGCTTCCGGGCGGCGCTGAAACCACCGCCCACACTGCGCGAACTGGTGACCGCGGCGGGCCAGTCGGCACTGCTGCTGCTGCTGTTCGGGCTGATCTGGTACGCGGCCACCCACACGCCCTACCCCTACCCCTGAGCGCGCGGCCGCCCGTCCCGCTAGCGGGGTCACGCGTCGTCCGCGCCCGTGGCAACCGGCGTGTCGTCGCGCCCGCCCCACTCCGTCCACGAGCCGTCGTAGACGGCGACGTCCTCGCGCCCCAGCCGGTGCAGGGCGAACGCGAGCACGCAGGCCGTGACCCCGGTGCCGCAGCTGCAGACCACCGGCCGCCGGTCGAGGTGGGCGAACAGCTCCCGCAGGGCCGCCGGCGGGCGCACGCGGCCGGTCTCCGGGTCGGTGACCCGGTCGAAGGGCACGTTCGAGGCCCCGGGGATGTGGCCCCGCCGCAGCCCGGGCCGCGGCTCCGGCTCGGCGCCGGTGAAGCGGCCGGCCGGGCGGGCATCCACGACCTGCGCGGCCCCCGACTCCAGGTTCGCGCGCAGGGCGACCAGCCCCTGGACGGCCTCCGGGTCGGGCCGGGCATGGAACCGCCCCGGTCGGGGTGCGGCGGCGCCGGCCTCCAGCGGCAGGTCCCGGGCGCGCCAGGCCGGCAGCCCGCCATCGAGGATCGCGACCCGCTCGTGGCCGAAGGCGCGGAACATCCACCAGGCACGCGCGGCCGAGAACAGCCCGCGGCTGTCGTAGACCACGACGGCATCGTCGCTGCCCACGCCGAGCGCGCCGACCGCGGCGGCGAACCGGTCCGCGGGGGGCAGCATGTGCGGCAGCGGGGATTCGGGGTCGGCGATGCGGTCGATGTCGAAGAACGCCGCGCCGGGGATGTGGGCCGCGCGGAACTCGGCGGCGGCATCGCGGCCGCTGCCCGGCAGGTGCCAGCTGGCGTCGAGCACCCGCAGCCGCGGCTCCTGCAGCCGCCCGTGCAGCCAGTCGGCGTCGACGAGGCTCGGAAGGTCCGCTGGTTCCATGCCGGCTCCCCGTGTCCCGATGGCGGACACGCTGGGGCATGATCGGTCGCCGAGTGGCGGCCTGGCAACCGCCGCCGACGCGGCCGCCGGTCGCCGGCCGGGCACCGGTTGTCGGCCCGGGCGCGGGCCGTGGCCGCGGACCGGGTACGATGGCCGCTGTTTCGCACGCCCTGGCCGCATGCTTTAATCGGGCGTCCCTTGCGCGGCCGCCGCGCTCCACGATCACGCCGGGACCCATCTGACGATGAGCGCCACGCCGGAGACCGCGATCCGCGACCTGCAACAGCGGCTGCAACAGGCCGAGGCCGCCTGTGCGCGCATCGTGCTCGGCAAGAACGAGCGCATCCGGCTGGCGTTGGCCTGCCTGCTCGCCCGCGGTCACCTGCTGATCGAGGACGTGCCGGGGGTCGGCAAGACCACCCTCGCGCACACGCTGGCGCACGTGCTGCGCCTCGACTACCGGCGCATCCAGTTCACCAGCGACCTGCTGCCGGCCGACGTGCTGGGCGCCTCGATCTACCAGCGCGAGACGGGGACCTTCCACTTCCACCCCGGTCCGGTGTTCGCCGAGCTGGTGCTGGGCGACGAGATCAATCGTGCACCGCCCAAGACGCAGAGCGCGCTGCTCGAGGCGATGGAGGAGCAGCAGGTGACGGTCGAGGGCGAGACCCGCGAGCTGCCGCACCCGTTCTTCGTCATCGCCACCCAGAACCCGCGCGAGCAGGCCGGCACCTACCCGCTGCCCGAATCCCAGCTCGACCGATTCCTGATGTCGATCTCGCTGGGCTTCCCCGACGGCGCCGCCGAGCGCGAGCTGCTGTCCGGCAACGACCGCCGCGAGCTGCTGCGTTCGCTGCCGACGGTGATGACGCCGCGCGAGCTCGAGGCCCTGCAGGGGGCCGTGGGCGCGATCCACGCCTCCGAGCCGCTGCTCGACTACGTGCAGCGGCTGCTCGAGGCCTCGCGCCGTGGCGACCGCTTCGTCGCCGGGCTGTCGCCGCGCGCGGGGCTCGCCCTGCTGGCCGCGGCCCGTGCCTGGGCGATGCTCGCCGGCCGCGACTACGTGCTGCCCGAGGACATCCAGGCGGTGCTGCCGTCCGTGGTCGATCACCGCCTGCGCAACGTGGACGGCGGCGAGGCCGAGCGGCCGAGTGCCCGCCTCCTGAGCACGGTCGCGGTCGACTGAGCGCGACGCCGTGCGCCTGCGCCTGCCCGGTGCCCGCCTGCTGGCCGCGCGCCGCCGCAGCCTGGTCCAGCGCTGGCTCGACCGGCGCGTCCCGCCCGAGGATCCGCGGGTCGTGCTGCACCGCCGGCGGCTGTTCATCCTGCCCACCCGGCTCGGCTACACCTTTGCCCTGACCCTCGCCCTGCTGCTGCTGGGCTCGCTCAACTACGGCACCAGCCTCGGCTTCGTGGTCACCTTCCTGCTCGCCGGCGCCGGCGCGCTCGGCATGCTGCACACCTACCGCAACCTGGAGGGGCTTCGCGTCGTGTTCGCACCCGCCCCGGCGGTGTTCGCCGGCGATACCGCCCGCTTCCCGGTACACGTCGACAGCGGCCGGCGTCCCCGCTGGGCGCTGGCGCTGGCGGCCCCGGGTGACGGCGAACGCGCCTTCCACGCCCGCCCCGAGGCCCCGGTCGCGACCGAGCTGCCGGTCCCGGCAGCGCGCCGCGGCCGGCTGCGCCCGGCCCGCTCGCGGCTGGCGACCGAGTGGCCGTTGGGGCTGTTCCGGGTCTGGTCCTGGCTGCACCCGCGCGTAGAGACGGTGGTCTACCCGACGCCACGCGACCACGGCTGCGAGCTCCCGGCCACCGCGGCCCCCGGCCAGCGCGGCCAGGCCGCGCCCGGCGACGAGGATTTTGCCGGCCTGCGCGACTACCGGGCCGGCGATCCG
>JAWWAE010000164.1:0-5299 GCA_033721835.1 Halofilum sp. (in: g-proteobacteria) | reverse complement strand
GAGCCGGAGCCGGAGCCGGAGCCGGAGCCGGAGCCGGAGCCGGAGCCGGAGCCGGAGCCCGAGCCCGAGCCCGAAGTCGGCGCCGCCGCGCCGGGCGTGGACCCGGCGGCCAGCGGCTCCTCGCAGTTGCCGATCCTGGGCGAGGAGGTCGACGAGGAGATCGTCGAGGTCTTCATCGAGGAGGCCCTCGGCGAACTCGACAAGATCAACGAAAACGTGCGTCGGTGGCGGGCCTCGAAGGACGACGAGGCCGCGGTGATGGTCGTGCGCCGCGCCTACCACACGCTGAAAGGGGGTGGGCGGCTGATCGGTGCCGAACTGATCGGGGAGTTCTCCTGGGCGATGGAGAACATGCTCAATCGGGTGATCGACCACTCGATCGAGCCGACGCCGGCGGTGTACGACACGCTCGACGAGGCCTCGGCCGCACTGCCGCAATTGATCGAGCAGCTGCAGGGCAATCGCGCGCCCATCGAGGGTATCGACGACCTGATCGCGCGTGCCCACGCCCTGAGTCGCGGCGAGGAGCCGCCGCCAAGCGGCGGCGGCGGTGTGGACCGGCCAGAGTCGCCCGCCGGCCCGCCGGCCGGCGAGGGCGAGCCGCCGCCCGGGCCTTCCGAGTCGCCCGAGTCCGGGCGGGCGGGGGACGACGGGGCCACGGCCGCGGCCACGGACAGCGGGTCGGCCGCCGCACCGCCGGACGAAGCCGACATCGCGGGCGCCAGCGAGCTTTCCCGGCCCGAGCCCGGGGCGGAAGACCACGAGGCGGACGACCGCGAGGAACTGCTGCGGGTCTTCGCCGCGGAGGCCGCCGAGCACTGTCGCTGGTTGCGTGGCCGCATCGGCGCCCCCGGCAGCGACGAATCGCTGAGCGCCGACCGTGACGTCCTGCGGACGTTGCATACCCTGGTCGGCAGCGCGCAGACGGCCTCGATGGACGCCGTCGCCGACCTCGCCTCGCAGCTCCAGGAGCTCGTCCGGCGTTGTCAGGATCGGGACTACCAGCTGCCGGCTCCCGCGGCCGAGCTGCTGCGCGAGGGGGTTGCCCGGCTGGAGGCGATGCTGGCGGACATGGAGGGCGGCCGGCAGCCCGATCCCGGGGACCTGCCGCAGCGCCTGCGCGATGCCAGCGAGGAGCTGGGCGCCGCGGCCGCGGCGATGCGAACCGAGGAGCACGGCGATCGGGAGTTGCTCGAGGTCTATCTGGAGGAGGCGGACGAGATCCTCGAGGGCTGCGACCAGGCGGTCGAGCGCTGGCGCCGGGATGCCGCGGACCGCGAGGCGCTGGGCAACCTGCAACGGGCCCTGCATACCCTGAAAGGCGGTGCGCGCATGTCCGGTCTGCCGATCATCGCCGACCTGACCCATGAGGCCGAGTCGCTGATCGAGGCAATCGCGGCGGGCAGCGTGGCGCACGACGACGCCGCGCTGGATGCCGTGCAGGAGACGGTCGATTCGCTGACCTTCATGCTGGAACAGGCGCGCGACGGGCGGCCGCTGTCCCGGGTCGACTGGCTGCTCGCGGACCTGCGGGCCCTGCGCAGTGGCGAGGGCGGATCCCCGGTCCACCCGGCCGGGACGGATCGGGGACCCGGGCCCGAGGCGCCGGCGGCGAGCGCGGAGGACGCGGCGCCGGGCGCACATGATGCGCCGGATGCGCCGGATGCGCCGGATGCGCCGGATGCGCCCGATGCGTCGGATGCGCCGGATGCGTCGGATGCGCCGGATGCGGCGGCCGCGCCGCCGATGAGCGCCAGTGACCAGATCCGCGTGCAGGCCGACCTGCTGGACAACCTGGTCAACTTCGCCGGCGAGGTCAGCATCTATCACTCGCGCCTCGGCGAGCAGATGACCCAATATCGGTTCAACCTGAACGAGTTCCAGCAGACGGTGAACCGCGTGCGCGAGCAGTTGCGGCGGATGGAGGCCGAGACCGAGTCGCAGATCCTGTACCGCAACCAGAAGGAGGTGGAGCGGCCCGACGAGGACTGGGACCCGCTGGAGTTCGACCGCTACACGCGCATCCAGGAGGTGTCGCGTTCGCTCGGCGAGAGCGTCGGCGACCTCGACTCGATCAAGGAGATCCTGGACAACCTGACGCGCGACGCCGAGACGCTGCTGCTGCAGCAGTCACGGGTGTCCTCCGACCTGCAGAACGGTTTGATGCAGACGCGCATGGTGCGATTCGACGGGCTGCGCGCGCGGCTCGCGCGGATCGTGCGCCAGACCGCGGGCACGCTCGGCAAGAAGGTGCAGCTCAACATGACCGGCGGTGAACTGGAGATCGATCGCTCGGTCCAGGAGCGGGTGATCGCCCCACTGGAGCACATCCTGCGCAACGCCGTGTCGCACGGCATCGAGCCGCCGGGGGAGCGGGCGCGGCTGGGCAAGCCCGAGCAGGGCACCATCCGGCTCGACCTGCACCGCGGTGGCAGCGACATCCTGATCGACATCACCGACGACGGTGCCGGCATCGATCCGGCGAAGGTGCGCAGGAAGGGTATCGAGAAGGGCCTGATCAGCGCCGAGGACGAGATCGACGACAACGAGGTCATCAAGCTGATCCTCGAGACCGGCTTCTCGACCGCCGACGAGGTGACCCAGATCTCCGGCCGTGGTGTCGGCATGGACGTGGTCGACGCCGAGATCCGCCGGCTGGGAGGCACGCTCGGGATCCAGACCGGGCTCGGGGCGGGCACGCGCTTCACGGTCCGGCTGCCGGTGACGCTGGCGATCAACCAGGCGGTGCTGGTTGGCGCCGGCGACGCGGAGTACGCGATCCCGATTGCCTCGATCGAGGGCGTCGCGCAGGTGACGGCGGGCGAGCTGAAGCCGTACTACCTCGACCCATCCAGGCGCTACGCCTACGGCGGCAACGAGTACCGGGTGTGTCACCTCGGCTCGCTGCTGGGCGTATCCGAGCCGCAGCTGGAGCAGGAGGCGATCAGCTACCCCGTGATCATGGTCCGGGCCGGTGACGAACGCGCGGCCCTGCACGTCGACCAGCTGCTGGGGCGGCGCGAGGTCGTGGTCAAGCCGGTCGGCGCCCCGGTCAACACGCTGCCGGCGATCTCCGGCGCGACCATCATGGCCGACGGGACGGTGGTGCTGATCCTCGACATGGGCGGGCTGCTCGGGACCGAGCACCGCTTTGTCGCCACCGGCATCGAGTACGGCCGCGACCAGGATCATGCAGGCGGGGACGGGGAGGAGGCGGCCCCCGAACGGGCGCCGACCGTGCTCGTCGTCGACGACTCGATCACCATCCGCAAGGTCACCCAGCGCATCCTCTCGCGCAACGGGATCAACGTGGAGGTCGCCAAGGACGGCGTCGACGCCGTGACCTGGATGGGCGAGCACGTCCCGGACCTGATTCTGCTCGACATCGAGATGCCGCGCATGGACGGCTACGAGGTGGCCACCTACGTCCGCGGCGACGAGCGCCTCGCGCGTGTGCCGATCATCATGATCACCTCGCGTACCGGCAGGAAGCACCGCCAGCGTGCAGAGGAGATCGGGGTCGACCGTTACCTCGGCAAGCCGTACCAGGAAGCCGAGTTGATGGAACACATCAGCGCGCTGCTGGCCGAGGAGGCCTGAATGCGGGGCTCGTCGCCCCGGCCACGGCCGCGGGAGGACCGCTAGACGATGGCGGAAGAGCGCGTCAAGTGCCTGGTGCTGACGGTCACCGGGCCCGCCGTCGTCGTCCCCAACGCCGCCGTGGCCGAGCTGATCACGCAGAACACCGTGTCGTCCGTGGAGGGCGCGCCCGACTGGTTCCTCGGCCGCGGCAGCTGGCGCGGACTCGACATCCCGCTGATCGCCTTCGACCGGCTTTGCGGCGAGCGCGAGCAGCCGCCGCCGGCGGCAGGGCGCTTCGTGGTGCTGTTCGGCCTCGAACACGAGGGCGCGCCCGCCTTCTACGGTATCCGCATTGATCGCCTGCCGCGCTCCGAGACCGTCGACCGAACCGGCCTGATCGCCGCCGACGAGCCGGGCCACCCGAGCGAATACGTCGCGCTGCGGGCCAGGCTGGGCGACCGCGAATGCCTGATCCCCGATTTCGATGCCCTGGGCCGCGCCCTGGCCCCCTACGCCCCGGTCGACGCGGGCTGACGACCAGTCCCGCCGCCGGAACCGGAAAAATGCGGTTCTCGCCGAGGCGCGGAGAACGCAGAGACTGATTCATCAGGGGACCGCCACCGCCTGATGGCAAGTGGCGACGCGCGGGCGGCGTCGCAGGAATGACCTGAGCTGGGGTGAACCCCCGACCGGCCGGCCGAGAATTGCCCTGTACTCCCCGCGCCCTCTGCGCCTCTGCGAGAACCTTCCTCAGACCGGCTTCCCGGGTGGAGCTTCAGCCGAGATCGCCGTAGAGCGCCTGCAGCACCGCCAGCGCCGCGACCGCCGCGGTCTCGGTCCGCAGCACGCGCGGACCGAAGCGGATCCCGGTGCAGCCCGCCGCCAGTGCCGCTTCCCGCTCGCCGGGGCTGAAACCGCCCTCGGGCCCCGCGATCAGCGTCAGCTGTTCCGTCGGGCCCACATCGCCCGGCCCCTGCTCGGCGGTCGGGTCCAGCAGCAGGTGGGGATGGGCGCGACAATCGGCCGCTTGCAGCCAGTCGCTAAACGCCTGTTGCGGTGCCAGCTCCGGCGCCCGGGTGCGCCCGCACTGGCCGGCCGCCGCGGTCAGGACGCCTTCCCAGTGGCGCGCCTTCTTCCCGATCCGCTCGCCGGCCGGCGCCGCCTGGGTACGGGCCATCACCACCGGGATCACGCGGCGCACCCCGAGCTCGGTCCCCTTCTCGAGCGTGTAGTCCATGCGCTGCCCGCGCGAGATGCCCTGCACCAGCGTGATCGCGAGCGGCGACTCGACCACGCGCGGCTCGAAGGCCGTGACCGTGACCGCCGCGCCGCGCTTGCCGCGCGGCTGCAGCTCGCCGAGCCAGTCGCCGGGCTCGCCGTTGAACAGGCGCAACCCGGCACCCGGCGGCAGGCGCAGCACGCGCAACAGGTGATGCGCGGTCGCGGCGGGCAGCTCGAGCGTGTGGCCGACGGCGAGGTCGTGGGGCAGGTGGACGCGCGGGGTTCGCACCGGCGCCGCCCGCCTAGTCGGCCGTTGCCCGGTCGATCCCCTCGCGCGCGACCGTCACCAGGTGGCGGATCTCGTCGGCGGTGATCACGTAGGGCGGCATGAAGTAGATCGTGTTGCCGAGCGGCCGCAGCAGACAGCCGCGGGTCAGGCCATGGCGGTAGACCCGCAGGCCGCGGCGTTCCTGCCACGGGAAGGGGTCGCGGCGAT
>JAWWAE010000163.1:0-5303 GCA_033721835.1 Halofilum sp. (in: g-proteobacteria) | reverse complement strand
GAACGCGAATAGCGGCGCGTCGGGCCCCCGGCCGTGTCATAGCTTCGCTGGTGGCGTGTGGCTGCCGACCGGCTCAAGATCTAACCACGAATGAACACGAATGGACCCTAATCAAACGACGGGGTCGCAAGGATGACGTAGGTCCGCTCTTGCGGAGCAAACGCGTACGCCCGCCTTGCAAGGAAACGTACGCGTTCGCCTGCGGCGAAAACGCACCTACGGTTCCTCTATTCGTGTTTATTCGTGTCCATTCGTGGTTCGTCTGTTTCCACCCGCACGCCTGCGAGGTCATGCCAGCGAAGCTCTGACACGCCGCAACCGCTGACGCACCCATTCGCGTTCATTCGCGTCCATTCGCGGTTCCATCCTCTTCCCCCAGCCAGTTCTGCGGCGGCAGGAACCGTTCGTACAGCTCGGCCTCGGGCGTGCCCGGTTCCGGTCGCCAGTCGTAGCGCCAGCGTACCAGTGGTGGCAGCGACATCAGGATCGACTCGGTGCGGCCGCCGGACTGCAGGCCGAACAGGGTGCCGCGGTCGTAGACCAGGTTGAACTCGACGTAGCGGCCGCGGCGGTAGAGCTGGAACTCGCGCTCGCGCTCGCCCCATTCGAGATCGCGGCGGCGCTCGACGATCGGCAGGTAGGCCTCGAGCCAGGCCTCGCCGACCTCGCGCCAGAAGTGGTGGCAGGTATCGAAGTCCGGCTCGTTCAGGTCGTCGAAGAACAGGCCGCCGATGCCGCGCGCCTCGCCGCGGTGTGGCAGGTGGAAATACTCGTCGCACCAGCGCTTGTAGCGCGGGTAGGCGGTGTCGCCCAGTGCGCGGCAGGCGTCACGGGATACCCGGTGCCAGTGCACGCAGTCCTCGACGAACGGGTAGTAGGGCGTCAGGTCGATGCCGCCGCCGAACCACCACGCGGTCGCGGATCCGGGGTCGCCGGCGACGAACAGGCGGATGTTGGCGTGCGAGGTGGGCACGTAGGGATTGCGCGGGTGCACGACCAGCGACAGGCCCAGCGCGGTGAACGGCCGCTCGGCCAGCTCCGGTCGGGTGGCGCTGGCCGAGGGCGGCAGTCGCTCGCCGTGCACGTGCGACAGGTTGACCCCGGCCCGCTCGAACACGCCGCCGTCGGACAGCACGCGCGTGCGCCCGCCCCCGCCCTCGGGCCGCTGCCAGGCATCCTCGTGAAAGGTGCCGCCGTCGATGTCCTCGAGGGCGCCGCAGATGCGGTCCTGCAGCCGCTGCAGCCAGGCGTGGATCGCGTCGATCGGGATCGTCTCTGCCATGCTCAGTCCCGCAGGGTGGCGCCGGTGCGCGCGTCCCGGATCGGGGTCGGCCGGGCCAGACCCCCGACCGGGGCGTCGAGCACGAACTCGATGTCATCGCCGAAGAGGTCCCGGACCGTCGCGGCATCGCGGGCCGGTTCGCCGCCACCCCGGTTGGCGCTGGTGGAGACCAGCGCGCCGCCCCAGGCCCGGCACAGCGCGGCCGCCACCGGATGGTCGGTGACGCGCACCGCGATGGTCTCGTGCTCGCCGCGGACCCGTTGCGGACAGTCCGTGGCGGCGGGCAGCAGCCAGGTCGCCGGGCCGGGCCAACTGCCCTCGAGACGTACACGCATGTCGTCGTCGAGCGGCCCGATCCAGGGTTGCAGCATGGTCTCGTCGGCGGCGATCAGGATCAGGCCCTTCTGCCAGGGGCGGCCCTTCAGTGCCAGCAGGCGGTCGACGGCGGCGGCATCGGCGGGATCGCAGCCGAGGCCGAACACCGCCTCGGTCGGGTAGGCGACGATGCCGCCCCGGGCCAGCGCCCGGCAGGCGGTGGCGAGCGCGGCCGCGTCCACCGCTCAGTCTCGCGGACCGGCGCTCGTTCGCGGCGCTGCGGCCGCGGTCCCGCCGCCGGCATCGGTCGAGCCGCTCGCCGGGGCCGCGGTCCGCTTCTTCGCCGTGGCCTTCTTCGCGGCCTTCTTGCCGCGGGCCTTCTTCTTCGCGCTCTTCTTCTTTCCGGCCTTCTTCTTCGCCCGGGCCTTCGACTTCTTCTTCGCGGCCTTCTTCTTGCCCGCCGTGGCGGCTGCGGCCTTCTTCTTTGCCGCCGCCTTCTTGCGCCCGCGGCGGCGTTCCGGGGCGGCGGCGATCAGCTCCAGGCAGCGTTCGAGCGTCAGCTCTGCCGGCTCCTCGTCCTTGGGCACGCTCGCGTTCTTGTTGCGATCGGTGACGTACGGCCCGTAGCGCCCGTTCAGCACCTGGATCCTGGTGCCGTCCTCGGTTTCGAAGGTGTTGATGATGCGGTTGGCGTCGGCAATCTTCTTCTCGCGCACCAGCTCGCGCGCCCGCGCCTTGGTGATGGTGTAGGGGTCCTCGTCGCGCGGGATCGAGACGAACCGGTCCCCGAAGCGTACGTAGGGCCCGAAGCGGCCGATGTTGGCCTGCATCTCCTCGCCGTCCTCGGTCTCGCCGAGGTCGCGTGGCAGGTTGAACAGCGGCAGCGCCTCCTCGAGCGTGATGGTGTCGAGCTTCTGACCGGGGCGCAGCGAGGCGAACCGCGGTTTCTCGTCGTCTTCGACCGTGCCGATCTGGATCAGCGGGCCGTAGCGGCCCATGCGCGCGCTCACCGGCCGTCCCGACTTGGGATCGGTGCCGAGCTGGCGCGCCTGCACCGCCTCGGCGCGCGTGACGTTGGCCTCCTTGTCCTCGATGCGCTCCTTCAGTGGCTTCCAGAACCGCTCCAGCAGCGGGACCCAGTCCTCCTCACCACGCGCGACCGCATCCAGCTCGTCCTCCAGCCGCGCGGTGAACTCGTAGTCGACGTACTGGCTGAAGTGCTCGGACAGGAAGCGCGCGACCACGCGGCCGACATCGGTCGGGAAGAAGCGCCGGCTCTCGATCTCGACGTACTCGCGGTCCTGCAGGGTCGAGATGATCGAGGCATAGGTCGACGGTCGGCCGATGCCGTATTCCTCCAGCGCCTTGACCAGGCTGGCCTCGGTGTAGCGAGGGGGCGGCTCGGTGAAATGCTGATCGAGGTGGATGTCGTGCAGCGGCAGGCGTTCACCCTCGGCGATCTCCGGCAGGCGCCGCTCCGCATCGGGGTCGGACTTGCTGTCGTCGCGGTCCTCGCGGTAGACCGCCATGAAGCCCGGATGGCGCACCACCGATCCGGTCGCGCGGAAGGCGTCGCGCGGCTTCTCGGCCTTGACCTCGCTCTCCGCCACCAGCTCGATCGCGACCGTGTCCATGGTCGCGTGGATCATCTGGCAGGCCACCGTGCGCTTCCAGATCAGCTCGTACAGCCGCTGCTGATCGCTGCTCAGGTGGCGCCGCAGCGAGTCCGGGTGCCGCCGCGCGGAGGTCGGGCGGATCGCCTCGTGCGCCTCCTGCGCGTTCTTCGACTTCGTCTTGTAGCGCCGCGCCTTCTCGGGCAGGTTTTCGGCGCCGAAGCGTTCGGCGATCAGGTCGCGCAGCTCGTCCAGCGCGTCGTTCGCCAGGGTGACCGAGTCGGTGCGCATGTAGGTGATCAGGCCGACCTGGCCCTCGCCGGTATCGATGCCCTCGTACAGCTGCTGCGCCACGCGCATGGTCCGCGAGGCGGAGAAGCCGAGCTTGCGCGAGGCCTCCTGCTGCAGCGTGGAGGTGGTGAACGGCGGCGCCGGGTTGCGCTTGCGCTGCTTCTTCTCGACCGAGCGCGCGTGCAACGTGCCGTTCGCGGCCGCGAGCAGGCGCCTGCGGGCCGCCGCCGCACTGTCGCCATCGGTCAGCGTGAACTGCTCGAACTTCTTCCCGTCGAGCCGCACGAGCTTCGCGGTCACCGGCTCGTCATCCTTGCTCAGCGCCGCCTCGACCGACCAGTACTCCTGCGGCACGAACGCCTCGATCTCGGCCTCGCGCTCGGTGATCATCCGCAGCGCCGGGCTCTGCACGCGCCCAGCCGACAGTCCCTGGCGGATCTTCTTCCACAGCAGTGGCGACAGGTTGAAGCCGACCAGGTAGTCGAGCGCCCGCCGGGCCTGTTGTGCGTTGACCAGGTCCATCGAGATGCCGCGCGGATCGTTGGCCGCCTCCTGGATGGCCCGCTTCGTCACCTCGTGAAACACCACCCGGTCGACCGCCTTGCCGTCGAGCCGGCCGCGGGCGCGCAGTTCCTCGGTCAGGTGCCAGGAGATCGCCTCGCCCTCGCGGTCCGGGTCGGTCGCCAGCACCAGCCGTTCGGCCTTCTTGAGTGCCCGTTCGATCGCCTGGATGTGGCGCTCGTTGCGCTCGATCACCTGGTAGTGCATCGCGAAGCCGTTGTCGGGATCGACCGCGCCGGTCTTCGGCACCAGGTCGCGCACGTGGCCGTAGGAGGCCATGACCTCGTAGTCGGGGCCGAGATACTTCTTGATGGTCTTGCCCTTGGCGGGGGATTCGACGATGACGAGGTTCTTGGCCATGTTTTCCGCTTGCGCGTCCGGGTCACGCCGGGGGGCGGCGCGAGGCGGGGCCAGTCTAGAGGCGCCCGGACACATTTCCAATCCCGCGGGTGCCGACGGGACGGCGCGGGTCGCCGCGGACCCGGACCGGCCCGTGGCGGCTGGTCCGGTCCTGCCGCGAGTCGTGGCAGGCCCGTCGACGGGGGGCCACCGAACACACCGAAGGCACCGAAAACACCGAAAATACAACGGGATAAGGTTGCGGTATCTGGCCGGCTGGCCGCAGCCACTGGGGCACGGCCCTGCCTTGCCTGGTCTTTGTTCGGTGTATTCGGTGTTTTCGGTGGTTCCCGTTCTTTCTCTCGCCGGGCGGCGCATCCCGCCGGCCCGGCTATTTCCGCTGGTAGAGGCCGCCGGGGAGGGCGTGGATGGCGCCCTCGAGTTCGAGCCGCAGCAGCATCGAGGCGGTCTCGCCGCTGCCGAGCCCGGCGCAGGCGCTGAGCTCGTCGATCGCGCGCGGCTCCCAGTCGAGGCAGGCGAGCAGCCGGGCGTAGTCGGGGTCGGCGGTCAGGCCCTCCGCCTCCGGTTCCGTCGCCGCCGCGGCCGCCGGACCGGGCAATGGCCCGAGCAGCGACGCCAGTTCCTCCAGCACGTCGTCGCCGGTCTCGACCAGCTTCGCGCCCTGGCGCAGCAGGGCGTGACAGCCGCGGGCAACGGGGTTGTGGATCGAGCCCGGGATCGCGAACAGCTCGCGCCCCTGTTCCAGCGCCAGCCGCGCCGTGATCAGCGAACCGCTGCGCAGGGCCGCCTCGACCACCAGCGTGCCGACACCGAGGCCGGACAGGATGCGGTTGCGCCTCGGGAAGGCCTCGCGCGACGGTCGCGTGCCACTGGGCAGCTCG
>JAWWAE010000162.1:0-5335 GCA_033721835.1 Halofilum sp. (in: g-proteobacteria) | reverse complement strand
CCGCGGCGGTGCTGGCGCTGGTCGGTGTGGCCGACGAGGCGGACCTGCACCGCCGGGTGGGCGTCGGGCAGGATGCGGCGGTTGATCGCGTCGCGCTCGGCCGCCGGCAGGTCGTACCACTGGCGGATCTCGTGCTGGCGGCGCCGGCAGCCCTTGCACAGGCCGTCGCTGCCCAGCGTGCAGATGCCCACGCAGGGGTTGTCGATCAGCAGCCCGTCGTGTTCACCGGCGTCCACGCTCAACCCCTGCCCGCGCGCGGGTGCCCGAACCAGTGCACCGGGGCCGCGGCCTGTTCGCGGTCGCTCAGGTCCCCGTTGTCGGCCTGCAGCGCGGCGAAGTCGAACAGCGCCCGGTCGGCGAGCTGCGAGGGCTCGACCTGCTGCAGCGCGGCGAAGATGGTCTCGCTGCGCCCCGGCCATTCACGCTCCCACTCGGCCAGCATGCGCTTGACCTGCTGGCGCCGCAGGTTGTCCTGCGAGCCGCACAGGTCGCAGGGAATGATCGGGAAGCCGCGCAGGCGCGCGTACTTCGCAATGTCGCGCTCGCTGCAGTAGGCCAGCGGGCGCACCACGAGGTGACGGCCATCGTCCGAGCGGAGCTTCGGCGGCATCGCCTTGAGCCGGCCACCGTGGAACAGGTTGAGGAAAAACGTCTCGACGATGTCGTCGCGGTGATGGCCGAGCGCGATCTTCGTGATGCCGTTGTCGCCCGCCCACGAGTACAGCGCGCCGCGGCGCATGCGCGAGCACAGGCTGCACATCGTCTTGCCCTCCGGCACCAGGCGGGTGACGGTGGAATACGTGTCCTGCTCGATGACATGCCAGTCGACGCCGCGCTCGCGGAAGTAGTCCGGCAGCACCTGTGCCGGGAAGCCCGGCTGCTTCTGATCCATGTTGACCGCGACCAGGTCGAAATCGATCGGCGCGCGCTCGCGCAGCTCCAGCAGCAGGTCGAGCAGGGTGTGCGAGTCCTTGCCGCCGGAGACACAGACCATGACCCGGTCGCCGGGCTCGATCATGCCGAAGTCGGCGATGGCCTGGCCGGCCTGGCGCTTGAGCCGCTTGTGCAGCTTGCGCGCGTTCACCGAGTCGGGCAGCGGGGCGAGGGGCATGGCGGTTTCCGGGCGGTCGTAGGCAGGGGCGCATTGTAGCCGACACGCCCCCTGGCATGCCCAGCCTCGGCTGCGTTGGGTCGGGCTCGACGTTGTTCTCGCCAAGGCGCAAAGACGCGAAGCACGCAAAGGGAATTCAGCATGATCTTCAGTCCAGCCGCTGCGGTTCTTCGTCGTCCCTGCGTTCTCTGCGGAGGCTGCGAGAACTCGTCCTTGAACACGGAACTCTCGCAGAGGCGCAGAGAACGCAGGGAAAACCGAAGAAGAGTTATTCCGTTTGGACGCGCCCGGTTGGCCGGAGTTGGCGGCGCGCCGGGGGCGGCACCAATGCCGAAATTCGCAGGCGCCAACACCGACCCACGCCGCTGCAAATTTCGATCTGTCGGCAGAATATGTGCTCATCGATCTTGCCTTCTCTGCGTCCTCTGCGCCAAAGGAATTGGCAAGACCCCTTGTCTCGATCGGAGGACGCTCTGTGCGATTCCCCGGCGAGAACCCTGCTTTTTCTTCGCGTGTTTCGCGCCCTGGCGAGATCCACCCGACGACCCCACCCGCAGGCTGTCGCCCGCCGGCGGGTGCGTGCCCCACCGGGCGGCTACAATCTGTGGCACGAATAGCGGGAAGCGGAGGAAGGGGAATGCGCGTATCCGTCGAATTGTGCGTGGTGCCGCTGGGCGTGGGCGTGTCGGTGTCGTTCTACGTCGCCGCCTGCCAGCGGGTGCTGCGCGAGGCCGGTTTCGAGACCGAGCTGCACGCCTACGGCACCAACTTCGAGGGTGAATGGGAAGACGTGATGGAGGCGATCCGGCTATGCCATGAGCAGGTGCACGAGCTCGGCGCGCCGCGCATCTTCACCAGCCTGAAACTGGGCACGCGCACCGACCGTGACCAGACGCTGTCCGACAAGGTGACCAGCGTGCGCAGCCATCTGTCGAGCGTGCGCCCCTCGTAGGCCGGACCCTGAGCGCAGCGGTGGGCCGGTGCCACGCAGGTCAGGCTGGAGCCCGACCGACAAGCCGCGACGAGGTCGACGGAACGGACTGTGGGTCCGGCTGCAGCCGGACGAGGGCGGGATCGGTCAGCGCCGGCCGAGCTCCGAGTGCAGAGCCCCGCCCAATCAGGGCCAGTCAGGCTGAAGCCTGACCCACAAGCTTCGATGGGCCTTGAACCAGGGGCTGTGGGTCCGGCTTTAGCCGGACGTCCTTTCCGGCCGGCTGCCGGCTGTTGCCTGCGGCAGAAGCCGGCCTGCTTCGATGGGCTCCGCCTCGAGTCGTAGGCCGGCTTGTGAGCGCAGCGAACCAGCCGGCACGAAGCGCGCCGGAGTTCGATCCGGATCCATTGCCGGGTTGTCTGTCAGGCTGAAGCCTGACCTGCAAGCTTCGACGAGCGCCGCAGAGGACTTTGTGGGTCCGGCTTTAGCCGGACGTCGTTCCCGGCGGGCGCCATCATGGCTCGTGGAAGTTGCGCCCGGCGGTGGTCGCGTTGACGTGCCCGGCGCGGATGACCCAGTCGCCGAAGCGTTCGCCGTCCTCGCGTTCCCTCGCGTAGCCCGCGATCAGCGGTTCGAGCTCGGCCAGGATCGTCTCCTCGCCGATGTTCTCGCGGTAGAGCTTGTTCAGCCGGTCGCCGCGGAAGCCGGCGCCGAGGTAGAGGTTGTACTTGCCCGGTGCCTTGCCGACGAAGCCGATCTCGCCCAGATAGGGCCGCGCGCAGCCATTCGGGCAGCCGGTCATGCGCACGACGATGGCGTCGTCGCGCAGGCCGTTGGCCTGCATGATGGCCTCGATCTTCCCCAGCAGTTCCGGCAGGTAGCGCTCGCTCTCGGCCATCGCGAGCGCGCAGGTCGGCAGTGCCACGCAGGCCATGGAGCTGCGCCGCAGGGCCGTCAGGTCGGCCTCCGGGTCGACACCGTTGCGCCTGAGCGTCGCGGTGATGCGCTCGCGCTGGCCGGCATCGACGTTGGCGATCATCACGTTCTGGTTGGCCGTCAGCCGGAACTCGCCGCCGTGCAGGCCGGCGACCTCCCGCAATGCGCTCATCAACCGCCGCTCGCCGCTGTCCCTGATACGCCCGTTCTCGACGAACAGCGTCAGGTGCCAGCGGCCGTCCGTGCCGTCGACCCAGCCGTAGCGATCCGAGTTCGACTCGAACTCGTACTCGCGCGGCTCAGCGAGCGATTCGCCGAGGCGGCGCTCGACCTCGCCGCGGAACCAGTCGAGACCGTGGTCGTCGATGGTGTACTTCAGCCGGGCGTGCTTGCGGTTGGCGCGATCGCCGTAGTCGCGCTGCGTGGTGACCACGTGCTCGGCCACGCCCAGCACCTGGTCGGGTCGGCAGAAGGCCATGACGTCGGCCAGCCGCGGGTAGGTGGCCGGTTCGCCGTGGGTCATGCCCATGCCGCCGCCGACGGTAACGTTGAAGCCCTCGAGCTCGCCGTCTTCGTTGGCGATGGCGATGAAGCCGAGGTCATTGGCGAAGATGTCGACGTCGTTGGTCGGCGGGACCGCGACCGCGATCTTGAACTTGCGCGGCAGGTAGCGGTCACCGTAGATCGGCTCGCTCTCGTCCTCGGTGATCTTCTCGCCATCGAGCCAGATCTCGCGGTAGGCGTTGGTGCGCGGCAGCAGGTGCTCGCTGATCCGCTTCGACCACTCATGGACCTCGGCGTGCAGCGACGACAGGTACGGATTGGCCGCGCAATTGACGTTGCGATTGACGTCGCCGCAGGCGGCGATGGTGTCGAGCAGGCTGGCGTTGATCGCCTGCATGGTGGTCTTCAGGTCACGCTTGATCACGCCGTGATACTGGAAGGTCTGGCGCGTGGTGATGCGCAGCGTGCCGTTGGCGTACGTGCGGGCGATGTCGTCCAGCGCCAGCCACTGGCGCGGGGTGCAGACCCCGCCCGGCATGCGCAGCCGGATCATGAACTGGTAGGCAGGCTCGAGCTTCTGCTTGTGCCGCTCGGCACGCAGATCGCGGTTGTCCTGCATGTAGCTGCCGTGGAACTTGAGCAGCTTGGAACTGCCCTCGGAGATCGCGCCGGTGACGTAGTCGTCCAGGTCGCGCTCGATGTCGCCGCGCAGGTAATTGCTGTCGTGCTTCAGCTTCTCGGCGGGGTCGAGCTTGTCGAGATCGACGTCGGTCATTCGGGAACTCCAGGGAACGAGGGCCGGCTCGGATCCAGCAAGCCGGTCATGGTTTCATGTTGCCGCGTCAAGGGTAACCGCCGAAGGCACCGAAGGAGCACCGAATTCACCGAAAGAACGAGGAGGTTACTGGACCCTGCGCGACGAGGCATTGCCGTCGTCAATGCCTCGTCGCGTCGATCGATTCCGATTTCTTCCTTTTCGGTGTCTTCGGTGTTTTCGGTGGTTCGATCGATTTCCGATCCGATGGCGCAGGCCGTAGTTGCCGCACGCACCGCACGAGCTGATCAGTACACGTCGCGCTGGTAACGCTTTTCCTTTTGCAGCTGGCCGAGCCAGGCGCTGGCGTCATCGGCCGACAGGCCGCTCTCGCCGGCGATCACGTCGACCAGGGCCCGGTGCACGTCGGGCGCCATGCGCTCGGCGTCGCCGCAGACATACACGTGCGCGCCCTCCTGCAGCCAGGAGTAGACGTCGCGGGCGTGCTCGCGGATGCGGTGCTGGACGTAGACCTTGCTCGGCTGGTCGCGCGAGAAGGCGACGTCGATGCGGTCGAGGGCGCCGGTCTCGCGCCAGCGCAGCCACTCGCGCTGGTACAGGAAGTCGCTGTCGAACCGCTGCTCACCGAAGATCAGCCAGTTGCGGCCCTGCGCACCGCGCGCCTCGCGCTCCTCGACGAAGGCCCGGAACGGCGCCACGCCGGTGCCGGGACCGACCATGATGATCGGCGTGTCGTCGCTCTCGGGCAGCCGGAAGTTGCGGTTGTGGTCGATGTAGACCGGGACCGGGGTGTCGTCGTCGACCCGGTCGGCGAGCCAGGTCGAGGCCACGCCGGCGCGGTCGCGCCCGTGCGACCGGTAGCGCACGCCGGCGACGGTCAGGTGCACCTCGTCCGGGTTGGCGGCGTGGCTGGAGGCGATGGAATACAGCCGCGGCGGCAGCCTGCGCAGCCGCTCGACGAACCGCTGCGGCTCCAGGCCCTCGACCGGCCAGGCCTGCAGCACGTCGATGATCTGGCGGCCCCACATCCACTCGCGCAGTGCGTCCCGGTTGTGATCGGCCAGCAACGCGCGCAGCT
>JAWWAE010000161.1:0-5369 GCA_033721835.1 Halofilum sp. (in: g-proteobacteria) | reverse complement strand
GTCGACCAGGGCGCTGATGCGGCAGTTGCCGATCAGCCCGAGCTCCAGTGACGGCGCGGCGTTGGGGTTGGTGTCGGCGGTCATGGCGCTCCTGTTCGCGCGGCGATTCTAACGCGCGCCGGCGTTCCCCTTGTCGCCTTCGCGGATCCGTGCCGGCAGCGAGCCCAGCCAGGCGAGCGCGTCGTCGACCGACTCGAGCCGGTAGCGGGCGCGGCTGGCGCGGCCGGGCGGTCCCACCCGTACCGATACCCCGTCGAGCCGGTTGACCGCCTCGAATGCATGCTCGTCGGTGTCGTCGTCGCCGACGAAGACCGGCCTGCGGCCGGCGAACGGCGGCTCGCCCATGAACTCGCGCACGACCCGGCCCTTGTCGCGGCCGGACGGCTTGAGCTCGTAGACATCCTTGCCCGACTGCACGTGGAAATCGTGGTCCAGCCGCTCGCACTGTTCCCGCAGGAAGGCGTGGACGGCGTCGGCCTGCGCGCGGTCGCGGCGGAAATGCACCGCCAGTGCGCCGCCCTTGTCCTCGTGCAACAGCCCCGGCCGCGCGGCGACGAACTCCGACACCGCCGCGCGCGCGGCATCGAGCGCCCGCTCGGCTGCGAGGTCGCGATGCATGCGGCCGGCGGCATCGCGCCGCTCGAGCCCGTGGATCCCCGCCAGCGCGAGCCCGGGAACCCCGAACAGTCGCGCGAGGTCGTCGACGCCGCGGCCACTGACGATCGCCACCGCGCCGTCGAGCACCGCCAGCAGTTCGTGCACCAGTTCGATGACCGCCTCCGGGACGACGACGTCGCCCGGATGATCGCGCAGCTCGACCAGGGTGCCGTCGCAGTCGAGGAACAGGCACCAGTCGGGACGCGCGGCGGGCAGGCTGTCGCGGTCGCGGCTCATGGCGGCCTCAGAGCCCGCGGCCGCCGTCGACGGCCAGCACCTGCCCGGTGACGAAGCCCGCGTCCCGCACCAGGTACAGCAGGGCCGCGACGAGGTCGGCCGGCTCGCCCTGCCGGCGCAGCGGCGTCGACTCGACCACCGCGGCGCGGGTCTCGGCATCGGTCTCGTTCGGGCCCTCGGGCCACAGGATCGAGCCCGGGGCGATGGCGTTGACCCGGACCTCCGGCGCCAGCTCCTGTGCCAGCGACCGCGTGAGCATGATCAGCCCGGCCTTGGCCGCGCAGTAGACCGGGTAGCCCGGGCGCGGGCGCTGGCCGTGGATGTCGGCCAGGTTGACGATGCAGCCGCGTTGGGCGCGCAGGGCCGGCGCGGCCGCCTGGGCGACGAACAGCGGTGCCCGCAGGTTGCTGCCGATCAGGTCCTCGAACGCCTGCGCGTCGATCGAGCCGACCGGGGTCGGGTAGAAGCTCGATGCGTTGTTGACCACGACGTCGAGCCGATCCCAGGCCTCCGCCGCCGCGGTCGCCACCTGCTCGCAGGTGGCGGGGTCGAGCAGGTCACCGGTCAGCACGCGGGTCGACCCGGATCGGGTCGCGTCCAGCTCGGAGGCCAGCGCCTCGGCCTCGGCCCGCGAGCGGCGGCAGTGGATCGCCACGTTGGCGCCGGCGCCGTGCAGCGCGCGCACCAGCGCGGCGCCGATGCGGCGCGCGCCGCCGGTGACCAGCGCCGTTTGGCCCGCCAGGGGCCCCGCGTTATGCTCCGCCATCGCCCGGCTCCCGCCGTCCGCACCGACCGCCCGTCAGGGCGCGTCAGAGTAAAAGATACCGCCGACCCGCGCCATGTCCGCCGACCGCGATCCCGCCCCCATGCCGCCGCCCGAGGCCGCCGCCCGCGCGCACAGCGAGCGGCTGCAGCAGCGGATCCGCGAGGAGATCGAGGCCGCGGGTGGCGCGATCCCCTTCAAGCGCTACATGGAACTCGCGCTGTACGCGCCGGGACTCGGCTACTACGCCGCCGCCGGCGGCGCGCGGCTGCCGGAACAGGGCGATTTCGTCACCGCGCCGGGCGTGTCACCGCTGTTCGCCCGCTGCGTTGCCCGCCAGCTGGCCGAGGTGCTGGACGAGCTCGGCGGCGGCGACCTGTTCGAGCCGGGTCCCGGCAGCGGGCGGTTGGCGGCCGGGCTGCTGGCGGAGCTGGAGCGGCTCGAGCGGCTCCCGCGACGCTACCGCCTGCTGGAGCGCAGTGCCGAGCTGCGCGCGCAGCAGCGTGCGACGCTGGAAGCCCGGGTGCCGCACCTGCTGGATCGCTGCGCCTGGCACGACGAGTGGCCCCGGCCGTTCGCCGGCGCCGTCGTGGCCAACGAGCTGCTCGACGCGTTTCCCGTCGAGGGCTTTCGGCGTACCGACGACCGGGTCGAACAGCGCTGCGTAACGCTCGACGGAGATCGGTTCGTCGACGATTGGCGGCCGGCGCCGGCCCGGCTGGCCCACGCGGTCGCGCACCTGGAGCAGGACCTCGGTCACCGCCTGCCCGCGGGCTACGTCTCGGAGCTGCAGTTCGACTACAGCGGCTGGTTCGCCGGGCTGGGCGACTGTCTCGACCGCGGCGCCGTGCTGCTGATCGACTACGGTTACGTGCGCAGCGAGTACTACCTGCCCGAGCGCGACGGGGGTACCCTGGTCTGCACCCGCGCACACCGCGCGCACGGCGACCCCTACGACTGGCCCGGCCTGACCGACCTGTCCGCCTTCGTCGACTTCACCGCGGTGACCGAGGCCGCGACCGGCGCCGGCCTCGAGCTGGAGGGCTTCACCCCGCAGGCACACTTCCTGTTTGCCAGCGGCCTCGAGGCGGTCGCCGCCGAGGCGATGGCCACGGCCGACGAGGCCGAACGGCTGCGGATCGCGCAGCAGGTGAAGACCCTGACCCTGCCGGGCGAAATGGGCGAGCGCTTCAACGTCATCGGCTTCTCGCGCGGCCTCGATCGGCCGCTGTCCGGTTTCGACCTCAACGACCTCAGCCACCGCCTGTAACCCGGGTGCAGCGAAGCGGAATCCGGGGCCGGGGTGGGGCGGCCTATCGGTTCGGGTCGCCCGGCCCGATCCACTGTTCCGCCGACACCCGCGCGCCGTGCACCCGGATCAGCTCGTTCAACGCCCCGAGTATCATGTCCCGGCCCTCGCTATCGAGCAGGCCGCGCGCGACCAGCGCGGAGACTCGGCCCACCGCGATGGCCGCGCGCACATCGGCGAGCGTGGGGGCACGGTCGGGATCGTGCCAGTTTGCGACGACGTCGCGGATGACGACGCAAAGGGCCTCTTGCGCCCGGCAGTGGAGCAGGTCCACCGCGGCGACCCCGGCGCCGTGTTCCTCGACCAGGCCGTCGATCTCACGCAGCAGCGCCTCGCGGCAACCCGCCCCGAGGCCCGCGCGGGCGAGCGCGGCATCCAGGCGGCCGCTCGCCAGCGCGGCGCGCACGGTGGCCAGGGTGGCGTCCCCCGTCCGCCCGGGATCGTCGAGCACGACCCGCACCACCGCCTCGAGTGCGCCGCTGATCCGATGGGACCGGTCCGTACTTGCCTTCATCGCGCGCCCTGCCGGTCGCGCCGATCCGTGCGTCGATGCCCGGGATCGACGCCTGCAGGGTATGCACGCGCATCGCGGCTGCCATTGATTCCCGTCAACGATGCGTGTCGGCGGAGGGCGCCGGTCGCGGCGGCCGATGCGGACTCCCGAGGGTTGGCGACGACGGAAAGATTGATCCACCGCAAGGTGCGCGGTCCCGCGCTCGTTCACCATGGCGCCAGTCATCGCGGACGTGGGCGCGCGCAAGCCGCGCGTTCGCGTGTACCAGGGGAGAGAAGATGTTCGAGCGGATCCTGTTGCCGGTGGACGGCTCATCGCACGCGGTCAAGGCGGCCGGAGTCGCCGGGGACCTGGCGGCGAAGTACGAGTCCGAGGTCCTGATTCTTCACGTGATCGACGAGTCGCGGCACGTCGAGCAGGAGGAACGCATGGCCGAGATCGAGCACGCCGTGCCGCCGGACCGGGGTCCATACCCGTGGGTGGCCAATGTGCCGGCCGAGCTGGCCGCGATGCTGCAGCCGGAGGAATCGTCCGCGCGCCACAGGCGCGTGCTCGAGTTTCTGGCCGAGCGCGTCGTCCGCGCGGCCTCCGACGAGTTGGTCGGCCATGGCGTCCCGGCCGAGCGGATCCGGGCGATGTTCCGGACCGGGCACCCGGTCAAGTCCATCCTCGATACCTGCGAACGGGAGAGCAGCGATCTCGTGGTCATGGGCAGCCGCGGCCTCACGGATCTTGCCGGCGCCATCGGCGGCAGCGTGTCCCACCGGGTCGCGCACGGCGCGCCGTGCTCGGTGATCACCGTCAAGTGAGGGCCCCGGCGTGCACGCCCCGCGACCCCGTCGGGACCACGGACCCGGATCTCAGGGCCCGTGCCGTGCGAGCAGATCGATGACCTCCCGATCGCTCGTCTGCCGGAAATCCCGGTAGAAGGCGCCGATGGCGCCGAACCAGCGCGGGGTCTCGAGACAGACGAGCTCGTCCACCTCGGCGCGCAGGCGCTGCACGGTGTCCGGCGGTGCCACCGGTATCGCCAGCACGAGCCGGGCCGGCTGTGCGCGGCGAAGGGCGAGCAGGGCGGCACGGACGGTGGCGCCGGTCGCGATGCCGTCGTCGACGACGATCGCCGTCCGGTCCCGGATCGGTGCGCGCGGCCGATCCTGCAGATAGAGCGCGCGGCGGCGCTCCAGTTCGTGCAGCTCCGCGGCCTCGAGTTCCGCGAGTTCCGCGTCGTCGACGCCGGCATGCCGGCGCACGTCCTCGTTGATGACCAGTTCCGGTTGCTCGCCGTCGACGACCGCGGCCAGGGCCAGCTCCGGCTGGTAGGGCACGCCGATCTTGCGCACCAATACCAGGTCCAGCGGTGCGCGGAGCGCGCTGGCGACCTCGGCCGCCACCGGCACGCCGCCGCGCGGCAGTGCCAGCACGACCGGATCGGCGTAGTGGCGCGCCTGCAGCTCACCCGCCAGCAGCCGGCCGGCCTCGGTACGGTTCGTGAAGATGCGCGTGCGGTTCATGGATCGGGCGGCCCGAGGTATTCGAGGAACCAGTCCCCGGCCGCGGCCACGACCTGTTCGAGTGCGCCGGCCTCCTCGAACAGATGGGTCGCGCCCGGCACGATGTCGAGCCGCTTCTCGCAGTGCAATTGCGACAGTGCCTGCTCGTTGAGCTCGATCACGCCGTGATCCGCCCCGCCGACGATCAGCAACGTCGGTGCCCGCACCGCTGCGAGCACCGGTCGGGCGAGATCCGGCCGGCCGCCGCGCGAGACCACCGCCCGCACGTCGGCGGGGCGTTCCGCCGCTGCCACCAGCGCCGCCGCGGCCCCGGTGCTGGCGCCGAACAGCCCCAGCGGCAAGTCGCGGGTGGCGCGCGCGCCGCGCGCCCAGTCG